>DJWQ01000220.1 GCA_002441045.1 Firmicutes bacterium UBA6226 | reverse complement strand
ATTCATTACTTCTTAGGGCCTTTAACTGTTGCTCTCGGACTGATGCTTTACCGCCAAAGAAAAATTATTAAGAGTCACTTTATCAGCCTTCTGATAGGCATCACTTGTGGTGTTTTAACATCATTCTTCTCAATACTCCTAATGGGAAAATGGTTAGGTCTAGATGAAATTATGGTCCGTTCAATGGTACCAAAATCCATTACGACACCAATGGCACTCTCTCTTGTGGAGATCAATGGTGGTAATCCAGTCATCACAATTGTAATGGTTATTATTACAGGTATTTTAGGCGCACTTATTGCCCCTCTTTTCCCAAAATGGTTTCCGTTTTTAGATAAAATTGCTGTGGGAGTTGGTATTGGAACCGCCTCACATGGCGTTGGTACCTCTAAAGCGATTGAAATGGGAGAAACAGAAGGAGCACTCAGCAGTACAGCCATCGGCCTTGCTGGCCTACTTACCATATTACTGGTGCCCCCTTTATTTGTTTTATTTTATCGTTAGCTTTTAATTAATCGATCATTCGCTTTAGGAGTGGATCGATGTCTTCTGGTTTTCTAATATAATCAACTAAAGGACGATCGATATGAGGAATACGTTCCATAAAGCTTGGACTTTCCTCACGGTAGAGAATACCAATTGGAATACCTTCATCTCCAAAAGTTTGAGCCAATTCAAAGGCCTTTACTTTATCGGTCACATCGTGATCAGATGCAATTTCAAATACACGCTCTTTGTACCATTTAAAAGTATTCACTTCATTAAACGAAACACATGGCTGCATGACATCAATAAGGGCATACCCTTTATGATCAAGTGCAGCTTTTATCGTTTTTTGCAAATGCTTTGGATCTCCAGAAAAGCTACGTGCAACAAAGGTACAACCTAAAGAGATCGCAAGTGCTACAGGATTGAGCGGTTCGTGTCGCATCCCATCAAACTGAAGTCTTGTCTTTTGACCCAATGCTGTCGTCGGTGAACCTTGCCCTTTAGTAAGACCATATATTTGATTATCGTGAACGATATGCACCAAATCCAAATTACGGCGTACATTATGCAAAAAGTGATTACCACCCTCTCCATACGTATCACCATCGCCTGATGTCACAAGCATTTTAAAGCTATTGTTTGCCGCTTGAGCGCCCATAGCCGCAGGGAGCGCTCTACCATGCAGTGTATTAAGCCCATGTGCATGGATATAATGGGGCAATTTAGCCGCTTGACCGATACCTGAAACCATCAAAACATCTTGCGGTGTTAACCCTTCCTCATATAAAACCTGATTGATACTGTCTAGGATACTAAAATTACCACACCCAGGACACCAACTTGTTGGGTTGTTTGTTACAAATGGATTGTCGTTTTTTACGACATTTAATTTATTTAGATTGACCATTACGAATCACCTCGAATTCATTAATAATATAGTTTGCTGTAAAAGGGCGTCCATCGTATTTATTGATAGAGGCCTGCCATCTTATGCCAGTTTCCATTTTTAAAATCTGTCCGAACTGATTCATAGCATTGCCTTCTACGTTGATGATAAAAGGCTTTTTCGAGAGATACGGATCCATAATGGCCTCACTTAGAGGAAAGACATCACTAAAGGCGAGCAAGGCTACCTTTTCGCCACTCTCATTCAGTGTATCTACGGCTTCTTTCAAAGCGCCATAAGTTGAACCCCAACTGATAAACAACGTTTCATAATCCCCAACACCATGGAAGAGTGGTGCTTTTGCTTCTGAGCGAATCGCGTCCATACGTTTCATAAATTTGTTTTTGAGTAAAACAGTGGCCTGTTCATCTTCAGTCACATGGCCATATGGATCATGGACATGTGAATCAGTCATAATAATCGTTTCTTTATCAATCCCTGGGTATTTTCTGCCACCACTGATGGCATCGTAATCATAACGTTTATAGTCATCTACAGGTTCAATCGTCAAATATCGCTCATTGGATAAAGATTTGGTATCAAAAACAGGGACACTATGTGTTGAATCGGCCAATAGTTGATCTGTTAAAATCACCACCGGCACCTGATATTTATCTGCTAAGTTAAAGGCACGATGCGTGGTGTAGAAAGCATCTTCTACAGTTAATGGCGCAAGTACGATTCTCGCAAATTCGCCTTGCGAAGCGGTCACCACAAATGCAAGATCGGCCTGTTCAGTACGCGTCGGTAATCCAGTCGCAGGCCCTGGTCTTTGTACATTACAAACGACGAGTGGTGTTTCACTCACTGCAGCAAAGCCTAAAGTCTCAACCATTAGTGCAAACCCACCACCGGAAGTTCCTGTCATTGCTCTAACGCCATTTGACGATGCTCCTACAGCTGCCATTATCCCTGCAATTTCATCTTCTGTTTGTTCTACTATGATATTCATTTCTTTTTCATTAGCAGAAAGATATGTCATTATTCCTGTTGATGGTGCCATTGGATAAGCGCTGTAGAAGCCGAGGCCTGCACTTAAAGCACCAAGTGCGACCGCTTGATTGCCATTCACTAAGATTCTTTCCGGTTGCTCTTTACTAAAATCTGCTGTGAGAGTTGCTTTTTCATATCCCCATGTAGCAGCTGCCAAGTTTGACGCATTGACTTCAGGACGCCATTTTTTATTTGAAATACGCTCTAAATTTGATTCAGTCACACCAAAATATTTTAAAACCCATCCAACAGAGGCCATAGCGAACGCATTTTTCCCTTTTACCTCTTGTGGCATATCTTCTTTTCTAAAAAGAACCGTTTTAACTTGATCATGATTCATTTCACTGATTAACATTCCATCTTCTTTAAGCTGAACAGGTGCAAGCTCATGCGCTTCTTTATTTAGCGCGATAAAAATATCGCCTTGCTCTTCTATGGCATAAACGGGATCTGAGCTGACGACAATTGTAGAATAGTTATATCCGCCTCTAACACGAGACATATAATTCTTATAAGAATAAATGCTATAGCCTGAATGCTTTAGTATTTTCTCGATAAACATTTCGACGGTATTGATACCTTCACCCGCCGCTCCTGCTACAATAATAGTTTTTTTCATATATACTCCTTCTGAAGTTTTGCTTCAGCTTTATTTGATATTTCATATATACCGCTTAAAATTAAAAATACACAAAAAAACATAAAATTACGAATTGTTTACAATTGAGATTGTTTCTCAAACACAAAAGGTGCTATTGTCGCTTAATTATGTGACAATAACACCTTTTATTATTCTTTATAAACAAAGTTCAAATTAGACATTAGCAATCGTTTAATCAACTTTACTTCTCTGGTTTGATCTGATTCAGATATAAAAAGTAATGTAAATACCTCCCATAAAAAAACCCAACCGCCAATAAAGATACCTTCCTTCACAAGTTTAAACAGAATTCCCTCTTCCTCTGGTAGATAAAAATAGCCCACAAATAAGAAGATAATCGCCAATACGAGGTAATTCAAAATTTTTCGATTCATATTTTGTCTTACCTTTAGTGCACGCTTTAGTTTAAATTGATAGAAATTTTCATAAGCTTCAACCAGCAATCGTTCTTTTCTCTCATCGTATGCGTTTTTAGGCAAATACAGGTTGATGACTACCCCATATTTAAGTGGTATATCCGATGATGAGTCTGTTATAAAATCATCAAACTCATCTTCAATATCTCTTCTTTTAAAAGGGGATGCATCCCATTCATCATAGACATCCTCATATGCGTCTAAAAGTACGTCTATCTGATACGAATTGTGTTCGGAGTCGTATTTATATACTTCTTGGTAAAATCGTTTTAACTGCCTCATAAAGTCTCCTAAAGGGCAAAATTACCATCCTTGAATACTTGAACCTTTTCACCACTCGCTTTAACACCGACGATCGACAAATCTTTTGTACCTACCATAAAGTCTTCATGTGTAATCGAATCGTTGATGCCATTAGCCAGCAGTGTTGCTTGATCCATTTGATCGCCACCTTTGATCGAAACTGGATAAGCTTTGCCAAGTGCTAAATGGCATGATGCATTTTCATCAAATAAAGTATTATAGAATAATATACCCATATTTGAAATTGGACTATCATATTGGACAAGCGCAACTTCACCCAAATAAGAAGCGCCTTCATCGGTTTCAAGAAGTCGTTTTAATTGTTCGTAACCTACTTTTGCAGAATAATCCACTACTTTACCTTCTTTAAAAGTGAGTTCAAACCCATCAATTAAGCTTCCGTTAAAGTTTAGCGGCATCGAACTGACCACGCGACCGTTAACGCCATCTCTCTTCGGTGCTGTAAACACTTCTTCTGTTGGCATATTCGCTATAAACTCATGACCATCAGGCGTCAAATCAGAACCGCCAAGCCATAAATGGCCTTCAGGGAGCTCAATCACCAAATCTGTTCCCAAACTGTTTGTATAATGTAAGGATTTAAAGTTCATCTCATTGAGTAAATCCATTTGTCTTTTTAAATTTTGTTTGTGTGTGTTCCAAGAAGCCACAGGATCTGGTTCATTTACACGTACAGCTTCATAAATCGCTTCCCAAAGCTTATCCATAGCTTCAGCTTCTGTTACGTCAGGGAAAACTTTTTTTGCCCATGCAGGTGTTGGTACTGATGCCACACACCAAACGTTTTCATTGTTCATTAAACGGTCTCTATATTCGGAAACCTCTGCACTGAACGCTCTTGAAAATTTTTGAATTCTTACAGGATCAACATCTTTAAAGTTCTCCGGATCTGATGCTGAGATGGTTAAAAATGCTGCATCTTGTCTTACATAAGAAAGATAAAATTCTTTTTGCCATGATGGAAAAGTTTCAAACAATGCCTCCGGTCCTTTCAGATAACGGATTCTTGAATATACTTCATCACTCCAGTTGATAACGACATCTTTTGCACCCGCTTCAAAACCAATGTCTACGATTTCTCTCGCAAACTCAGCGCATTCAATTGGAGAACGAACGACAAGAATTTGATCCTTTTTGAGGTTGATTCCTGTCTTAACTAACAACTCTGCATATTTTCTTAATTTCATTCTATCACCTCATAGTAAAATTCTCGACCATCGTACCTATGAATTTCGATGCTATAAATAGTTCATGACAGGTCTAAAAAAAAAGTCCTAAAATCATTTTCATCATGATACGCTATTCACATCTGTCAAACAAAAAAAGAATTAGGAAACGATGTCCTAATTCATGTTAACACATTAAAAACGCTCTTTACAAATAAATTTATACGTTTTCTATTAGTTTTTATATAAAGGGCTCTAAAATTCGATTCACTTCACCTAGATGCTCTTGTAAAGCTTCTAGAGTTGTTTCGTCAAGCTGTTCAAATTGCTCTTTTAAATAAGCAATTGCATATTGTTTGTGCTTTTCAACTTGTTTTTTTCCACTGGCAGTCAATGAGATATGAACCACACGTCTGTCTTTCTTTGAGGGTTGTCTTTTTAAATAACCCAGTTTAATCAACTTATCTACTAAAGGTGTTAAGTTGGAATTAATCACGTGAATCTCTCGACTAATCTCAGACATAGTCAACTGCTTGTTCTTTGATAATAAAAGTAGAATCTGTACATGTGAAGGATATAAATCATCCAACTTATACAATTCACTTTCTCTTAGAATTTTTTTATTTAGTAAAGGTACTAAAATCAAAAAATCACTTAAAATGCGTTCAATCATTTCTTCTCTCACACTTTTCACTCCTTCCGCTTTATTTCCCCATCTCATTCATGACTTTATGATAGCCCTTTTTGTCTTAATAGCGTCACTTTTTATATATATACCAAGATATCCGTTATTCAATAATAATAATCATCTTTTTTGAAAAAAACACAAAAAAACTTGCGCAATTGTGCAAGTTTTTGATTTTGTAACCTATTTTGCGTTAAAATTTATAACTTGATTTCTATTTGAACGGGAATTCCATAAGCATAGAATTGTGTTTTAGGTTTAACAGTCAAGGTCTTACCACTAATTATTTGCTCTCTTTCTGTTTCCCAAGAAGTATTTGATAGATTCAGAATTCCCCAAATTCGTGGATTCTTAGGATGCTGAACGACTTTACCAATAGGCAGATCCACTGAAGAAATCATTGGCATAAGCTGATGCAAGTAGATATATGAATTATGGAACAATTCAAATGTACCATTTGCCCCTTTAAGGCTTACCATAGGGATAACTTTATCCTGATCATTTTCAAAAATATATTTTCCTTGTGCGTAGTCATATCTCAAGCTTCTCTGAAGATCAATAAGCTTTTGTTTTATTTCTCTCCTATCGCTAGAGTGCATAGATAACTTAACCAACTGTTGCAGGATTTGATGGATGCGTTCACTGGAAGTGTATTGTTTACTGCCTCCACCTATTATGCAGATGGATGTATCGGGACAAGTAAAAAGTCTTTTCAGTGTCAAAAACCTTGGTAAAACATCACCTGATTTTTGAAAGAACTGCTCTAGATTGATTGCCGCTTCTATCCGCTTATTAACGCCCCCCATTAAACCGACTACAAAAGGCTGACATTCCATTGGAATCTGTTCGTACCATATGTGTGTGCTTTCTGAGTAGGGCACTTTTAATAGCTCTGGTTGATAACAAACAATCGCGGTTGTATCATCGTGAGAAAACAGACTTGCTGAATGAACTAAAGCATTGAGTGTTTCAATCAAATCATCACTTGAAGCAAGCTCTCGATAAAAGGAGACATCGTCATAAAAACCGCTTGGATAAGCATTTTCAACCCCATCGGAAGATAAACCTACAAGCCTTACTTTTTCATTTAAATCAGTTACCGTCACCTGCATCTCCATCCAAGCATTCTCTTGGATCATCGACGCGGTTTCACTAAATGCAAAACGGTCGTCTCTCGCTGTTGGAAAATAAACGTCGCCACTTTCATATACAACAGCAATTTTTCCATCTCCAATTTGTAAACTTGCGATCCAGTTTGGGGATAAAACAGCAACCAAAAGGGTACATCCAAACTGTTCTATAGATTGAAAATTAGGGTCTTTTAGAACTTCGTTAATCCATTTAGCTTGCAGTGACATAGAAAGCCTTTCCTCCATGTCAAACCGAATTTGTTCAAGTGTTATTTCATTTGAAATATGATGTAGGTAATCGCTAAAAACCTCTAAAGCGACAGCCACAGCATACTGAGCACCCAAATGACTATAGGTGTATTTTTCAGATCCATGACCATCACTTAGCGCAAGAATCTCATATGCATCTAATGTTAAACTACCACAAGCATCTTGATTGGGTTTATTTGCCGTAAGAGGTTTGTTTCCCTTTACAGTTGCCCTAGCGACTTTATATCCTACCAATCTACCTCTTCTAATACATCTTCAGAAGTGACAACTGGTGGTGGTGGTAACATACCTTTCATTGGGTTGATAGAAGCATTTGAAGCTGCTGTCGATGCCCATCTGATGAAGTTCTTAAGTTCAGCGGCATTTTTAGCTTTTAGTGGTTTTAACTCACCTCTAAAACTATCACCTATAAACTCTTGAAGCACATCCATATCCGTTTCAGAACCAATCGCAATCGAAATTCTAATAGCCTTACTTCCCCATTTCGTCGCTTTCAGTTTTTTAAGTCCAGCTTCATAGTCATCGGTTGGCATACCATCAGATAGCAAGATCATAACTGGCTGATACCCTCTTTCTCCTTGGAAGTCACCAGATAACTTTTCAGCTAATAGCTCAAATCCTCTTCCCATATCTGTAACGCCTTTTGTCGTAATGTTATCCCAAGTGAAGTCTCTTACGTCTACATTTTTAGTGAGCCATCTTGCACCAGTTGAAAACGATAATGCATGTACCTTAATCGATCCTTCAGCTTCTCTTGCGATTTCCCTGATATGTGGAATTGCTTCTCTGATTGCATTGTTAAGCGTTTCAACCTTACCACCATAACTCATTGAGTCAGATGCATCTATTAAAAAGAACAGATGTAAATCTCTATTGCCCATATTGCCTTCTCTTTCGTACATAAAAGTACCTCCCTATTATTTAATTTGCGTTGCAGCTCTAACTGCACATTGTTTGTCACCCATATATATTTCAAGGCCATCCTTGATTGGAACGATACCATCTTTGGTAAGCTCTTTTATCTGGCCATCCTTACCTTCGTATCGCCACACATCTTCTGATAGGTTCTTAAGTCCCCATATTTCTGGATGTCTAGGATGAATTTCCACCTTAAGATACGGTGTTTCATAGTCCATAAAATTTTCAGATTCAACTTGTCCACGAGTGATCAGTGTATCGTGATTAAGTAGTAAAATTCTCGAGCCAATCTTAATTCTTGGCGGAATAAGGGTTGCTCTTTTTCCACAGCTTGGACAGACGGTTTGATGTATGGTCTCTCTATCATAAAACAACTGACTGCCACAATGGTAACAATACATCAAATTCGATTTTAGTGTTAATAAATCTTGTATCCAAATACTCTCACGGACTCTACTGTTTGGATCGTGTAGACCTATGGTAAATGCTTCGATGAAGCGATTTTTTATAAAGGTGGGATAATGATGCCAATAGGCTTCTGCCATATCTTTTTTCCCTTTAACAGGTCGATTCGTAGCGTCAATAGGGTCGTATATAAAGATTGGATTGTGACCATAGAGATCTACAAGCGCTTCATAATCTGCGATTTCAATTTCATATTCTTTTTTACCTTGAAGTGGATGTTGTAGATGTAGCATTCTAAATAAGACCACAGCAAGTGAAAAGAGATCGGTTTGAGAACTTGGAGGCGCTTCCCCTTTAACAACCTCAGGTGCCATAAACCCCTGTGTACCCCATATCTCTGAGCTACTGGTCAAGTTATCAAATGTCACGTTGTCGTTATCACAAATTAAAACATCTCCAGTTGAAAAGTCTACAAAAAGATTCCCAAACGATATATCTCTATAGCACATCCCTGTCAGATGCAAATCATAAAACCCACTTGCCATTTGAATACAAGCTTCAATTATAGGTTCCATCCGCTTTACTTTTATTTCACCGCTGAAATAATGTGCCAACTTTGTGTATTTTTTTGTATCAATCAAAGGCATAATGTAGCCGAAATTATCTTTTGACTCACCTTCTACAATCATCATTGGCCAAATAAATCGTTCACTTGGCGCACCCTTCATTGCCAGTCCTTCAATTGCATGGTATTGCTCAGTCGTAGAAGCTTGACGGTTATACCATTTAAGTGCAAACTGTTCGCCATCACTGGTGACGAGATAGACATTGCCCTGTCCACCACCGCCGATTTCCTTTAAAACTCTAAATCGACGCTCCGAACCGGATACATAGTCGCCAGGGTTTAAATAGTCAGACATAAGTGCCTCCTTTTTCTCATAATTCACTGCTCTATCTTGCATATTCATTTTAACTGTTGATTTATTATTGTTTTGTCTTTTCAGACTAACAGCTTGTCCTTGTTGCGTCACAATTTTCATAAAACCACCTTCGATATTGCGAGATATTGTGCACCTAACCATAGTCCAGTCATCAAATAATAAGGTAAAATCGAACGATAAGCTGTATACTCTTTGGCGCCTTTAGGTAAACGCATCGCATAAAAGCCCAATACTAAAAAGGATAAAAACAAACAAACTCCTATGCCGAACTGTATCACTGTAAAATAAGCTGGTAATTTAGTTGACAGTGCCGTTAAGATGACCTCAATGCCTAATAGCACTAGAGGATAAAAACCTAAAATGTTCATCTTTTTAAGCTTATTTGCTACAAATGGTGCCATTGTCATTACACCACTTATGATTATAAGGGCTATGACATTAGGTTCAAAAGTCAGCGGCCAACTAAAAAATTGATCTAAGATTGCCATCGTTTCTACTAAGGCATTATTATTTACCAAGAGTGTGTAATAACCAATCGGCAATGCCACTAATAAAAACAGGTATGCTATTAAATTTCGTTTATTCCGAACCCATTTTTTTGGTCTTTTTCTTTGGATTTGCTTTGAAGCTTCATTTGAATTTTGGTTTGAACTTTGTTTTAGTTTACTTACGCCTTCATCAAGAACAGAACTTGAGTTCAAGTTAACGTTAGATTCAGCTTCAGTTTGAATGTGCTTCTTTGAAAAATTGCCTTGTACTTGTACTGCGGAAACAATTTTAAGTGCAGGTGCATTCTGATGCGTCACTTTATTAAACGCCTTCGCTTTCATAATCAGTCTTATGGTCTTTAGACTCTCATCTATAACAAACCCATACTCTTTTGAAAATGCCTGTGCCATTTTTTCAATTTTTTGATCGTTGACTTGATCTCTCTTTAATTTGTCGATTTGATCGATGTAACCTGCCTTTGCTAATAATTCCAATCGCATTTTTAATCCATTTTCATATGGGATGAAGTCGTTGAGCAATCCTACGAACTTCTTGGTTTTAAGTTCACTTGAGTCGCATGCATCAAGTGCCGCTTTAATCTTTTTAACGATTTCATCTTCACTAATTTGTCTTGGCTTAAAACTGAGCATCTTCTCACCTCGTCTTTCTATATCTACTATAAAACAACTGAATCCCCACATCTACACGAGTGAGTTTAGTATTGATTTAATATTTTCTAACACCTTTCTAATCAAATCCTTACTTTTTAGAAATTGAGTAGATCCAATTTGCCAAAGGCAGAAAAAAGACTAAAAAAACCTGTGGCAATTGTCACTAAGACAATTCACCACAGGTTTTTATATAGTTTGATTCAGATCTATTTTATCTCAAAGCTTAATTTGCCACCTGAAACGCCAACTTTTAGGTAAGTTAAGCTTGTATCACTTGATGGTATCTTTACCACTGTTGCACCACTAACTTTTGAAAAATTAAAGGTTGCATTTGAGGTTGTAAACAACACCGCTACATCGATGCCACGATCGGTTAAGGCTTTAACCTGCTCAAAGAACAAATCTTGTTCAAGCGTATCTGTAAAGGAATAAACATCGTTCATGAAAAATACAACTGGTTTTTTCACAGTGCCATTGACAAAGGCTGTTAGCTTTGACCACTGCGTATAGTCGCTTTTGCGAATACTGAAGTTGTTATTTAAAATAGATACCAAGGTAAAGCCATTCATGTCCTTAATATTAAAACTGTTTGATGGCGTCACAAATGAAATACCACTGTTTTTTATGAGTGTATCCACTGTTTTGCTATCTTTCGTTTTAACCAAAAATTGCGTAACAGATGTAGCATCATTTGAAAGCTTATAGTCCGAAGGTGTTTTAATACGTGTTACATCTGTTGGTACTGCAACACTTAGAGCCTTGCTCTGATAAGCTTCAATATTATCAAATTGGATATAGCCCGCATCTTGTTTTGTCGCATCAGTTTCCACTAAATAGAGGCGTTCTAAGGTAATTGGTGCCACCAATTCTTTAGGGAACTCAGCTGTAATGTACTTCCAACCCTTCCAATCTACTTTGCTCGCAAGCGTAATATTACTCGATATCCCATTAGCATCTACAACTTTAGCTCTTAGCCAATGGCTGTTTGCCTCATCTCCGAGCACCCATAAACCAAATCCTTGTGCATCCTTTGGAAATGCAATTGGTTTTTTAAAGATTAAATATGCCGCTCTCGTATCTGTAGATTGTGTAAAATCATAAGTTAACAGTCCCGATTTTCCAAACTTTGAGTTGGCAGTTGTTTCTTGATAAATCCCAGTAACTGTAGTTGGATAACCACTAAACGTACCTATGCCACTTTCAAAATCTGCAAAAAGTAGCTTTTCAACACCTGCACCAACTGCAACATAAGCCTTTAAGCCATCGTACTCGAAAGTTATATAGCCTTCTTTTACAGTTTGAGGTGCTTTGAAAATCCCTGTTTCTGAGTTGAAACTACCTACCGATGCGTCAATACTTGCCTTAACAGAAGTAGATCCAAGTGATATTTGTTGCCCTTCATCGGTTATTACTGAAAAATAGAGTGGTTTTTCTTGTCCTGCTTCAGGTTTAATCACAGAAGAAGAAACTACCAATTTAGCCGCATTGTTTTTTACTTCTATCGGATATTCAGCGATTTGATCACCATAGCTTGCTACTATTGTTCCCTTTCCTGAAGAGGTTGGCTTGAAAAAACCCTTTTCAAAGGTTCCAGTAACACCTGAAACCGACCATTGGATTTGATCTGCGTCCACTTTCAAAGGGTTATAATTTGTATCACTGGCAAGAACACCAATTGCCACTTTTTCATTTAACAACATCACTTTTGATTTAAGGCTAATTTGTATTTGTCTCAATACTGGATCATCTACGAGAATCTTACGAATTGCCAATCCAGTATACATTTTTCTTTCGACTTGATCAGAAGGATAATTCACTGTGCCAACAGCACCTGTGAAAGGTGATGTCGTTACCATCTGAGTGGATCCGCCTCCATCTAGGTTAATCGCCTCATATGCACCCAGTTGAATCAATAAGTTAGCAAGTTCTGTCTGAGTAACGCCTCTATACGAAGCAGTTCTCCCATCTACAGTAACTAGAATAAGATGTTTTCTATCTTTCGTAATTCCCAGTCCGGTACGTGGATGCGCACCTGTAATATTTTGAGTAAACGTTGACATTACCTTACCGTCTTTAACCAACTGTGTGCCGCCACCTACACTTAAATCAAGATATCTAAAGTTAACATCATATTTGATATTGATAGAATCACCCACTTTAAAATGGCTGCTCATTTCTGAAATATCAGATCCTACAGAAGCGAGTACAAAACCATTTTTAGGTATTGTGAATGGCTCACCTGATCTTCTTATTTCTTTAATAACACCTTCTTGAACCAAGATTTCTAATACATCTGCACCCAATGTTTTTCCATATGATTTTGCTGCAAATGTACTATCAAACATAATCGTTCTATTATATGCAAGATAGGGCTTATTAATATAGCTTAATGTTTTAGAATAAGTGCCGTTACTTACAATGTTCTTTGGTGTGTTGATATAAGCCACATAAGGGATGCCTGTTCCCGATATATTAAACGACGCAAAATCCGGATAACCGATACTTGTACTTAGTATTTCGCCCTCTCTTACGAGCGTTCCCATGGTAGTGCTATTACTTGTATCAAAGAAATCACTGTTAATTGCAGCGACTATGGTTTTATCATCATTGTTTTTCTTCACTAAGTTGGTAAGTGTATCTCGAGATGAAAAGTAAGTGTCAGTAACGACTGTCATATCGACATTTTTCTCGAGATCAACACGAAGGATGTTCATGTTAATCCAACCTTCATCTGTATATATCTTGAGATTTTCATGCGTCATGCCATCGGCATACGCCGTTTCACCAGTTGTCTTTTCTAATATTTTGTTATATGCCATGCTCGGTAAATTCACCACACTCATCGCCAATGAAAGAACGGCGATCGCAGCAGTTACCCTAAATTTTGTCTTCATGAAATTCTCCTTTTGTCAGTAAAAAACTTATATGTCACAATTGCTATCATTATACTAGAAACATGTTGCACCCTCATGTTAATTGAATTAAAATCACATGACAAATTTGGGAAGTTCTTGTCATATTTCTTTATAAAATCGTTATTTCGCACTTTAATATGAAATAGGCTATAATAAAGTTAGCACGAAGATTATTTAAAGGGGTATAACATGAAAATAAGAACCAAATTTATCATATCTTTAATATTGTTGGTTTTACTACCTGCAATATTCACCTTATTTATCACCAATAACTTTTTTAGTGACAATTTAGATTTCGTGCACTTTTTCGATACGTATTACGATATCTTCAACAATTTCTCTGAAGTCTCATCTGAGTTTGAAGCCTATGTAACGCCCTATTCAAACTCTCCAGATTACTTTTTGACCGATGAGTTTAAAAATTATGCCTATGAAAATTTTAACACCGCATTTCTCAGTGTTGAAGTCTACGATAATAACGTCTTAGCATTTACCACTTATAGCGATGAAATCAGTCATCTCAACTGGATAGAACGACAACTCTTTAAACGTTTATCCTCTGATCAACCTATGGTAAAATATTCTTTGATGCATCAGCATTTTGAAACACTAACTTCAGGCACCATAGATATCAAGCTCATCATTGACAGTTCAAGATTAGAGCTGGCTTACAAAGTATTTGAAAAAGTGTTCTTCATCCTATATGGTGCATTTAATCTTTTATTACTCGCGATTTTACTCTCTTGGATTTCAAATCCAATAAAGCGTGCCATCAAACGATTAACCTATACTACAAATGAAATCAGACGTGGTAACCTCAGCGCTCGCCTCTCATACGAGGACGAGGACGATTTCTTTGAACTCGCAAAAAGTGTGGAAAGCATGCGTGAATCCTTAGAGCTTTCTGTAGAAAAACAGCATCGCTTAGAAATCGAAAAGAAGGAACTCATCGCTAATATATCCCATGATTTGAGAACACCAATCACTTCAATTAGGGGTTATGTTCAAGGTTTAAAGGATGGTGTCGCTAGAACTGAAGAAACGCAGCGTGAATACTTAGAAACCATAGAGTCTAAAACCTATATGATTGAAAGTCTACTCAATGATCTTTTCGATATCACACGATATGACACCAATACTATTAAGCTCAATAAGCAAGTGGTCAATTTAAAAGACTTTTTAATGGATTGTGTTGATGAGCTTGAAAGTGATGTCACTAAAATCGGTGGCAAGCTGTCGCTACATTTTATTATTAAAGACACACAAGTTGAAGTTGATCCAGAAAAGCTTATGCGCGTGTTTATCAACATTATTGAAAACTCTATTAAGTACAGGAGCGACAAACCACTTGAAGTTGTTATCCTAGCAAATCAAGACGACGATGGTGTTTTTATTAATGTTTCTGACAACGGGATAGGTGTTAAAGAAGAAGATCTGTCTAAAATCTTTGATCGCTTTTTTAGAAGTGACAAATCTAGAAATCTAGATATTAAAGGGAGTGGGATTGGTCTTAGTATATGCCGTGAGATTATTGTAGCTCATGGTGGAAAAATCAATGCATTTGGTAATGACTCAAATGGCTTAACCATGTCGATTCGACTAAAAGCCTTTGAAATAAATGATAAAATTTAATCGAAAGTTCGTCAAAAAGTATATAGAAAGAGGCAATTATGGAAAAAATACTGGTAATAGAAGACGATAAGAGTATCGCTAGACTTCAGCGTGATTACCTTGAAATCAACGGTTATGAAGTCGTCATCGAATCCACTGGTGACATTACAAAGATCATCCCACTTCTTGAGGGCGTTTCTTTAGTTATATTGGATTTAATGCTTCCAAATGGCGATGGTATTGAAATCTGTAAACGCATCCAGTCCCTAAAGGACATTCCTATCATTATCGTTTCTGCAAAAAATCAAGATATGGATATCGTGCTAGGCTTAGGTGTAGGCGCGGATGACTATATGACGAAACCGTTTAGCACCAATGAATTAATTGCAAGGGTAAAAGCACAGCTTAGACGTTATGGTAAAATGAAGAGCGCTGGATCGACCACATTTGATGATGCCAATATCGTTATTCGAGAGTTCACGATTAACGAAATGACAAAGACTTTTTCTGTTGGTGGTGAGACCTTAGAATTAACGCCAAAGGAGTTCGATATCATCCTATTACTTGCTAAAAACCGTGGTCGTGTATTTTCGAAGGAAGAAATCTACGAACGCGTTTGGAAATTTGATTCTTTGGGTGATGCTTTTACTGTAACCGTTCACGTAAAGCGGATTAGAGAAAAAATTGAAGTCCAAGCACCAAATACACCTCTAATAGAAACCGTTTGGGGTGTAGGTTATAAAATCATTTAGTTGACAGTTTCTAATTAATTGCGTACAATTAAATTGACCGAATAGAGTTGGTCAAAGGAGTATGCGATGAATTATGATGCTTTAAAATTAAAAAATCAGTTGTGTTTTCCGCTTTACGCGGTTTCAAAAGAAGTCACACGACTCTATAAACCATTTTTAGACCCACTTGGTCTAACCTACACACAGTACATTACGATGATGGCATTATGGGAAACGGATGGCATCAATGTCAAATCGTTAGGTGAGCGACTTTTCTTAGATTCAGGGACCTTAACGCCACTTTTAAAAAAGCTTGAGGCTCAAGGGCTTGTAACGCGTACAAGATCTAAAGACAATGAAAGAAATGTTTTCATTACTTTAACAGACGCTGGCTGGCAGTTAAGAGACCGTGCAGTCAAAGTACCCGAGCAACTGATTAAATGTCTAAAAATTGAAGCGGATGATGCACAGGTCCTCTACCGAATTCTCAACAAGTTACTTGATCAAGGCATTCAAACTGATACAAAATAATTTGATTCTTTAACTATATGATTAATATGTAAAAAACTGCTTCTCGTCACATATGACTTGAAGCAGTTTCTTTTTGATTTTATTACCGAACTTAATCCTTATTTCAAAATCTTTTTAACAAGACTCACCTTATTTTTATAAGGTGGATAAGTTAAATGATTGCTTAACTTTGTACTTCTTTTTAAGATCGTCTTTTTGTGTGTAAATGTTTCAAAACTCTCTTTGCCATGATAAGATCCCATCCCTGAGTGCCCAACGCCTCCAAATGGTAAGAATGGCGTCGCTACATGCATCAGTGTATCGTTTATACAACCGCCACCAAATCTTATGTTATCAACCACATAGTCTTGAACCAGTTGATCCTCGCTGAATAGATAAAGCGCCAGAGGTTTCTCGCCTC
Organism: Firmicutes bacterium UBA6226; assembly: GCA_002441045.1. The sequence continues at coordinate 16,909 of DJWQ01000220.1, read as the reverse complement.
TTGAAACGGTGTCTATTACCTGCTCAAGTGAATCATAAGTTAGGATCGGTAGAATAGGTCCAAAAATTTCTTCCTGCATCACTTGATCAGACCAGGTAACTTCGGTCATGACAGTTGGTGCAATGTATTTATGTGCTAGATCATACTGTCCGCCATGGATCACTTTATCATGATCAATCAGTCTGATTAAACGATGCATCGCTTTTTCATTGACGATTCTACCATAATCAGGACTTTGTATCGGTAATGGTCCATAAAACGCAAGTATGGTCTCCAAAAGGTGTGCTTTAAATGCTTCACTGATTTCTTTGTGTACATAAACATAATCAGGCGCGATACAAGTTTGACCTGCATTCGAAAACTTACCCCATGCGATTCGTAGTGCTGCGACTTTAAGATTGGCATCTTTATGAACAATTGCAGGGCTTTTTCCACCTAATTCTAAGGTCACGGGAATTAAGTTCTCTGCTGCTGCTTTCATCACAACCTTGCCCACATTTGGGCTGCCTGTGAAAAAAATATAGTCAAACCTCATTTTTAATAAGGCTTCATTTACGTCTCTTCCTCCTGTGACCACAGCAACATATTCAGGTTCAAAGTAAGCCTCAATCATTTCCTTAACCACTTTTTCTACACTTGGCGTATAATCAGAAGGCTTGAGTACAGCAGTATTACCCGCTGAAAGTGCACCAATTAGAGGCTCTATTAATAACTGAAACGGATAGTTAAATGGGGCGATAATCAAGACAGCACCATAAGGATCATACTTGACTTCACCTGTTCCAGGCTGTAGGTAAATTGGTAGTCGAATGCTTGGCGCTTTACTCCACTTTTCCAAATGTTTTATGGTATGCTCAATACTGTGTAAAACATATCCAATCTCTGTGGAATAGGCTTCAAACTCAGATTTACCAAGGTCAATTAATAATGCATGCGTCAATTTTTTTTCAAAGACCTGAACAGCTTCCCTTAGTCTTTCCAATTGTTTGATTCTAAATGGGATAGGACGCGTAGCGCCACTACGGAAGTATTCATTTTGTTTTAATAGTATTTGTTCCACTGTATGACCTCCTTATTTGAATCCATTACATTATATATGCCCTATTTTTCTATGGATTAACCTGATTGATGATATTTCCACCTATAAAGGCTTTTAAGTTATCTATTGCAATACCAAGCAATCTACCTCTTGCCTCAACAGGTGCCCATGCAATGTGAGGTGTAATATGACAATTAGGAATATCATAAAGTGGACTTCTCTCTTTGGGTGGTTCAACCGCCATTACATCTAATCCAGCGGCATAGACCTTGCCACTTTTAAAAGCATCCAATAAGGCAGACTCATCAATTAACGGCCCTCTTGAGGTATTGATGATAATCACGCCTTCTTTCATCTTTGAGAAGGCTTCGTGATTTAAGATATTTCTCGTCTCATCGGTTAATGGGCAATGCAAACTGATCACATCTGATGAAGCCAATAATTGGTCAAATGAGACATATTCAAAATCCCCACCTATGAGCTCTGGCTTGGGCCTTGGGGTATATGCGATAACGCGCATACCAAACGCCCTTGCAATTTTAGCAGTTTCTACACCAATTCTTCCGGTACCAATTATCCCTAAGGTTTTCTCTGCAAGCTCAATCAATCTTTGATTCCAATAGCAAAAATCGGCCTGTCGGTTCCACTTACCCTCACGGACAGAAGCAACGTGATCAGGAATATGATGACAAATTTCAAGTAGATGTGCAAAAACAAATTGTGCTACCGCTTGAGTCCCATATGAGGGGACATTTGTAACAACGATGCCTTTCTCTTTTGCATAATCCACATCGACGATATTAAACCCTGTCGCCAATACACCTATATACTTAAGATTTGGTAGCTGATCAATGGTTTCTTTGCGAATTAAGGTTTTGTTCGTAAAGAGAATCTCTGCTTCAAGGCTTCTTTCAACCACTTGATCCCGCTCTGTTCGCTCATAAATAGTGACCTCACCTAATGCCTCTAAAGGCTCCCACGACAAATCACCTGGGTTCAATGTTCTACCATCTAATACGACAATTTTCATATGATCTCCTTCTTAAAATAAATTATAAAAAATCCTGATTCCAACTTGTCGCACTGTACAGAAGAAATCAGGATGAAATGTTTATTAACGATTGATGACTATTTTACCACTGTAAGTAATAGAGCGCTCTACTAAAACGTCCATCGCATCGATGACCACTGGTCTAATATTTTCACTAATTTGAATTAAGGATAGCTCTGTACATGCTAATATGACACAATCACAAGCATATTCACTAATCATCTTATCCACAATCGCTTCAAAATTAGATACATCGGCAAAACAATCCGCTTTAATATCATAAATGGTCTTCATGACACTGTCTTGAAGTGCACCTTCTGGTTTAACAAAGATTAATCCTTCTTGAAGACACGCATTTTCATAGGTTTTCGCATGAATGGTACCGTTTGTCGCAAGAATACCCACTCTTGTTCCCATACCAAATCGATTTTTTATTTCTATAGCGGTTTCTTCTACCATATCGATGATATGCAGTTTCGTCATCGCCTTCATTTGAGGCATAAAATAGTGGGATGTGTTGCATGGGATTGCTATATGCTTCACACCAATTTGTTCTAGCAAAGCAATATCTTTTCCAATTTGATCAAGGAAGCTATCGTATTGACCCGATAAAATCGCTTGAGTACGATCTTGCATCGTCGCATGACTGAGCACAATCATATCCAAATGATCTTGATCCTTTGATGCATCCGTTTTTTCAATTATGCGCTCATAATAGACAGAGGTTGCTAGTGGACCCATACCGCCTATTACACCTAAAGTGTAATTACTCATTGTCTAACTCCTTAACGATCATCGCTCTTGAGCCTAAGCTCTCATAGCTAGCAAATAAAGTTGCTTTATCGTAAATCATATTGCCTTGTAATGGATCCATCACATAGAGTTGATCGCCAACATAACCATAAATCACCATACAATGTAGGTTAGTCGCAGCGCTAAAATAAGAATCATCTGCTTCTAAATACCAACCATATCCGTAGTTTGCTAAGCTGAGATCTCTAGTCGCCCAAATTCCTACAGGATGACCAGAAGCCACATAAGACATGATCTGTTCTTCAGAGCTACCGGTCAAATCAATGGCTTCATAGCTTGCTGATTGATCACGTAAGTAGCCATTTGCGGCTTGTACAGTAGGACCTGCATATACAAACCACCCCGCCGGATCAGCTGGATCACCCGAGAATGCCTTGTTTGGATCTGCACCATAGAGGTTACCATTTTTTCTGTAAAATGGCTCTTTAGGCAAGTAATCATTTGAAAGGGTTACTTTATCTATATCGAATTTATAAAAATTCAATATAGATGTAAGCGCAGTTATCTCACAGCCATTTGGGAGTTCAGGTTTTTGTAACAATTCAGGTAAATTAAGTGTCATATCTGTTACAGTCGCTTGACCTAAATCATCTACTGTATAATTGACAACATAAGGCTTTACTGATTCCGTCATATGCAGTTCCATAATAGGTGCTGCCATTTCGAAAACAATCTCATCTTCATTCACAATAAATGGATCCACTGATTCTGTTTGAACCAATCGATAAGCTTGTCGATAATCTACTGCTAAAGTTGTCGCAGTACCATCTGCACCAGTGATAACCGTATCCAAAACTTCATGGGTAATGGCATCTCTCAGCTCAAAAGTTAAGCCAGCTAAGCCTTTTCCACTCTTTGTATCTTCAGCAACCACTTTAACACTGCCCTGCTCTTCTTTGCCAGTAATTAAATTAATCATTTTATCAACGATCTCTTTAATCGCCTTTCGATCCACTGTTTCATCCATTTTAGCAATGACGCGTGGATCATTTGGATTGATGCCTATATCATCTGGAATTTTTCCCTTTAACAAACCTATATCAATTAAAACACCACTATTATAAACCATAATTCCAATTAAGACGATTATTGCAGCAATTAATATTGGCTTAAATGGAAATGGGTTTCTTTTTCTTCTCATTTCGGTCTTCTCCTTACACTATCCATTTCTAAGTAGTTTAATTTTAAGTCTTTGAAGTCTTGGATAGACCTCTGTAAACAAATTATAAATGACGGGTTTATAAATCTTATCGATTTCACCGATAAGTTCGGTTACCCCTTCTTCACGACAAAAGCCCTCTTTAAATTTATAGAGGCCATCTTCTTTGTTGAGTTCAAATACGCCACCAAAGTCATAGCGTTTGATACCGGTCTCAAGTCCCCAAAGGATCATTTCCCATTGCATCAAATAATTTGGCATCAGATTTCGTTTCTCATTTGAGCTGGCACCATAGATATACCAAAGCTTATCTCCATAGTGGATGCCAATTGCACCAGATAACACATCGCCCTCATGTTCAGCTAGATAAATGCGGATATTACCCTCAAATGCTTTCATCATGGCTTCAAAATAGTCGTACCCACGTATGACAAGACGGTTGCGTTTGGACATAATTACATAAAGCTCATAAAATTTCTTCAAATAAGCTTCAGAGGCATCATAGCTAACCGTCACACCTTTTCTTCTTGATAGATTAATGTTGTATCGTGTTTTCTGGCTAAATCTAGCTAGTAAAGTTTCTTCGGTGTCACCATCTAGATTTAGAATCATATTATAGATGGGTTGTATGAGTGCGTTTTTATCAACGCCACGTCCTCTTACTTTAAAGCCTTCTTTCTCGTAAGCAGAAACGAGGTTTTCATCATAGGTCACTTCTGGATCAAATCTCAAAACAAAAGCTCTATTCTTTTTTGCATAGGCATTAATTTCAGCAATCAGTGCTTTAAGTGTTTTAAAATCTAAAGGATCACAAACTGGACCTCTTGGCGCATACAAAAGGGCAAAGCCAAAGGTGCGTTTGATCAGTATCGACATCGCACCTGTGAGTTGTCCATCTTCTTCTGTATAAAACTGAACGTCTTCCCATCCGCGTTTTACAATCGACCAGTTCATGTCTTGTGTCGCAGTGGCAAAGGGCGATCCTTGAACGAAATCTTGATACGCCTTAACCTTCTCGCGGTTGGTTTTATCTAATAACGGCATCTACATGCCTCCTTATTTTTTCTTAACAAAATGATTCTTAAAGGTTTGATGATATCTGTGATAATATCGATAAACGCGAATATTGCGTTTGATATTCTTATCCGCGCTATAAAACAAGGTCGTACTGGTTTGATCGCGATCGATTCGAAGTGCCACCTCATGCTTCAACTTTGTATCTTCAAGATACTTCTTAAGTACGCGTTTGGGTATGCCCAGCCAAAGATGTGGTTTGTCTGAATAAACGGTCTCATGAACGGTTTCATAGATAAAAGCATCTGCCAAATAAGCACCTTGATTATAGCCACTTCCCGTTACAAAGAAGCTGCTTCTTCCCTGTCTGAGGTTAATTTCGAACACTTTGTATTTTCCAGTTCTCTTATCGAACTTCATGTCGAAGTTAGAAAAACCAATATAGCCAATCCCTTCTAAAAATGCCTTGTATTCTGCAAAGACCACCTCATCGAAAGCATCGATAATCGCAGTATAGTTGCCGATAAGTGTCGGTGTTGGATCTTCAAGAAGGGGTTGACCTAAGCACATGAGTCTAACTTTGCCATCAGGTCCTGAAACGCAGTTTAAAACGCGCATACCAGTATCATCGCCTTCGATATACTCTTGCAGAATCAACTCTTGATCATAGCTTGACTGATAAATCGTGCGAATGACAGCCTTAACTTTTTCTGGTGATTCTAATATATACGCTTTTTGCTTGCCTTCAAACTTAGCATTAAAATAGCGCATACTATCAGATGGTTTTACAACCACTGGATATGGCCATGTCAGAGCATCGACGATCGAATCAATGGTATGCAAATCGCCTTTACGAACCACAACCGTTTCTGGATAGCTTAGCCCGTATTTCTCACAGGTTTCATAAAAACCCGCTTTGGAGTTAAGTGTGAGCATCAATTCTTCATCGATAAAAGGAACGACATACTGACTTTCAAGTGCTTTTTTATTTTGAATGATGAGCTCAGTGTACCCATCGCTACTCGCGACGAGAATCAACTTTTTATAGGTCGCCTTTAATGTTTTTGCAAGGTCGTTTAAACGCGTAGCAAAGTGCTCAGACTGTAGATCTGAAATGATCTTAAGATCTAATATCGTCGATCCTGATGTTGTAAATAGCTCACCTTGTCCAACGACTAAGCTCTTAATGCCATAGGCCATATGAAATGCTTTTGCCATGCCGTATGCGTTGCTATCGGTTCCAAGTATGACAGGTAAAAAATCGGTATTCATACCGCCTCCTATTTAGATGGTTTCTGGGAAGAACTGCTTGTGCCAAATCAAAAACACATACACGGTCCAAATGTATCTCGCGCGGTTACGTGTACCTGTATAATGTTCCTCCAAGTACTGCAAAAGTAGCTTCGTATCAAAGAACTCAGCCGCATGTGCACTGTCGAACTCACTTTTGATTAATTGATAAAACTTTTCTTCCTTCATCCAATACTTGATCGGAACTGGGAAACCGAGCTTTGGTCTTTTTGCCCATGCTTCTGGTAGGATTTCATTAGCAGCAACACGAAGTGCATATTTTGTATTTTCACGGTTGACGCGCTGTTCACTAGGTAAGGTTGAAGCAAAACGCATTACTTCCTTGTCTAGGAAAGGCACTCTCAGTTCAAGCGAATGTGCCATACTCATTTTATCTGCTTTTAAAAGGATATCACCTGGCAACCAAAGATGTAAATCAAGGTATTGCATCTTCGTTAAATCGTCCTCGCCTTTGACTTTATCATAAACCTTTTGCGTTATTTCTCTTACACTAGGGCCTACTTGATATTCTGGTTTTAAGACCTGCATCGCATCGTTTTCATCAAAAACCTTTGCTTCTCCGATGAACTTTTCTTCGACTGCCATGCCACCTTTTACTAAGAAGTTCGTTACGCGGTTATTAGGCAGTCCTTTCGCTACTTTCGATACTGCGCGTCTAACACCAAATGGCACTTTCTCATATGCGTCAATCGCAGGCGAATTTTGATACCATGGATATCCTGCAAAGATCTCATCAGCGCCTTCACCAGATAGAACAACAGTAACGTGTTCTCTTGCTAGCCCTGCTAAGAAATAAAGTGGCACTGACGATGGGTTCGATTGTGGCTCATCCATATGGTACTGGATTTTAGGGAGTGCCTCAAAGCACTCTTCTGGCGTTATGATTTTTTTATGGTTCTCGATACCGAGAAGATTTGACAGCTCGCCTGCAAGTTTCGTCTCATTGAACATCGCCTCATACTCTGTAAAGCCGACGGAAAATGTCTTGTTAGGCATTAATAGTGCTGTGATATAGCTAGAGTCGATGCCACCAGATAAGAAGGAACCTACCTTTACATCGCTGATTCTATGGTATTCAACAGATTCTTTAAGAATTTGCTTAATCGATTCGACATTTTCCTTTAGGTCTCTGCTGATCGGTTTAAATTCATTGTGCCAGTATGGTGTTATTTGAACACTTCCCGATTCGTAGACTAAATAATGCGCAGGTTTAAGTTTATAGACACCTTCAAAAAAAGTCTCATCCATAGAGGAATACTGAAAGGTCAAATAAGGTCTGAGTGCTTTTTTATTAAGTTTCTTAATGAACTTTGGATGCTGTAAAAACGATTTGATCTCAGAACCAAAGATCAAAGAACCATCCGTCGTATTTTGCGTATAATAGAGTGGTTTAATGCCAAAGTAATCTCTTGCAATAAATAATTTTTTAAGCTTCATGTCCCATATTGAAAATGCAAACATCCCTCTAAGGCGATCCAAAATTTTTACACCGTACTCTTCATAGCCATGAAGGATAACTTCACTGTCTGTATGAGAATGAAAACGATGGCCTTTTTGAATTAACTCTTCTCTTAACGCTTGATAATTATATACTTCACCGTTAAAGACCAAAACGATGTCTTCATTTTCATTAAACATCGGTTGCTTGCCCTCGTCAGTTAAGTCAATGATGCTGAGTCTTCTAAAGCCAAGCGCCACATGCTCGTCTACATAGGCGCCATCACTGTCTGGCCCTCTGTGTGCGATTGCATCTGACATTTTTTTTATGACTTCAACACCATCTATTTTTTCAACATGTGTATATCCTACAAAACCACACATACTATCTCCCCTCAAATATTGCTTTCATTTTATTTTGAACGATTTCAGTCTCGTTAAACGGAACATCCTCTTTACCAATCACCTGAGCAGTTTCATGTCCTTTTCCTGAGATTAATAATGTATCGCCTTCTGACATTTCATCAAGTGCCTTCTCTATCGCCACTTTGCGATCCACTATTTTCTCGAAATGTGTACCAACCGTAGCGAATGCGGTTGCCACTTCATCTATAATCAACTGAGGATCTTGTTCTTTCGGATTATCAGAGGTAATATACGCATAATCTGATTGCCTTGCAGCGACTTCGCCCATTGCTTTTCGTTTATCATCTCCATCATGTCCAGGAGCAGCATATACGCCAAAAACGAGCTTTAGCTTTCCAGTTACAAATGGTCTTAAGGTAGAAAGTGCTTTATCGAGACCGTCTTCAGTATGTGCAAAATCAACAACGACTTTTCTGCCGTGAGCATTATAGACCGTTTCAAATCTGCCCTTGACACCTTTTAAATCCTCAATCCCCGCTGAAACAACTGATAGATCCAAGCCTTCTGCAACCGCCCATGCAATCACAGCCAAGGTATTTAACACATAGATTTCACCTGGAATATGAACCTTGATGTCCACACGACCACTAGGTGTTACAGCAGTATACTCCGTATAATCTGCATGAGGTCGAATGTTTTCGGGATAGATGTCCGCATTGGGTGATAGCCCATAAGTAAACACGTCTACCCCCCCATTTTCAGCAAGCTCTTTGCACAATCTTGCACCATAAGAATCATCCATATTTATGATATTTGCTTTTCTCGTCATTTTAAAGAGCTTTGCCTTCGCAAGATAATATTGCTCCATATCCTTATGAAGTTCTAAATGATCTGGCGTTAAGTTGGTAAAAATACCATAATCGAACTCACAAAATGCCACTCTCGATAAATCAAGCGCATGTGAGGAGACTTCCATAATACAGTGCGATACCTCTGCCTTGACCATTTCAGCGCAAATGGATTGAAGCGTCAATGATTCAGGCGTGGTGTTCGGGGTATCTATCTTCATATCGTCAATTAAGGTGCCCATTGTACCGACGATACCTGTTTTGTATTTTAAAATAGATAATACACTTTTGATAAAATAACTAATGGACGTCTTGCCATTGGTTCCTGTTATACCGATTAAATTAAGATTTTGTGTCGGCTGTCCATAGAACTTTGAGGCGATACCTGCTAAAGCAAAGCGCGTATCTTCGACTTGAATAAATGTAATGCCTTCTACTTCTATAAAAGCATCCTGTTGACTGATCACAATAGCAGTCGCACCTTGTGCAATCGCTTGGCGAATAAAGGTGTGACCATCGGATTTAAATCCAACTATAGCGACAAAAACCGTATCAGCTGTAACTTTTCTAGAATCAAAAGCAACATTTTTGATTTCGATATCAAGATTGCCACTTAATATTTTATAATGAATTCCTTGTAGACATAATTGTAATTTCATTGACACCTCCAGCTTGATGTTTCAAACTTAATCAATACCTATATCTTGTCATAGAAGCCTTGAAAATGCAAGTTAAATTACCATAAAAGGAGCGCGGCAATGGATAAAAAAAGGATTGCAAAATACTGGAAAGTTCATAGTGACAATAGCCTTGAATGCACCCTTTGTCCGCATCATTGTAAGATTGGTGAAGGACATTATGGTAGATGTGGTGTGAGACTGAATCAAGACCAGATTCTCTATACCACAAGCTATGGCAAAGTCGTTTCATATGCCTATGATCCTATCGAAAAAAAACCGCTTGCACGATTTGAATCTGGATCCACGGTCTTTTCTATTGGTACCTCCGGTTGTAATTTCAACTGTAAATTTTGCCAAAACCATGAACTCGTTCATTTTAAGGGATCATGTCGTCAGACAACACCTTCCGAGGCGATTAATATGGCGATGCAAAACGGCTCTATCGGAATTGCCTATACCTATAACGAGCCAACCATATGGTTCGAATACGTTCTAGACTGTTGTAAGCTAGCCAAGCAATACGGTCTTGTAAATGTACTGGTCACCAACGGGTATATAGAAGAAGCGCCACTTCTTGAGCTTCTCCCCTATATTGATGCCATGAACATCGACTTAAAAAGTTATTCAGATGATTTTTATCGAGAGCTTTGTGACGGTCACTTATCACCTGTGTTAAATACGATTTCAAAATGCATCGGTCAAACACATGTTGAACTCACTTTCTTACTTATAGACGGACAAAATACGAATCCTGAGATGCTAGAATCCGCCTTTAAATGGGTGGGCGAACTAAATAGAGATATCCCTGTGCACATCAGTCGCTACTTCCCTGCGTATCAGATGACCGTTCCAAAAACAAGGCTGGATACACTTGCTATGGCGAGAGATCTTGCTGAGAAATATTTGAACTACGTGTATATTGGCAATGCTTTTTTGTAGGCTTATGGTTTTTGACTTAGCATATAACAAACTGAACCTAATAATAACCTTCTATGGAGGACCGGTCCTCGTTTCACTGCGGAGCCTCCGCCGAAGGTTATTATTAGGTTCAGTTTTATTGTCTTTAGCTCAGTAAAATCACAACCTAAATCTTTTATTCAAATAATAAAAAGAATAGATTCTTGCTCTTCTATGTCTTAATAGACCTTTGGCTAACTTATAAATAATACTTTAATTGTTTTTACCACATTTTTAATAATTTGGTCCTCAGTCAAGAAAACTGAGAGCTTAAATATAATAAGCTCAGCATTTGATTAAACAGTACATTTCTCCTCATAATCCATCGGCGACATAAGTTCATACTGATTATGAATCTTCTTGCATTGTAGAAAGTTTCGATATATTCAAATATAAGATCATAAGCGTGCTTCATATGCTTTATAAAAAATTGGTTAAGCCATTCACTTTTTATTAGGTCATGGAATGATTCAATAAATGCGTTTGAAACGAACTCGAATAAGAAAAAGGGATTACTCCCTTTCAGGCGGCATTGAGTTCACGTAGTTTACGTTTTCGTTTAGTAAAGTAGCTTTTATCTAAAAATGGATTTTTATTGATACTAAGGTTTTGGTGTCTAATGATGTGAACACGTCTAAGGTTGATTAAAATGTGTCCATCTACCATGAATGTCCAAGGTTTTCCATTGTATTCATACCAGTAACAATTTAATCGGCACCTACCGTTTTATTTGAGTGACGATGTTTCGCCCATAGCTGAAGTAGCAAGTAAACTGAGTTGTTCACGGTGGAGAAAGCATGACTTGCCACAACATGTTTGTGATAATTAGACCAACCACGTAATATCGCATAGAGTAGACAGATTCGGTCTTTTAACTTCTCGGTGTTATCCGTCGTTGAGTTACTAAAATTCATAGGTGTACAGTCCTTTCATGTTGTGGCAAAGTTTGAACCACTATCCGATTCCATTACAGATTCGACATTCTCTTTTTATCTTTTTCGTCTGCCCTCTATGCCATTTCATCACCTTACGGATAGATACCTTTATTTCAAGGGGCATATAAGGTTTACCAAGTTCCACACAATATATAATTATAAAAGCCTTAGGAGTCATCTTTAAACCGGGAGTTCAATATCCATTCGCCTTGGTTATACAGAATGCTTTGGCTCGACTCCTTACCATTTGGGTCAAAGCGTTTCAGCCTATTTCGTTTTCTCCAGCGTAACGATTCCTACAATGATTCACTTTATATTCCCCATAGCTTTCTTATCCTAGTAGTCGTTCCAGATTTAGGCTTCTAGAATTTCCTAATTGTCTCATGAGCTTTCTAACCTCGACGTTACCATCTTCGCTAGTCATGACAGGGTTACCCTGAATGGAGAGGGTAATCTTGCTACAATATATTGTGTGACTTCTTGTCACAACTAGACACCACGATCTGAATGAATCACCACTGGTTGATCTCAATTTCTGTTTGCTTTATTAATTGCTTTAATCACACCTTCTGTAGATAAAGAATCAGACAAATGCGAACCTGCAACTAATCCTGAGTATAAATCCATAACGGTTGTCAAATATACAAAGCCGTTTAGCGTCCACACATATGTAATATCTTTAACTCAAACGGTGTTTGGTGCGGTCGGAGAAAAATTCCTATCTAGGATATTTTCTAGTGATGAACTGAAATCTGTCGTTCTTTTGAGAATTTTTCAACTTCTATATAAGTTGTCTCAGTCATTCTTTGTTCAGTATGTTGATGGCCTTTTTTAGAATTTCAAGTGCATCTTCCAAATCTCTAAGCTCTTCCTTCAGCCTTGCAATTTCTTTTTCAGAGTCTGTTGAATAGTTACCAGATCCACGATGTTCTACATATCCATCGTTAGCTTTTGCGTTTGAATCCAGTTGTTTAGACCAGATGTGCTAACTTTTAAATTTGCAGCAGCTACTTTTATTGATTTTCCAGACGAATAATAATAATTAACGGCATCTTGCTTAAACTCTACGGTGAAGTTTTGTCTTATTCTTCCCATAATTTGCTCCCTCTTTTTCTAACTTTTTATTATATCAGATGTTGAGCATATTATATTTATCTTCTCAGTTTTTTATTCTAACAGCAGAGTCATAATGAAGATTCAATCAAAAATTACTCGATTCACTCAAGGGTAATTGTCAAATCAAAATTACAAAAAACCTATGTTTATTACTTCGACGCTCTCGTTTTTAATTACTATCTAGTGTATCAAGTAATTCATTTAACTCAAGTATATTATTTGATAAAATAGAGTAACTATTTTCCTTAAAACTTAAATCAAAAATTAAAATATGAAATGTATCATAATAATTAGATAATATGAATTCCAAAGGATTTTCAAGATTAGCTAAAATAGAAGCAATTTTATTATAAGAATCAAAATTTATTTCAATAAATGTGCTATTCTCTTTGAAAAGTTTCCTATGTATCTCTCTATAATTATCAATCCATTTGTTTAATGATGTGATTATGTACTCAAACTCATCCGTTTTTAATTTACTAATCGTAAGATTCTCTTTAATGGATTCTAGGTAAGATGTCACTTTATAAAGTTCATCAATCTCAGCTGACAACGTTCTAACATCATCCATTGATTTCACGCTGTTACTAAACTTGTTAAACCTTATTAAAGAATCTTCAAAACGATTCATTACATAGTAAGCGTTTCTATTTAAAGCACTTTGTTGCTTTACAACCCCCGTATAAACTAGAATATTACATATAATAAGTAGTATAAACATTGCATTAATATAAATTCTATTCTTTTTGTAAGTCATCCAAAGCATTATCGATATAGTAATCATCATAAAAATTATTAGTATTAAGTTACCATAAATCATAATTATCTCCTTGTTTGTATACTACTAGTCATGATACATTGCAGATTATTATCTTTTGTATCAAATAGTATTGTAAGTTTGAAATTACTTTTTTATCTTAAAATTATTTTATTAATCCTATTATATTTGGCAATTATTTACTTATCTCAGTTATATCATATCATTAAAAATTGTTATAGTCTTTTTCTTTAAAAAAACTAATTTCACATTTAAACACCGAAATACAATTTTATGCACTACAATCTTACACGTTTTTTAAATCTTTAAACTATTGAATGTTCATAACTCTATTTTTGTTAAATAACACAATTTCTAATAAATTTCAATAGTTTATATTCCATAATCATAATATGTATATATTTTATTTCTTTTTATTGTTTTATAGAATTGAAGGCAACTTATCATACTAAAAAACTTGAACTAGTAAAAAATAAACCTATTGAACATCATCCATATCTATAATTCAATTTGATATCTGTTTTATCATTGAGCATTTCCATAATATAATGTCGCTGGGATCTCAAATCTTGCATTTTGTGGAGGTAGTGGAAAACCACCAGGTATGAAATTTCCAAGAATCCAGTTAACAAGTTGACTTAAATATGTAGGATCAGGATTGGATTCAATGTGTTCATAAATAAAATAAACTTTAAAGGATTGTTGTTCATTGCCATTTGAACTGTATAACTTTCCTAGTAGAGCACCATATGACAATGCAGAACCCGATGGATGAGCGTATACAGCACCATTATCATTCGAACTTTTGAGGTTCAAACTTATAGAACTATTGTTCCAAATATTATTAGCTAATGGATAGTAATCATATCCATAAGTTTCACCTAAAAAAGTTAGACCGACTACATCATACGCTGCTGAGAACACCCCAACAGAAGACTGTTTCCATTCCCACCATCCCTGAACTTGATAAAAAGTTGGATGAGTTGTACTGCTGTAACTATACGTAGTTATCCCCACTAATAAATCCTGCCCTTGAACTGGTTTAGTCGAAGCGGTCGTGATTAATGGTTCGATAGAAGAACTATAGTTTGAGAATTCTCTTAAAGATTTTTCATCAACAACATTAAATGATTTCACTAAATTTTTTCGAACATCCCCTTCACTGTTTTTCTCTAATCTATAATGATAAATTACAGTAGATATCATTTTCGCATCAGGATTTGTTTCTATGTAGTCTTGAAGTGGTTTAGGTAACTGCTCAACTTCTGTTTTGCTAATTTCAAAAGGTTGACTAGTAACATCTACTTCAATACCGAGAGGTTGTTCATAGCTTGGAATATCATTCGTTGCGGAAAATGCGAATCCGGGCATAACTAATCCACAAATGATAATCAAAATCATCGTAACACTTCTAAATATTTTCATTCTATCCTCCTATTTTAATAAGTCACCTTCTACTAAATATTACTATATTATCCAATTATAAAAAGCCTAATTAATGTTGGTTTATTCAATAATATTAATAAATGTGTTAATACGATTTAGTTACTATATTGATAAGAATAAAAAATGAGAAATCTTATGTTATGATTTCCCATTTTTATTAAACACCTGATTTTTATGTTGGATCAGCAATTTAAAATAGCTTTTATTCTTTAAAGTGAAACAATAAATAATGTTATGCACAATAAGTTATCCATTATCTTATTCAAATTAATTATTTATAGAGTGCTATTATGAGTCATTTGGATATTTACACTTTTTACTAGACTAAATGATTTGATCCCCAAAAGTTAGACTAATTAGCGAAGTAGAAAAACTACTTCGCTATATTTCTTTCTGTACTCGTATTCTTTCCATATCATCTTTGAGTTCCTGATTATAATGAGTTCCATTTTTTATGCGGACACGGCCATTTTGTATAGTTATTTCATCAAATTTTTCATGTTTACTTTTTTATACTAGCGTCAAAGTTATATTTCGTTAGTAAGTGATTTTCAATCAGATCTCGTGTTTTATCATCCATCAAAGAAAGCGAAGTAATAATAATCGCATTGGCATTATCAATTTCTAATATCAACATTGATAAACCTTTTCTGAATAACAAATGAGAAAAAGCAGTTTTTGTAAAGTTTATCTTTTCGTTACTTAAACATTCATTTACGGTATCAATTACCTTTTGATGTTTAGATTTTGAGTGATATGTATAAGCTAAGTTTATATACGCAGATGCTAAGTAATTTGTGAAACGCTCATTGATATATGGTAATTTCAAGATTCTTTCAATAATTGAGTGAAGTAGTTTAATTGATTTTGCATAGTCACCATTTTGCCTATAAAGAACTGATAATAATAAAATTGCACTTGTTTCTAATGGATATGGATAATTTGGTTGTTTGAGATTATGCGGAGTCAGTTTTAATACCAAATCTTCCAGTAATGAAATCGTATCTTCTTGGCCATTTTCTGGATTATATTTTATATACTTAAGAGTATATAGAAATAATCTTAGATTTTTACTTTGTTCTTGTTTATCAATTGGTAATTTATTTATTATAGAATCAGCAAAATTTCTTAAACCATTAAAATCTTGGTGATTAATAAAGTTGTTGACTTTCAAAATTAGTTCTTCTGAGAAAATACTATCATTCATTCTTCTTCTAGCAATTAATTCAATTAAATCGACTTTATAATAATCTGATAAGATTTCTAAAGTTGATAACTTAGGTTCAAATTTATCTGTTTCAATTCTTCTTATAGTTTCATCTGCAATACCAGTAGCAATTGAAACTTCCTTTAAAGTTAAATTTTGTTTATTTCTGATTTCGCGCAATAATGCACCGATATTTGGTAAATACATAAAAACTCCTTAATTTTAAATCCAACATCAATTAAGCCCACATAATATGATTCTAAGATTATTATATTTGATGAGAAGTATTCAATCAATAATGTGGAGGTAACAAAAATGAGAATCAAACCAAATTATAAAGTACCATTATTTTTTGCTTTAGTATTGATATCTACATTTACATTAAATAATTTACATACTGAGCAACCCATATTTGTTGCAGGTGATGATTTGCCTATATATATTGGCACATCTATACCAATAGGATTGAAAATTTTATAGAAATTGTAGCAATACATAAATGAACTGAAGGAAACCATACCAATTCACACACTATCACAATACAAATTATATAAAAATGGCTTCGTATGAAGCTGTCAGTTTGGAGATGCTTCAGCGAAGGAGCTCAGACTAAAGACAATTCCCCTTTGAAATCAATCAAAGGGGAATTTTTTTGTGTTAATAGCTGAAACTATGTATAAATATAGAGAAAAAACAGCAATACTATGCTGCTTTACTTAGCCATGTAGCTAGTTTTTTCATGTTCATGCATG
>DJWQ01000230.1:15036-45211 GCA_002441045.1 Firmicutes bacterium UBA6226 | reverse complement strand
CTATTCAATTTTCAAGGTCCTATTTATTACCTTCGTGTCCGCAATGTCTTGCGGCGACTCTCTTATGATATCACCGTTCGTTTTCGTTGTCAATATCTTTCTTAGAGTTTTTCATAAAGTTTTTAACGTCGATTTAACATAAATCTCAATGTTTATATATTACGCTTTACTCACTCATCTTAAACATTTTTGTGTTCTCGACAGGTGCTTAGTTATAATAACACCATTTATTTTTTGAGTCAAGCTAAAATGTAAAAGAAAAACTATTCAGAAAACTATATCAATATACAAAAAGAAAACGCCACTAAAAGAGTGGCGTAGTTCTTACTTTAAATATGATTAAAAGACACTATTAGTTGACTTGATTAATACCAATTTCAAAAGCTTTGATATTGATATCGATAAACTTTTCTTTCACGTTTTCTTTAATGATCTCGGTCCAATCAATTGCAGACTCAAGTCCCATAGCTTTAACAAGTGCACCGACGATGATGACATTCATTGTTTTGATATTACCGAGTTCTTCAGCTAATTCTGCTGCTTTAAAAACAGTCGTATTAACTTTAGAAGATAGATCTTCAATAACACCTTCAGGATATTCTGCGGCACCTGACAAAATAGTTGCAGATGGAATTTGATAGGCATTAATAACAACTTTACCATTTGGCTTGACGTAATCAATCCATCTAGGTGTTTCCATCGTTTCAAATGAAACCAAAACATCTGCTTGTCCTTTGCCTATAATAGGAGAATAAACTTTTTCTCCGTATCTAACTTGAGTTGTTACACTACCCCCTCTTTGGGCCATACCGTGAACTTCACTCATCTTAACATCATAACCTGCTTTAATTAGGCCAGTCGCGAGGATTTTTGATGCAAGGATAATTCCCTGACCACCAACACCACATAATAGAATATTCTTAATTTCAGACATGATTATTCACCGACCCTTTCAATAGCTTTAAATGGACATGCTTGTAAACAAACTTCACATCCGACACACATGTACTTATCAATCTTAGCTTTTTTAGTTTTGTTATCAAAACTGATTGCTGGGCAACCTGTTTTTGTACATACTCTACAGCCTTTACATTGATCTTCGATTACATGGCATTGTTTTTTACTTAAATCAAATTCCTTAATATCCGCTTCAGAGAAGTTTTTAAGAACACATGGCCATCTCGTAATAATTACAGAAGGCCCTTCGTAAGCAAAAGCTTCTTCAAGAGCTGCATCAACTTCTTTAAGTTTAAGTGGATTTACTGTAATTACATGTTCGATACCGATTGACTTAACAAGTTGTGGAATATCGATAATATTAGCAGGATCGCCTTGTAATGTGAAACCTGTTCCTGGATTTTCCTGATGTCCAGTCATACCAGTGATTCTATTATCAAGGATAACACTTACTGTATTGCCTTTATTATAAGCAACATGGATTAAAGAGTTGATCCCTGTATGGAAGAAAGTCGAGTCTCCGATAACCGATACAACCTTTTTATCTACATTATTAAAGCTAAATGCTTTTGAAGCACCGTGACCCATGGAAATTGACGCACCCATACATATAACTGAATCCGTTGCATTAAGTGGCTCTGCCGATCCTAAAGTATAGCAACCGATATCACCTGTTATAACGACGTTCTTTTTCTTGCTAAGTGCAAAGAAGAAACCTCTATGAGGGCAACCTGCACATAGTGTTGGTGGTCTACCAACGATTTGTTCTGGATTTGGTTGAACTGTCTCTCTTTCAATGCCTAATAAAGCCTTTGCAACGATATCAGGATTTAATTCGCCAATTCTTGGAATCTTCTCTTTACCAATACATGGTATACCAGCCACTTTCATTTGATCTTCAATAAATGGCTCTAGTTCTTCAACTACATAAAGCACTTCAACTTCATTTGCAAATGCTCTGATTTTATCCATTGGCAATGGGAATGTGAAACCTAATTTTAAATAAGAAGCATCATCTCCAAATACTTCTTTCGCATAATTATATGCAACACCAGAAGTAACAATACCAATTTTTTTAGAACCCCATTCAATTCTGTTAAGCTCAGTTTCATTTGAAAATTGTTCAAGTCTAACCAATTTATCTTCGACTATAGGATGTAACATTTTAGCGTGTGCAGGTGCAGCGATAAATTTTTGTGGTTGCTTTTTATATGGAATAATTTCTACTGGCTTTCTATCTTCTAAAGATACGAGACCTTTAGAGTGACAAACTCTTGTCGTCATTCTGAACAAAACTGGGACGTCAAATTTTTCTGATATTTCAAAAGCTGCTTTAACATAATCTTTTGATTCTTGTGAATCGCTTGCCTCTAGCATCGCGATTTTAGCAAACTTAGCATAGTATCTGTTGTCCTGTTCATTTTGAGAACTATGACAGCCTGGATCATCTGCTGATACTAAAACCAAACCTCCAGTTACGCCTGTATAACCAATAGTAAATAATGGATCTGCTGCAACGTTAACACCCACATGTTTCATAGCAGCAATCGTTCTTGCGCCAGCTAAAGATGCGCCGATTACAGTTTCAAGTGCCACCTTTTCATTTGGTGCCCACTCAGCCACTAAATCGTCTTTGTACTGGACCATGTTTTCTAAAATCTCTGTGCTTGGTGTACCCGGGTATGCACTCGCATAAGTAACACCTGCTTCATAAGCACCTCTGGCAACCGCCTCATTCCCCGTCATTAAAACTTTCATTATTTTACTCCTTACACATATTCTAAACAATTAACTGTTCATTGAAATAACTGATCCAAGAGCGATTGAATACAGTTTCGCCTCATAACTGTCAGCTCTTGAAGTTAAAACTACTGGTACCTTAGCACCCATAATGATTCCAGCTGATTCTGCTCCAGCCAAGTAAGTCAATGTTTTACCAATACCATTGCCAACTTCAATGGTAGGCACAAGTAAAATATCAACATCACCCGATACTTCGCTCTTAAATCTCTTAATAGCAGCAGCATCTTTTGAAATAGCTAAATCAAGTGCCAATGGACCTTCTACAATTACGTTTGGCCCAAAGTGACCTTTCTCGCATAATTCTTGAAGTTTTCTAGCATCAACTGTTGTTGGCATCTTTTCAGAAACCTTTTCTTTGGCAGCAATCGCCGCTACTTTTACCACTTGATTACCAAGTGCTTTACAAGCATCAATTGCATTTTCAGTAATTTTGACCTTTTCTTCAAATGAAGGCTCTATATTCATGCCACCATCTGTAAGATAGATTAATTTATGATAGTGTGGTACTTCATAAATCATCACATGACTGAGTAATCGATCTGTTCTAAGGCCGTATTCTTTATCCAATACTGCTTTTAATAAAATTGAAGTGTCAATAAGACCCTTCATAAGAAAATCACCTTTACCTTCTGAAACAAGCTTAACTGAAAATTTTGCAGCTTCATACAAATCGGTAATATCGTGAATTTCATAATTTGAAACTTCTAAACCCTGTCTGTCGGCAATGGCTAGAATTTCATTTTTGTCACCAACAAGAATCGGATCGATAATCTTATCGATTGCAGCTTTGCAAATTGCCCCAAGCACATCCTCATCATGTGCAGCTGCCACGACTAATTTCATCGTTTTTCCCTGTTTAGCTGCATCAACCAACATTTCAAGTTTTGTAATCATATTTTCACCTTTTACATATTTTTTAGATGTATTCAACAAAAATTTTAATCTCAACTCATTCTACTATAAATTTTTGAAAGCTTCAATACAATTAGTAAAATTCTATGACTAAGACTGTTAAAATTTCTTCAGACTTTTTTAAGTACTTACTCTAAATGTATCGATTAAATATTATCTCAAAATAATAGAGCTGATAAAGTCCCAAAGGATCTCATCAGCTCTTGATATAAACATCATATCTTTAATAACTTTTCTAAATCAAGTTATTTAGAATATTTCTATAAGTTTGCGCTTGGATCATGTTAATGTATCACATCAGTTTTTTATTAATGTGATCAAGCCACATTTTAGCAACTTCATCGTCTGGTGCAAGTTCGTTCGCTTTATCAAACAATCTTCTTGCTTCATCCAAATCACCTCTATGAAAATGGACGATACCAAGATTACACACAAGTTCACTGTTTTGTGGAGATAGCCGAATCGCTTCTTTAAAGTACCTTTCAGCTTCATTATAATCACCTAAGGTTAATAAGCAAATGCCGATCTCGTTCATGGTTTGAATATGGCCTGTATTTAATGTCATTACTTTTAAAAAATACCCAAGAGCATCTTCGTACTGTTCAAGCATCCGGTAACCTACACCTATAAAAAACAATAAATTCCACCATTCATCATGCTCGTCTTCCAGAGTCTTTAGAATCTCAAGTCCTTCTTCAACCCTACCCGCGAGGATCATACCATAGCCTCGTTCATACGCCGCCTTATCTTTAACACGTCCTAATCCAACCGCTATCTCTTCTCTCATTTCATCTGAAATACCAAGTTGAAGTGCTTTGATCCAATGCTTTTCTGCTTGTAAGTACTTTTCTTCATTATAATATAGAAATCCTAAGCTAAAATGAGCAAGATCAAAATTATCATCTATTGCAAGACAAGACTCAAAGCAGCTAATTGCCAATCGACGCAACTCATCTCTTCCTTCTTCAACAGATAAATCCTCAAAAGCTCTTCCCATATTATATAGTGCATCTAGGTTATCTTTATCAATAGCGTTAACTGCACTAAAATACAGGATTGCATTTGCATATTGCTTGCTTTCAGCATAATTTATCCCGTCCACTAAGAGTGAAGCAGTCAAATTTAAATCGCCATAAGCTTTCACTTGATTGAGAGAAATCAACATGTTTTTATAAAACTCATAAGTTTCTATGGTTGATCTTGAACCAACGATATATACCAATCCTTTAATAAGTCCTACAGTTGGTATAACCTCTAAATCCCCTGTTTTAATATTTTTAGCCAAATCATCCAGATAAACTGGCAACGAAATATTTTCAGGCATTTCAATGCCGTCGATATTAAACTGATGCGTTTCCTTAAGTTCAATAAATACCACTTCATTAACGAATCGGTCCAATAATTTATTTAGGATTTGGTCAAATTTTGTTTGCATAACGTCCTCTTTCTTTTAAATCTGATTAAAATTGTAACACAAGCTTACTCTAATACTCTTCTGATGTTCTTATCAATTATTTTTCTTTTATAAAGATCAAAGTAATCAAATTCATCCGAACGAATAACATCAATGGTCATATCAGGTGCCACTTTGACGTGAATGTCTTCAATGTACTCATTTGATAATTTGATCCCATCACATGCCACAATGACTTTTCTCTTATGTGCTTTAATGATATTAATATCTAAACAGGTTTGAATCGGAACGATCATAGTGGAACTCATTGGTCGGTTCACACTATTATCATTAGGTGTCAAAGGTGTTATTTGATAGACTGGTATATCTGAATGTACAACAGCACCACCTGCCCAAATCGCATAACCAGTTGCACCCATAGGTGTAGAAACGATAAGCCCATCACCAGTAAAGTAATTAAACGGCTTCGAATCAAGGTAAACTTTCGCTTCCATAAGCTTCGGCTCAACGTGCTTAATGGTGATTTCATTAAACGCGAAATCCGTATAAATTTCTCCACTTAAGGTTTTTGTATTTACCATTAATAGCGGATAGGACATAATTCTATAATTCTTAGAATCTAGAACATCAAATATTTTCTCTAGGTTATCCGGCATAATCGTCGTTAAAAATCCAAGTGTTCCTGTGTCTATGCCAACAAACGGCTTTTTCAAATGTCTGTACTTTCTGATTGCACTTAGCATCGTTCCATCGCCACCGATAACAATGATCACATCTGGTTGATCAGTAACAATTTGTTTACCTTTAGATAGTAGTAACTCCGTCAAAGCTTTCTTCACATTCATTGAGTCCGCTTTTATATTATGATGTATTAGTACTTTTTCCATATTCAATCACCCTTTTCAGTAAAATAGTTTTCATCAAGCTTATATGCTTTGATATTGCTATCCTGATGATAGTCAAACATAACGACACTTAGGTTTTCATTCACTGTTTCAAACCCTGTTTCAATTAAAGTCATTATATCATAAGTAAGTGTAATAAATTCTAGATTTTTCAGTAATTGCTTAGCAGGTACATCACTACAGTTAAAATACAGTGTTTGGAAGGTGTTGTCTTTAAGCAGTTCTAATCTTCGTTGATTAAATTGTGGTAACTCAACGTAATTAAACAGCGTTTTTTGCCCCTTGAGATTTGCAAAGTAGTAGTCGTATTTTAAAAGATCTTTTATAAGCGTTTCATTAAAATGATTTGATATGCCAAATTCGAAAAGGATTTCATACAATCTATAAACACCTACTGGTGAATTGAAGTAACCTCTTTTTAAATAGTGATCTGAAAGCTTCAAATAAAATTGACTCGGTGACAATTTCATCTTTGCCATCAAAAATGCCAAAGTTATTTTAAACTTGCCAGAATTATAATAGGATTCAACTAAAGATTCTATTTCTTTCAAGCGACACATCTCAAAATAGGACAGGTACTTGCTCTGCATGACCTCATAAGGCGCATACTCTTTTACGATGTATTCATGCATATCTCTTTGTCGATCAATCAGTGTTCCCTTCAAAATCTTTAAAAATCCCAGTTGTAATTGCTCAGCACCAATTTCATACACTTGATCAAAGGATTTAAGAAAACTGTCAAAGCCTTCATATGGTAGCCCAGCTATTAAATCAACATGCAAGTGAATGGTCTTAAGCGCTATTACTTTTTTACACGCCTCACGTACTTTTTCAAACTGAATAGGTCTTTTAATTGAAAATAACGTATCCTCATTTGTAGTCTGAATGCCAACTTCAAACTGAAAAAGACCAGGTCTAGCATCTCGCAATACATCAAAATAATCTTCATTTAAAAGCGATGCTGTAATTTCAAAGTGAAAATTTGTAATGCCGTTATCTTTTTCAATTAAATACTTTAAGATAGGAATGGCATGTTTTTTATTGGCATTAAAGGTTCGATCGACAAATTTGACTTGTGGCACTTGTGCCTCTAAAAATCGATCCAAATCAGTAAAAACGCGTTCAAGAGAGAAATTCCTCACGCCTTTTTCAGCCGATGATAAGCAATAAGAGCAGCTATAAGGACAACCTCTAGAGCTTTCATAATATAAAATTCTGTTATCTAATAGTTGCTCATCTGTATAAGGAAATGGAACGACATCCAAATCGGTAATTAATGCTCTCTCTTTGTTTGCTACCATCATTTCATTTTTTCTGTATACGATGCCTTCAGTATTTTCCTCGGCAGTTTGAAAGCCAACATCAACAATCGATCGAATAAACTCGACAAAAGTGACTTCCCCCTCTCCGACCAACACGCCGTCAAGGTAAGTATAATTAGTTAACTTAACTTTCGCATCGTAACTTACTTCAGGTCCCCCAAAATAAATTTTCGTATTGCGATTAATTTTCTTAAAATCGGAGAATAATATGTTTAAAGCATCAATGTTCCATATATATGCAGAAACAAAGATCACATCGTAGTTATTACGAATAATGTCCATCAATATATTGTCCATTTCATTATTAATGGTATACTCTTTCACTTCGATCTGCCTAGCATATTCGGGAATTTCTTGAATGGCATACTGGTATAGATAATGAATGGCTAGATTCGTATGAATGTATTTTGAATTCAAAGACATTAATAATATTTTCATTACAACCTCACTAATATTTCGAATAGCACGAACTTATTTTTATGAATTAATCTATAGTATACCATGAAAATCCGCTAATGATTAACTGAATTAATATGTTATACTGTATATAAGCGATAAGGAGGTAATTATGTCGATCATGTCCTCACGTCTCATAAGACACGAGATTTGTAAAGATGAGTTAAAGAACCTCGGGGCACGGTATATAGATATTGAAGGCATCATGTTTTTAGTGAAATTTAAGTATGAAGCTTATAAAATCACCTATGCCTATCATATCACCGAGAATAATACTTATTATCTTGAAAGATTACAGCCTTATTTTCTCGGAATAGGCGAGTATGCTTCTGAAGAAGAAATCGTGGAAGTCATCAAAGTGGATTTAGAGCAGTTTTTAATTGCGATGCATTCCTCAAATTTTAGTCAATTCATCGAAATAGACAACCATCTTTCTCAGTTGGTGCGTTTATTTGAAGATTTATATCTTTATTATAATATCAGTAAAGACGATCTTGGAAAATTAGATGATAGCGTCGATGGTATATTAGACCATATAAAAGATATAATGAAACGTTCTGCACGCGTCTATACTAAAAAAGAACCTGATATATTGAATGACTCTATTAAATTTTAAAGCGTAAAAGGGGTAGAAAATGCGGATATTACACTTTGAATATAGTGATTTTTTTAGGCGAGTGGTTCACGATCTAAGCGTTCGTCTTGGCTATGATTATATTGGCTCTCACGATGGCAGCGATTTGTTTAAACTCTTAGCCAAATATGATATAGATATTGTATTTACGGGAATGGAATTATCAGATATGAATGCAGAGTCACTTATTGAGCAGTTAAAGGACTCAAAATACAAGCACATTCCAGTAGTTATATTAACCTCAAGTGAAATTGCTGATATTCATAAGCGATTAAAAGGGATTGAGTTCAATGATTTTCTTCTCAAAGAAAATCTTTCAAGTGAAACACTCAGAAAATGTGTCTCGAGATTTGATTCACTTTAACATTTACTTATACTTAAAAATAAGGAGCTCCTGTACGACTATTTTAGTATAGATGTACAAGAACTCCTTTTTCTTTCTTACATTGATCCATTTTAATGCCAATTCATAATAACATTCATTTTATCAATACTATATTTATGACCATTCTCTAATTAATTTTTCCCACTTTTCTTCTCTTAACGTTTCAATTTCCTTTATGTCTTCATCCGTCAAATGCTTAAATCTACTTTGTGCATTTAAATAAGGTCTAACATCAGAATCTAGTTTTGGCGTTTTATTTAACTTAAATTTGCCATTTTCAAACTCAGCAAGATACCAAAGGCCATTGTCTACTACTTCTTTGGCGATTTCAATGGTTTTATCCGACTCATGTCCCCAACCTGTCGGGCACGGTGAAAAAACATGGATATAAGCAGGCCCATTTGCTTCTTTAGCCTTTTGCACCTTCATCATAAAATCCTCTAGATACCCAACGCTTGCTGTTGCTGCATATGCGATACCATGTGCTGCTACAATCTCAAACATATTCTTCTTTGGTTTTACATTACCACGAATGACTTTACCAGCTGGCGTCGTCGTCGTACTTGCACCAAAAGGAGTTAAACCACTTTTTTGAATGCCTGTATTCATATACGCTTCATTATCTGTGCAGATATAGATGAATTTTTCGCCTCTGTCGATCGCACCAGATAATGCCTGAATGCCAATATCTGCAGTACCACCATCACCTGCAAATCCTACTGACAGTTTGTTTTTGTTTAGAGCTTTCAGTCCAGCCGCCACGCCTGTTGCAACCGCAGCAGTTGACGCAAAAGGTGTGATAATTGCATTTTGTTTAAAGGCCATGTTAGGATAAATGAAGGATACAGCTGCCATACATCCTGCTGGAAGAGATAAATAAGCATCTTCGCCGATGACCTTTAATGCTAATCTCAAGGCTAAGCTTTCACCACAGCCACCACAAGCTTTATGTCCATAGAAATACTCATCCTTGGTGATCGTTCTTGCATTTATTTTAACTGGTTGACTCATAATGAACACCTCACATTATAATAGCTAACCGTATCAACGGCTTCAAAAGATGACGCAGTGCTTAGCTTTTCAAACATCTCCTCGATATTTTGCTTGGTAATGTCTCTGCCGCCTATTCCACCTATGAAGTTCAAGGTTAATAAGTTTAGCCCTCTTTGTAGTAGTGCTGAATTAACATTTGTATAAATTGTACCCTCATATCCAAATGAAATATTTTTATCGATAATACCGATTGCTTTTGCGTTTGCTACAGAACGAACCATAGCCTCTATAGGAAATGGTCTGACGACTCTTAGTTTAATAATACCAGCTTTTACACCTTTATTTCTAAGTTCATCTACTACAACTCTCGCAGTACCAGTGACACTTCCAGTCGTAACCAATAAATAATCCGCATCTTCATTTTGGTAGCCTTCTAATACACCACCATAGCTTCTGCCAAACATTTCATTGTAAGAGTGATCAATCTCTTCGAATACGTGAAGCGCATTAAATAGTTCTTGATGTTGCTTAATTTTAAACTCCATATTATGCTGATTACCAGCTGTAATACACATGCTCATAGGTTCTTCATCGTTCATCATATGCGCACTTGGTTTAAAAGGTGGCAAATATTGATCCACCGCTTCTTGACTTGGAATTGAAACTTTTTCATACGTATGCGTCAATACAAAACCATCCAAATTCACCATAACAGGTGCCATTACACGTTCATCTTCAGCAAGCTTAAAACTTTGAATGGTTACATCAAGTGCTTCTTGAGCATCTTCAACAAAAATTTGAACCCAACCAGCATTTAATAAAAACATGGTATCCATTTGATCGCCGTAGATATTCCATGGCGTCGCTAGAGAGCGATTGGCATTCATCATTACGATGGGGAGTCTAGCACCTGATGCATATGGCAAGCACTCCGCCATGTAAAGCAAACCTTGTGATGAAGTCGCGGTGAAAGTTCTAGCACCTACAGAACTCGCGCCTATAGAACATGCCATCGCACTGTGCTCTGATTCAACGTGCATATATTCACAATCCAGTTCACCATTTTGGACAAATGAGGATATCTTTTCAACTGCTTTTGTCTGCGGTGTTATTGGATAAGCAGCTACTACATTAGGTCTAGAAAGCTTAACACCGTATGCAACAGCTTCATTGCCATTTAAAAAAGCATTACGACTCATTATTTAGCCTCCTTTACCATCTCGATAACTTTGACTTTACATTCGTTGGCGCAGATACCGCACCCCTTACAATAATCATAATCTATTTCAAACTTACCATCTTCTGATTGATGAATCGCACCATCTGGACAAACAAGATAACATCTATAACAAGCGACACATTGCTCTTTATTAATAACTGGCTTGAACACACGCCACCCCGCATTCATATCTGTAATATGAAAGCTTTTACAGCTCGATCCTAAAGGATATTGGTCTAACCGTTCAAGTGTCGGTACCGGAACACGCTTAAAGTCTTTCATTAGAGTTTACCTCCTTTATCAAATGCAATTTCAAATGCTTTGATATTTTTATCCGCTTGACTAGGTTTCATACTCGTTCGAATGGCTTCGATACAAGCCTCTTTTGTAACTGCATTAGATGCATAAGAGGCTAAAAATCCGAGCATTACTGTATTTGCAATTGGTAATCCCAATGTATTAAGAGCAATCTGTGTCGCATCGATACACTTTATACATTCGTGCCAGCTTTCTCTTTGAGTATTGATAAGGATGATTGCATCGTCATTTTTAAGGTCATTTAAAACGACATCATCGTATAATGTATCGTCGAGATACACAATATAATCGCAAGCATCAATCTCACTTCTATCAGTGATTTTCTTTGAATCGATACGATTAAACCCTAAGACTGGCGCGCCACGGCGTTCTGGTCCAAATGATGGAAATGCTTGTGCATATTGTTGATCATAAATCGAAGCTGCTACCCCAAGAAGTTTAGCGCCAGTAAAGCTACCTTGACCGCCTCTTCCATGCCATCTGATTTCATACATAACTACACCTCTCTCAAAATATGAAACTCAATTAAATACGCCTCTGATATATCAGTTGCATATTAAGAATATACCATAGTTATGTTTACTATTCAATACATCAGAGTAATCGTTTTGTCAAAAAATTTTAAGAGCCCTAATCAAATTTGAATAGGGCTCTTATTTATCAAATAAATACTTTTATAAATCAATTCAGAAACGTCAATTTATTTGACATGTATTTAGTTTATATTTACTACATTTGCTCAGGCGCTTGTAGGCAAACGAGATATAGTGCATTTTTGAGCACGATTTCTACCGCTTTTACAAGTGCAACTCTTGCCGCTTTAACAGCTTCATCTTCTACTAAGATTGGGTTATCATGATAAAATCGGTTAAAAGACTGAGCCAATTCCACTGCATATCTAGCGACAGTATGTGGTTCATAGTTTTTGTGCGCTAATAATACCACTTCACCAAATTTTGATAAGGTTCTAACCACCGCTTTCGATGCTTCATCACTTAACACGCTATAATCTGCAGAGACATTGGCATTATCGCTAACTTTTCTTAAAACACTACAAGCTCTTGCATGTGTGTATTGTACATAAGGGCCTGTCTCCCCTTCGAAAGATAACGTTTTATCGAGTACAAAAGAATAATCTTTCGTTCTTGAAGTATAAAGTTCTTGGAAAACGACAGCGCCAACACCAATCTGACTTGCTACAATTTCTTTGTTTTCAAGATTCGGATTCTTTTCATTGATAATTTCAAGTGTCTTTTCAACTGCTTTATCAAGTACATCTTCTAGGAACGCAACGTTACCTTTACGTGTTGATAAAGCCCCGTCCTCTAGTGCAACCATCCCGAACTCAACGTGAATACAATCCTTGTACCAATCATAGCCCATTAGTTCAACGATCTTAATCCATTGTTGGAAGTGTAACTTTTGTGCGCTACCAACGACATAAATGTTTTTATCGAAATTATAGTGCTCTTTTCTGTATTTAGCAGCGGCTAAGTCACGTGTTAAATAAAGTGAAGAACCATCTTTCTTAGTAATCAACGCTGGAATTAAGCCATAAGGCTCTAGATTAACGATCTCAGCACCTTCAGATTTCTCAACTAACTTTTTATCTCTTAATTCCTGAATAATCGCAGGCATTTTATCTGAATAGAAACTTTCGCCAGCGTAAGAATCAAACGTAACTCCAAGTTTACCATAGACACGATTAAAGACCTTCAGCGACATATCTTTAAACAACGTCCATAGTTCAGTTGCTTCGGCATCACCATTTTCTAGCTTTGTAAACCATGCTCTCGCTTCATCCTCAAGCGCAGGATTGGTCTCTGCTTCTTGGTGGAATTTCACATAGATTTTAAGTAGCTCTGGAATTGGATCGGCATCGATCACGTCTTTATCTCCCCAAAGCTTATAAGCTACAATAAGTTTACCAAATTGAGTGCCATAGTCACCCAAGTGGTTAACAGCAACTGTATCATAACCTAAAAATTTATATATTCTATGAAGTGATTCACCGATCATCGTACTTCTAATGTGACCCATGTGGAAAGGTTTAGCGATATTAACAGAAGAGTATTCGATAATCGTCTTCTTGCCTTCTCCTACATTTGAAGCACCGTAAACATCTCCTAACTTAACCACTTCTTCTACTACATTTTTTGCAAATTGTTCAGCATCTACAGTAAAATTTAAAAATCCTGCGATTGCCTCTATTTTAGAAAACAGTTCAACTGTACCTAGTGTTGTTACAAGCTCTTCAGCGATGACATTTGGTGCTTTTCTAAAGGCTTTTGCAAGCTTAAAGCATGGAAATGCATAATCACCCATCTCTGGATTTTTCGGATGTTCTACGAGGGTAAGTATCTCATCGTAGGACATTGCATCAATTGATTTACTCAATATATTGGCGATTGCCTCTTTGTAATTAACCATCTCTACCTCCTCAAAAAATAAAAAAATCCGCCTCTAATCAAGAGACGAATAAATCCGCGTTGCCACTCTTATTAGAAGGAATCTCCTTCTCACTCAAAGTCGATAACGGTGACGACCGGCCATAGGCTTCTCATGGGCTCTCTTCAACTACATGTATTACCGGACTTCCACCAACTCCGATTCGCTTAATAGGGACATGTCATTTACTCTTCCACTCATAGAATTTAACTAATTTGAACATAAGTTTAGCATATTTCCTAGGACAATTCAACCCATTGTTTCAGTATTTGACACGTCTGTAAAGAATTTATGAATTCATTTTGATTTTCGCACAAACGACTCAATTCATAGTATAATCATACTATTATAAGTATGTAAAATGGAGATGAAAAATGGCTAACCTAAATTACTATAAGAATAAAATTAAAAATGCAACCTTAACAGAAATTCTCATTGGTGTTAACATCATCATGTTTTTACTCACACAGCTCGTCGATATGACAGGCGGCAACGGTTTACTTAAGCTCGGCGCAAAAGTAAATCCTTTGATTGGATTGGGGGAATACTGGCGATTGCTGACAGCAATGTTCCTTCACGCAGACATTATGCACCTTATTTTTAATATGCTAGCGCTCTATATTTTCGGAAGAGACATCGAACGTTTCTTTGGTAAGAAGAAATTCCTGCTGATTTATTTTATATCAGGATTAGTTGGCTCAGCAGCGAGCTTCGTTCTCGTTGAAGGCATGTCGGTTGGCGCTTCTGGTGCCATTTTTGGGTTGATGGGAGCCAACTTATATCTATACAAATTAAACCCGATGGTATACAAACGTATTTACGGACGAGACATGATCATCCTAATCGTCGTCAACCTAGTGATTGGTCTTATAAGGCCCAACATCGACATGGCAGGTCATATCGGTGGTTTAATCGGTGGTTTTGTGGTTTCAAGCGCAGTGGGCATTAATCATATGAAGCTATTTTCACTGAAGCGTCTACCTTACTATGTCCTCGCTGTCATTTTACTCATCGCGCCGATCGCTGGAGGTACTTATCGCATTCAGTCTGATGATACGATGTTCGTTTCAGGTGCGTATTACTACTATACGGAGGGAAGAATTGAAAAATCCCTTTCCATTATCGAAAAGGGACTTAAGGTTCATCCGGAACAAGAAGATCTACTGTATATGAAGAGTATCCTGACCCAAAATAACAATTAATTTAATCTGCTCTTCTTTCAACTAACACCTGATACACAGCGCTTGAATTTTCATATTTAAGCGCTATTTTTATGGTTTCTGAAAGGTCTTGCATGTCTTCCCAAATAATCAAATCCTTTAAGTCGTTCCTGTTATTAATGTAGATTGATTTATTTGTGTTCTCTGTCACATTTGTAAACTCAATAAATTCGATATGGTCTCCAGGCTTCGCCTGTGCTAAAATGCTTAAATCATCATAAGCAACGTTGGCAATTTTTGCGTAGCCGCCTGTGGTTTGGCGCTCTGACATAAGGATAATTGGCGTTCCGTCCTGTGTTAATTGAATCGCACCGAATGCGATCACATCAGTTAGAATGTCCATCTTCTCTGATGGCCTAAATGTACTCCCCTCAAGACGAATCCCCATTCGATCAGACTTTGGGCTTACGATATACGTTGTTTCTAGAAACGCTTGCCATTCTAGTTGTGACAGCCGGCTATACTGAGGACCTCTATGCAGTCTAACACTCTTCGTTGTTCGCATTAAATTCTCGAAATAGTGACTTTTTTCGAGAGAAGACTGGCTAATCGAACCTTTTCGCCACTGATTATTATCCATAAAGGATTTATTGTCTTCTGTTTTCTCTGTAAAATAAATGCAGTCGCCTTCCATAAGCTTTCTACCATTCATTCCACCCAATTTGCTTTTCAGGTCCGTAGCGTAAGCGTTCATAAACCGATACTGTTCATGAAATTTGCATCCGAATGCTAGATAATTTCTAAATCCATGACTCGGCGAATTGATTTTTAGACGATCACCCGAATTGGCTTTATAGGTTGTCCATCGCTTTAATTTAACATCGTTTAAATAGACATCAGATTCTGCCCCTGTAATTGCAAAGGTAGTTTCTCCCTCAAACTGACATTCAAAGCCGCCCATGGTCACTTCTAAAACAGGATATGGCTTATTCTGACCCACAAGCGCTAACGCCAGTTCATAGGCAAATGGATCTGCTACACCAGACTGACTCAGTCCATAACTTAATCCATCATAACGACCTTCATCCTGTATCGTCGATAAAATACCAGCTTTAAGTATCTTGATCCCTTTAAGCTGCATCTGTTTTTTTTCATCTGAATGGATTGTTTTTTCACCTTTTGAACAAAACTTATATTGGTCATACTGTTCTGTTGAGATTGGCACAAACTTCAGTTTGTCACCAGCCTGAATTAAACAATTTGGCTGTTGCGTCGGTGAAAACAATTCAAAAGGGGTTCTGCCAATTAAGTTCCACCCACCTGGAGAAGGCACTGTATAGATACCCGTTTGACGGTCTGCAATACCGACAGATCCAGATTCAACCCTCAGCCTTGGTTGTTCAAGTCTCGGTGTTATTAGATCTGAATTGAGCCCGCCGAGATAGGGAAATCCCGCTGAAAAACCTAAAAAGTATACGTGATACAAAGCCTCAGAGTGTTTTTGAATCACTTCTGAAATAGAAAGCTTACCAGCTGCCGCTACCTTTTCTAAATCTGGTCCATCATAGCAAACCGGAACTTCAACTGTTCTAGAAGGATAAATACTATCAGGCGATCCTAATAGACCTTTTAAAACTACTGCCTCTATCTTTGAGGTATCAACTAAGTGCGGATTAAAGTGTACAGCCATCATATGGTAGGTGTTCTGAACTGATTGAATGCCTTCGATGCTTGTCAGTTCCAACTGCTTTTTCATCCAGACAATCTTTTCATTTAGTTGTTCATCGATGATCTCATCGAAATAAAAAGCAAGTGTCCGTTCATTTAGCTTCTTTACAATCATATGAAATCAACGCCGTTTTCAATCAAGTGGTTTCTTAAAAATGAGGCATGTTCAGCTGCATTTGGTTGATCCCCATGTATGCAAATGGTATCTGCTTTCAGTTTGATCGTTTCTCCCGTGTACGCTTTGAGTTCTCCAGTTTTAAGAAGTGAAATAATCCTTTGTCCAGCATAATGAATGTCTGTCAACATAGCTTCTGGGCACTCCCGAGATACAAGTGTACCTACAGATGTATAATTACGATCGTAAAAAACCTCAGAGTAATACTGCATGCTAAGTGCCTCGCAGACTTTCTCCGTTATGCTGCCAGATAGTACATACAGAGTTAAGCTCGCATCAAATGCCTTTACACTTTCTACATAGGCTCTTGATAATGCTTCGCTTTCGGCGACTTGATTATATAATGCACCATGTAATTTTACATGATTGAGCTTTGCTTGATGCAAAGTACAAACCCCATAGAGTGCACCTAACTGATATGCAACAAGCGCTTCTAAGCTTTTTTCTGTTATGACTTGCTTGCGTCTACCGAAGCCATGTAAATCATAAAAGCCAATATGGGCGCCAATTTTTACCTGATGCTTGATACATAGCGCTACAGTCTCAGACATTATGTCATAATCTCCAGCATGAAAACCACATGCGATATTTGCAGATGTGATCAAAGGAATCAACGCACTGTCTTCACCAACTTTAAAACGACCAAAGCTTTCGCCTACATCAGAATTCAAATCTACTTTCATAAGCCACCTCTATTTTAGTGTGATTACCGTTGCGCCACTACCACCTTCATTGTATGCTGCTTCTTCATATTTTTTCACATGAGGATGTCCTCTAAAATGATCTTGCAGACCCTTTCGAAGTGCTCCTGTTCCTTTTCCATGAATGATTCTAACTTGGCTAAGGCTCGATAAGGCTGCATCATCAAGATATTTATCTACGATACCAACTGCCTCATCTATATTATGACCTCGAACGTCTATTTCTGGGCTAATCGTTGCGCTTCTAGCTGTAATTTCTCTTACCTTTCTAAATGTCTTCTCGTCAGTTTTCTTTTTACTCATGAGAGAAAGCTGTTTTAGATTAACCGTCATTTTCATTAAACCAACCTGTACAACAACATCGCCTCGATCATTTGGTAGCGTTGTTACTGTCCCCTCTTGATTAATGGTTAGGACGCGTACTGAATCGCCTACCAAAAGACTTTCTGGTGCATATTCATTGACTACTTCTGAGTCGACCACTGCAGTTGAATGCTTATCGATACCTTCATTTAATCTTCTACGCATTTCTTCTATGTCTTTATTTCTGTTTTGGTCTGATTTGTGTTTGATACTTCTAAGCTCTCTTACGATTTCTTCGGCTTCATCCTTAGCTTCTTTAAGAAGTTCCCTTGCTTCCTCCTTCGCTTTTCTAACCATTTCGTCGCGCTGGCGTAGCCATTTATCCTCTTTATCTTTTAGCGAAGACTTTAATTGCTCGATTTCACGTTTTACGCGAATTGCTTCATCACGTTCAATTTCAATCTGTTTTTGACTTTTTTCAATATTTGCAAGTATGTCCTCAAAACGAATATCGTCTTTGTGAATATAAGCCTTTGCTTCTTCAATTACTTGTTTGGAAAGACCTAGCTTTTGCGAAATTTCAAATGCATTTGATTTACCTGGAATGCCAATTAAAAGCTTATACGTTGGACTTAACGTCTCGACGTCGAATTCAACACAAGCGTTCTCAACACCTTCTGTCATAATTGCAAACTCTTTTAGTTCAGAGTAATGCGTCGTCGCCATGGTTCTGATTTGTCTTTTCTTAAGTAAATCCAGAATTGCCATCGCTAGCGCAGCGCCCTCTGTAGGATCTGTACCTGCGCCGAGCTCATCGAATAAAACCAACGATCGATCCGTTACTTCATTTAAAATACTAACAATATTGGTCATATGCGAAGAAAATGTACTTAAGCTTTGTTCGATGCTTTGTTCATCACCAATATCAGCAAACACTTCATCAAAGATACTGAGTTCAGTGCCATAGTCTGCAGGGACATGTAATCCAGCTTGAGCCATTAAAGTTAATAAGCCCGCAGTTTTTAACGTAACCGTTTTACCACCAGTATTTGGACCAGTGATTAGCAACGTTGAAAAGGACTGTCCCAACCACATATTACTTGGTACTACTTTATCTTTTGGTAAAAGTGGGTGTCTACCATTCTTAATTCTAAACGTTTGATTCTCATTGATATCAGGTTCAACCGCCTTCATGTCCAAAGAAAATTTGCCCTTAGCAAAAATAAAATCAAGCATTTTAAGCGTTTCTAAATTTAATCGGATTGGATTTGAAACGACGGCAACTTCAGCAGTTAATTGTCTTAAGATTCGTTCAATCTCTTCTTGTTCTTTAATAAATAACTCTCTAAGCTCATTGTTAAGTTCAACAACTGCTAGTGGTTCAATATAAAAAGTACTGCCTTTTGAAGATTGATCGTGAACCAATCCTTTGACTTGGCTCTTATGCTCACTTTTTACTGGTAGAACAAATCGATCCTGTCTAATGGTAATGATTGAATCCTGAAGATATTTTTGATAGGTTGGTGAAGTAATCATAGACTCTAACTTGTTTCTTATCGCTGCATTTTTAGATTCAATACTTCTTCTAATCTTTCTTAGCTCAGAAGAGGCATTATCAGACACTAAATTCTCTGAAATAATGCAAAGCTCAATATGTTTCTCAAGCTCAACTTGAGGGCTTAAATGACTTGCATGTTCAGTCAGTATCGGGTATTTCTCACGATTTGAGTCGTTGCTAGCGATATACTTTTTAAGCGACCTAGCCGTTCTTAATGCATCAGCAATCTCTAATAGCCCCTTGGGTGTTAAGCAACCGCCAATCTCCGCCAACTTTAAGGCGTCTTTAAGCTCATAAATCGGACCAATAGGTGGTGTACCGATCTGAATCATCATGCTGACTGCTTCGCTTGTTTCCTCTTGACCCCTTTTAACCTCTAATAGATCTGAACTAGGTTTCAACGCTCTACACAATTCTTTTCCAACTGCAGAAGTTGCTTTTTCAGATAACATTTCAATAATTTTATTATATTCCAATACCCGTAAGGCTTTTTCGTTCATAACTCCTCCTGTGTATCTTCCTTATACGTAAACAATTGGTTCATCTTTTCTTTTTTGATACAAACTACTTTGATTCTAACTCCTTTTGATGCTAATTCACTAAAAGGCATCTGCTTTTACTCGATGCCACTAAAAAAACGGCCGCGTGAAGTCTTTTGTGTTGTATTGATTTTAATTTTAACCATCTCATCAATGGTTTTAATTTGTGCCAATCTGTCTAACAGCTCTATATCAAATGCGTCTAGTTCGTCAAAACTCATCTCGAAGCTCTTTATGCCAATTGCCATTAGATTTTTTACTTGATCTAGCAAATACAGTTTTTCTTCAGATAAGACCTCAGCTTGGCAAGTCGCACGATTCATTCTTAGCGGATATGCTGTCTCATGTTCATCGATTAAAGCATAGCTTCCCAAAGTGCACAAATTGCAATTATCACGGCCAGTCATCACACCACCTACTGGGCAGTATTCTGAAATCATCAATGGTACTCTGCCATAAATCCATATCGTACTCAATGTATTGACATCCTTTGTTTTTTCAAGCTCAGATTGGCTCATTTCATATGACCACGTTACATTGGTAATGCCAGCAGCATGAAGTGCTTTTGCGCACTCAGAATTAAGCATATTTAAATGATGTGTTCCTCTAATATCATTGTACTTATCTTCTAGATACATGAGTTGACCAATGTGGGAAATGTGAATCGCCGCCGCATTTGATTGATTAGAAAACTCAGCGAACTTTAAAAATCTATCGATCAGTTCGACCACTCTTTTTTCATCCTTATTACGGATAATTCTTGGTAACTTTATCCCAACTTTTCTTTGATTCAGCAATTCAAAATTAGCATGATACGCCTCAATATTATCTAATACGAAATGTATAGGCACTGCTTTTGAGCCATAACTATCAAAGATTTCATATGCTCTTATTAAGGCTTCATACTGTGAGAACACTAAAACCAATTCACCTTGCTCAGCGCTTACTTGATCCTTAAGAATAGATGTTTCTGTAGTTTCTAAAGCTTTTATAGTATTATGTGCAAAGGATGATTTGGTATTAATGAACTTATTTTGACGTTCTGGGTAACGTCTGCACTTATCCTCTAAATACATATCTAGAAGTTGTCGTCGCATTGAATTGATTTCACTGATCGGCATTGTGGCATCTTCATCCATTTTTATCACTATGTGATCAAGTTCAAATGGCGTTCCACCAAGTTTACTGAGTTGTTCTTTAATGCGTTCTTCTGTCAATGCTACTTTTAAGGCCTTTTCAACTTTTTTTTCTGAATGAATCTGATAACATTGTTGATTTGACCCAGAGAAAATAGCTTTTAAATTTGCTGGCAAGCCTTTTACTGCTTCAAATTGAAAACTAACCGTTTCACGCTTACGTTCAACAGTACTCTTTTGAGTCATTTCATCAATATGATTTTTATCATAGGTTTTAAAAAAAACAGTCTCGGATGGTACTTTTGTTTTAAATGGAACCTCAATTACATCACCTTTAGCTGCGCGATTAACACGTTGCCCATTTAAATATATTAAATCTGCTCTTGTTCCAAAATTTTGTGTCCCAACTCGATACTGTATTTCATCGCCTTTATTAAGTTCATCTATAAGCTTTAGTTTCACCTTGCCATCAGCATAACCAACTGATTTTGCTACCTCAGTACCATAAGAACTCGGTAATTGATAATTCATTATCTCTTTATATGTGTTCTCAAACATAAATCCAGTGCTTAATTGGCGATTAAAGGTTCTTTTTAAGCTATCTTCTATACGATCTGCATATTGACTATCCAGTGCTTTTCTGTAGGATGACACCACAGAATAAACGTAATCAGCACCTTTCATTCGTCCTTCGACTTTTAATGACACACGATCGAGCGTTTTAAATGACTCTATTTGTTTTGCAGTCATCATATCCTTAGGACTCATGAGATATCCGACTTCAGACACTTTACCATTGGCGCGATTTAGCAAACGATATTTTTTTCGGCAAGGCTGTGCACAAGCACCACGATTACCACTTCTACCACCGATATGACTACTCATCAAACATTGACCTGAATAAGAAATGCAAAGTGCTCCGTGGACAAAAAACTCTATTTCAAGTTTTGTCGCTTCAGAAATACACTTTATTTCTTCAAATGACAGTTCGCGAGATAAAACGACCCTTGAAAAGCCCATTTTTTCTGCCATTTGTACACCGGATAAGCTATGAAAGGTCATCTGTGTGCTTGCATGACATTGCAGATCTGGATAAATTTCTTTAATTTTTTTTAAAAGACCAATATCTTGTAAGATGACGGCATCAACTTGATTGTGATATAAAAAGCTTATAAAAGCCATTACGGACTCTAATTCTTCTTGCTTCACCAAAGTATTTACGGTTACATATACAGATACATTTCTTTGGTGGCAATAGGTGATGGCTTTTATCATCTCTTCGTCATCAAAATTTGATGCAGATCTTCTTGCACCAAATGACTTGCCACCTAAATACACAGCATCTGCACCACCATTAACTGCTGCAATTAATGCTTCCATCGATCCAGCTGGCGCTAAAAGTTCTATATTTGTCGCACTATTATTATTTATCATTTAACTCACTTAGCTTTCTTAATAATTTTAAAGAGACCAATTAACCTGATGGTAAAGGGTTGAACCCATCGATTTATAACTTAAAAAAAAGACGCCATAGGCGCCTTTAATTACTTTGTTGTTTCATCATCAAAATCTATCATTTGAGAACTTGGTTCTTTCGACGAAAACTCTTTCTCCATCTCTAAAACCTCTTCTCTAGATTTTTTTAGATTTTCTTCTCTGGCGCGTAAATCCATATCTAATTTGTCCATTCTCTTTTTAAGTTGCGCTACGCCAGTTTCATAAATATTGGAAGAATCGATCAATCTCGAAAATTCTTGTATCATTTGCTCATATGCTTTACTGCGTCGCTCATACTCAGCGACAACGGCATCTAGTTCATCTCTAGTGGTTTTAAGTTCATATTGAGGTGAATTCAATCTTTTCTCAAGTTCATCTCGCTCTGAGATCGCTTTAAACAACTCATCTGCAACATTGAGAGCAGTAAGAACACCGACCATCGAAGTACTTAACTTCTTGTTACCTCCATAAAGATCTCTCATTTTGTCATCGACGTAATTGGCAACGCGCTGCATATGTTCTCTTGTATCATCACTTACTAGCGTATAATCTCTATCCATAATTTTAACAGTCACTTTGTTTTTATTGCTCATTCTCTCACCTCTTGAATACAGTTTCGCCATTTATCATGATTCGAATTTCGATTGTGAACTTTTCCACACGTCTATTATACTAAAGAATCTACTATTTTAACACAAAATATGGTAGAAAATTGCTATTTTATTAATGAAAACAATTCTTTGACTGCCATCTCAGCAAATGTAATCGGCTCAATTGCAATACATTTAATCTCAGTGCCATCAAAAAGTTCACTCATCGCTTGATACAGGTACCTCACTTGTGGCGCAAGTAATACTGTGTGAATTGGCATATAACTTGTTTCTATTGCATCTCGCGTCATTTCAGTTGCAGGCGCAAACAAAAACAGATAATCCATTTTATCATATTTACTTAAGGCCTTTTTATCATACAAAATCCCACCAAAATCAACGCCTACATTATAACCTTCATCAGAGGCAGAGCGAGCGAGTGCATTTAAAAAATGTTGGCCAGATAAACCACCATTACAGAGCATTAAAACAACTTTCAAACTACCACCTTATTCCTTATCCTGTTTAATCAAGCGAATGCCATCTTCAAATATCTGAAGTTTCCCTTCTTTTAATAACCGTCCTACCGCTCTTTTAAAAGCTTTCTTACTCATGTTCAAACGCTTCTTAATCACCTCTGGCTCACTCTCATCATTTAAGTAAAGCTGACCATCGTTCTCGGTTAAAGCTTTCATTAACACATCGACATCTTGATGTACTTGTACCGCTGATTTCTCTTTGATACTTAAGTTGATCTTACCATCCTCACGAACACGAGTTACCCTTGCTTCTATCTCTGCTCCAACCTTAATTT
The DNA here is from genome assembly GCA_002441045.1 of Firmicutes bacterium UBA6226. The sequence continues at coordinate 21,244 of DJWQ01000230.1, read as the reverse complement.
CCTTGTAAAGCTCATGTTTCGGTATAAATCCGTGATATCTGCCATCGATTGCTACAAAAGCACCCATTTCATCTTTGATTTCATAGACAACGCCTTTAACATGTTCTCCTACCTTAATATGAGTACCTTCTGTTAGATGATTGTATATTTTCATCGTTGCCATAAGTTGTTCATTTGAATCCTTGATCAACTTAACCAGAACTTTTCTTCCCTTTTGTAATTTCCCCTTCGCTTCATTATTGGGTAAGAATAAATCTTTCTCAATACCAAGATCGAGAAAATAAGCGTTTGGAATAGATCCTACAACTGATAGCATCCCAATTTCACCCAATTGAAGCAACGGTTTTTTAGTCGTTGCTATTAATTTCTGTTCACTGTCTTTATATATGAATACGTCTATTGATGCATCTATTTCTGGTTCAACTTTATAAAAACCCTTCTGAAGTAAAGCTTCTACTTCTCCGTCCTTCTGTTCTGTTAAATAAACGCCATGTTCAGATATTCTGTTCACATAGGCAGTTTGTACTTTGCCGATCTCTAGCATAAATTACTCCTTACAAATAGTCTGATAACCATTATATCATGTTTAATTTCATTGTAAACGTCGTTTTATTATTACCCTAAAATCAGCTAAACAACCTATGACCTCAGTAATCCTATAACTTTGTTTATTATGTAAAAAAGCCCCGATTTTATCGGGGCTCGCTCAACTATCTAAGTGGTGTTACGTTTTCAGCTTGAGGACCTTTAGGGCCTTGAGCGATTGTAAAAGTAACTGCTTCGCCTTCTTCTAAAGATTTGAAGCCATCTTTGTTGATTTGTGAAAAGTGTACGAATACATCTTTACCATCTTCACCAGTAATAAAACCGAATCCTTTTTCTGAGTTGAACCATTTAACTGTACCGTTCATTTTGTTCCTCCAAAATTTTTATTCCTAGAAAACCTAAACCCGAACGCCATTAATAAAACTTTGGAAGACCAGAGGTTGTTCCAACTTATTAATTGATTTGATGCAGGTGAATCTAAGTTACCTCTTAATCATACACAATAATAAGTTCATTTGCAAGAAAATTAGAAGCAACTATTTAAAAAAAGTTTACATTTGACTCTATTTTCTGAAAATCCACTACTTTTTATACATTTCTTCAATTTGTTGTTGAATTTCATCTGAATCCAAGAACTCATCAAAGTCAATCATCTTATCAAACAAACCATTTGGCGTGATTTCAATAACTCTATTTGCAATTGTCTCAATGAACTTATGGTCATGAGAAGTAAATAGCATCGTCCCTTTAAATGCAATAAGACCATTATTAACCGCTTCAATTGATTCAAGATCCAAATGGTTCGTTGGCTCATCTAAAATAATAACATTCGCTTTAGATAGCATTAATTTAGAGAACATGCATCTTACCTTTTCTCCCCCTGATAAAACACTTGCATTTTTAAGTGGTTCATCACCAGAAAACAACATTTTACCAAGGAATCCGCGAATAAATGTCTCTGTTTTCTCTTCTGAGAACTGTCTTAACCAATCAATGAGGTTCATATCCACATCTTCAAAGAACTCTGTATTGTCTTTAGGAAAGTATGCTTGCGAAGTCGTAACGCCCCATTTAAAGCTTCCTTCATCTGCTGTTTCCTCTCCCATAAGGATTTTAAACAACATCGTTCTGGCTGCATCATTTCTACTCATAAATACGATCTTATCGCCTTTATTAACAGTAAATGAAACATTGTCTAGGATTTTCTCGCCATCTACTGTTTTAGAGATGCCTTCAACTAGTAGAATATCTTTACCCGCTTCTCTTTCAGGTGTAAAGCCAACAAACGGATATCTTCTAGAAGAAGGTTGGATGTCTTCAATATTGATTTTATCAAGCATTTTCTTTCTAGATGTCGCTTGCTTCGCTTTTGAAGCATTTGAACTAAAACGTGCGATAAAGTCTTGCAATTCCTTGATTTTCTCTTCTTTTTTCTTGTTTTGTTCTTTTAATAGTCTCGCCATTAATTGACTTGACTCATACCAGAAATCATAGTTACCAACGAACATCTTAGCTTTTCCAAAATCGATATCTAACATATGTGTACATACATTATTAAGGAAGTGACGGTCATGGGAAACAACAATTACTGTATTAGGATAATTGATTAAGAATTCCTCTAACCATTTAATCGCTTTAAAATCCAAGTGGTTGGTAGGCTCATCTAGTAAAAGAATATGCGGATTGCCAAACAAGGATTGTGCCAACAGGATTTTCACTTTATCATCAGAAGGAACATCTGCCATCATTTTACTAAAGCTACTTGGATTAACGCCTAAACCGTTTAACAACTTTTCTGCGTTTGATTCAGCGTCCCATCCGTCGAGTTCTGCAAACTCGCCCTCAAGCTCAGCTGCTCTCATACCATCTGCTTCTGTAAAATCTTCCTTCATATAAAGCGCATCTTTTTCCTTCATAATCTCATAGAGTCTTTTATGCCCCATGATGACAGTATCCATAGCTGAAAATTCATCAAATTCAAAATGGTCTTGTTTCAAAACAGCCAAACGCTCACCCGGTGTAATAAACACTTCACCTGAAGTAGGCTCAATATCACCTGCAAGAATTTTTAAGAACGTGGATTTACCAGCGCCATTCGCTCCGATAACACCATAGCAATTGCCAGGTGTAAATTTTAAATTTACCTCATCAAACAGTTTGCGATCGCTAAAACGCAAACTAACATTAGTTACTTGTATCACTTTTTTTGCCACCTTTCAATAATCCGAACTTATACACTCAACTATTAATTATACCATTTTTTTATGCAATCTCAAGTCCTTGATAAACTTTATTCTGAAACGATCCGTTTTCCTTTCCATTTATCACTCTTAAGTCTAAAGATCATGATGATGCCTCTTAAAACCTCATCTGCAGCCATTGCAATCCAAATACCTAAAAGTCCTAAACCAAGTACAATTCCTAAAATATAGGCCAATAAGGTTGATACCAGCCACATGGAAAATATTCCAACGATTACTGGGAAATTAACATCTCCAGCTGCTTTAAGTGCTGATATAATCACAAGATTTGACACACGCCCAAGTTCTACAAAGATATCTACTGTTAATATAAGTGCGCCCAATTGAATAATGCTTTGATTATCACTGAAGATGCCTAAAAGTTGGTTTCTAAGCAATATGAATAATAAAGAAACCGATAACGTAATCATTAATGCCTTTTTAAACGAGTTAAAGGTTAATCGCTTTGCTTCATCTTCACGCTTTGCACCCACAAGCTGTCCAACAATAATCTGATTGGCTTGAGCAAGTGCCGCAGAGGCTAAAAAGGTAAACCAAACTATAATTTGAACATAAATTTTGGTTGTGACAGTCTCAGTGCCCATGGTATTGATCATCGAAAAAATAACCACTTGAGAAAATTGATACGAAATGGGTTCACCTGCTGAAGGTATCCCAAGCTTTAAAAACTGTTTGAAGATTTGCTTGGGAAAAGGTCGAAGAAATGCCAAACTCACCTTAACATCTACTTTTTTTATTAAGACCCAAATCATTATGAATACTGCCAGCCCTCTACTTACAACCGTAGAAATGGCAACCCCTTTAACACCAAGAACAGGTAGCCCAAATGGACCAAATAAAAAGGTATAATTTCCGATAATGTTAATTACGTTCATCATAATTGCTAAATACATTGATAGCTTTGTAATGCCATGACTTTTAAGGATAATAGATGACAAGCTAAAAAATGCAGGGATAAATAAAAACGTCATTATAATTGATAAATACGATTTTGCATCCACAAAAAGTTCAGCTGGCATTTTAACCAAGCTAAAAAATTGCGGCTGGAATAACATAAAAAGTGCACCTAAGCAAACTGCAAGAATTAAGTTCATGCCATAGCCCATGGTATAAATCTTATTAAGATTTTCCCTTTTTGAAGCACCAATGTACTGCGTCACCATGATTCCCGTCGCAGATGAGGTAATATTAAATAAAATTAAAAGCGTATTGGTTAACTGATTGGCGTTACCTACTGCTGCGACTGCTAAATCTGAATAGCGACTAAGCATAATTGTATCTACATTCCCCATAAACATGAAGAGTAATAATTCAATAAATATAGGTATTGCAAGTTTAATAGGGCTTGTTGTCTCGTCTAGTTTCATACTTTATCTCCCTTTACAGATAAGAACGTCAAATATTTCATTCCAATATCATATCTTAAAATGTAATAGATTACTACTTTTTTATCATGTGAAAACATAAAAAAAGATGTTGCTTCAAATCTGGTTTTTTACCTGATCTTTAGCAACACCTTTTAAAGATTATCTTAATTGAGCGCCCAATCTATCCTCAAGTGCCGAAAGTACTTTTTTGAAGATTGCATTCACTTCTTCATCTACGAGCGTTCTATCTTCAGCCCTAAAGACGAGTTCATAAGCTACTGATTTAAATCCTTCAGCAATTTGCTTACCTTTATACATATCAAACATCTTAACGGACTCAAGCAGCTTCCCTGCAACTTCTTTCACTGTTTCTTCTATGGCCATTGAAGTAACTGAATCACTAACAAGGACTGCAATGTCTCTTTCAATCGCTGGATATTTTGGTACAGGTGTATATTTTTTATCTTCTCTAGCAAGTTGCATCAAGATGTTATAATCCAAATCAGCAACATATACGCGTTCGGCTAAACCATAATTTTCAATTACATTTGGGTGTACTTCCCCAAGTACGCCTAGAATATGTCCATTCCAAATCAGATTCGCACATCTACCTTTATGATACATACCATGGTTGGTTTCTTTTTCGAAATAGTAGCCACTAATGTCAAGACCACTCAATACATTTTCGACAATCCCTTTTAATGTAAAGAAATCTTCTTTTTCTCCCATTACACCAATTGCCAGCATTTCCTTTTCAATTGGCAACTGTACCACCGGTACTTCCTTTGGCATAAAGATACTTCCAATTTCGAAAATTCGAACGTCTTTGTTTTTACGGTTATAATTTCTAGCCAACACCTCTAAAACATTAGGCACTAAAGTCGTTCTCATAACACTGAACTCTTCTCCTAGCGGATTGATCAGTGCAACTTGTTCTCTTAACAAGCTATTTTCTGGAAGGCCGATTTTATCAAGATCTTTTCTTGAAACAAACGAATATGATAGAATCTCGTCTACACCATTTGCTAAAAGTTCAAATTTCACTTTATCTTTGATCATTTGCGCATTCGTTTTAGCACCCCAAGCATCAACTTTTGGAAGTGTCATTGCAATTTTATCGTAGCCATACAATCTCGCAACCTCTTCAACTAAGTCGATTTGCTTATCGAGATCTAGTCTATAATGTGGAATTTGAGCAACTAATTTTTCACCTTTTACAGTTTCAATACCTAAACGACTCAAGAGTTCAATCATTTGCGTTTCATTTAAAGGAGTACCAATAACTCTGTTTATCCCTTCAACTGTGAATGGAATTTCTACTGGGTGTTTTTTCCCTGGGTAGACATCAATTGTACCACCAATTACTTTACCCGCACCCAGTTGCTCAATCAGATAGCAAACGCGATTTACCACTTCAAGTGGCAATTCTTGACTGACACCTTTTTCGAATCTAGATGAAGCTTCAGTTCTTAAGCCTAGTGTTTTTGATGTTTTTCTAATGCTTGATTTGTCAAAGCTTGCAACTTCGATGAATACATTCTTTGTATTAGATGAAATTTCTGTGTTGGCACCACCCATTACACCTGCTATACCAATCGTTCTTTCAGCGTCTGCAATTACAAGCATTTCATCATTTAGAGATCTTTCTTTACCATCTAACGTTTCAAATACTTCACCTTCAACTGCTCTTCTAACGATTACTTTGCCATCTTTGAGTGTATCCATGTCGAACGCATGTATTGGCTGTCCATACTCAAGCATAACGTAATTCGTGATATCTACGATATTGTTAATTGGTCTCATGCCAGCTTGCATTAATCTAAGTTGTAACCACATTGGTGATTGTTCTATTTTGATATCCTTAACGGCTTTTGCCACATATCTACCACATAAATCTGGATCCTTAATTTCAACAGAAGCAAGTCCATCAATTTCAGACGTTGACTTATCTGAATAGAGTTCAGGCATTTTCACTTCTCTTTCGAAGCTTGCAGCAATTTCTCTTGCTATGCCAATCATACTTAAGCAATCTGG
>DJWQ01000230.1:0-15010 GCA_002441045.1 Firmicutes bacterium UBA6226 | reverse complement strand
ATATTTGAGGTTTCGAATCCCATTTCTTCTAATGAACACAACATACCGTTTGAAACTTCGCCTCTAAGCTTACCCTTTTTAATTTTAATATTACCCGCAATAACCGCACCGTGTACAGCCACTGGAATATACGCACCTTCAAATACATTTGTAGCGCCTGTAACGATTTGTAAAACTTCGCTACCTATATCCACTTGACAGATACAAAGCTTTTCAGCATTTGGGTGATCAGTGATCTTAACGATTTTACCAACGACGATGTTTTCAAGCTCTTTGCTTAGATTTTCACTACCTTCGTTATTTGAACCCGTTAATACAAGCTTATCTATTAGCTCTTTATCATTTAAATCGTCAATTTTGACGTAATCTTTTATCCATTGTAATGGCGCTCTCATATTCCCTCCTATATTCTCTAGAACTGTTTTATGAAACGAACATCATTTTCGAATAAGACGCGAATATCATCAATCTCATATTTCAACATCGTAATTCTGTCTAGACCCATACCGAAAGCAAAACCATTATAAACTTCTGGATCAATACCGCATTCTCTAAGTACATTAGGATGTACCATACCGCATCCTAAAATTTCTATCCAACCACTGCCTTTACAGAATCTACAGCCTTCTCCACCACACTTAAAGCAAGAGACATCAACTTCTCCGCTTGGTTCAGTAAAAGGAAAATAATGTGGTCTAAATTTCGTTTTTGTTTGTGAACCAAACAATCTTTTCGCAAACATATCCAGTGTTCCCTTTAAGTCTGCCATCGTAATGTCTTTATCAATTACCAAACCTTCAATTTGATGGAACATTGGTGAATGTGTCGCATCAATTTCGTCATTTCTAAAGCATCTACCTGGCGCTATGATTTTGATCGGTGGTTTTTGGTTCATCATCGTTCTAACTTGAATTGGAGAGGTTTGTGTTCTTAAAATTAAATCCTCAGTAATATAGAAGGTATCAGAAAGACTTCTTGATGGATGATCCACAGGGGCATTTAAAGCATCAAAGTTGTGATAAACCGTTTCAACTTCCGGTCCTTCTGCGATTTTAAAGCCCATACCTAAGAAGATTTCTATGATTTCATCAAGTGCGACGTTAATTGGATGTTTATGGCCTCTAGAAGACTGTCTTGAAGGCATAGTAACATCAATCGACTCCTTTTCAAGACGATCTTCAATTTCTAATTTTTTCTTATCTTCTTTAACGGCATCGAGTAGATTCTCAATTTCTTCACGAATCTCGTTTGCAATCTTACCAATTAAAGGTCTTTCTTCAGCACTTAAATCCTTCATGTTCTTTAAAACTGAAGTAACTTCGCCTTTTTTTCCAAGAAACTTAATTCTAATATCTTCAAGATCTTTAAGTGCTTTTGCAGCGCTTATTTCAGTTTTAGCATCTTGAAGTAGAACTTGTAATTTTTCTTTCATCTCATACCTCCTACTTTTCTTATCCTCTAAAATCCGAGTACTCAGATTTTTCTTAAGTGATAGTGTCGTCCTCTTAAAAGACTTTTAAAGATATATACATAGCAAATTTTGAACAAAATAAAAAAGCTCCATCCCATAATGGGACGAAGCTATCTCCGCGGTACCACCCAAATTAATCGCTATTGCGAATCACTTGAAACCTTAACGCGGTGAACGTCATCTCCTACTTCAAGTTCAAAGATGCATCTCCAGAGTGAACTTCAACATTATTAGTAAGGAAATTTCACCAACCTTTCCCTCTCTTCATACCAATACTGCCTACTCTCTCTTTCATAGACTTTAAATTTTCAATATGGCTATCATAACATAATTTTTTATTGTATACAAGATGAATCCATAAAACCACATCATTCAAGTACTACTTTTTTAAGAACATATCAATTCTATACATCATGATGCCAGCAGCTACGGCTGCATTAAGTGACTCTGCCCCGCCATAGATAGGGATGATGACTCTCGCATCAGCCTGAGACAGAAGGTAATCACTTACGCCATTCGCTTCATTTCCAATTACAAGACAATTTAATGCGCGATAATTGGTATCATCCATATAATTTGTTGAATTCTCAAGTGAAGTTACGATCAAATTAATTGACTTTGATTTAAGCCAATTGACCAGAACGTCCTCATCTGGAGCCTCTATAAAATTCACATTTAAAAGTGATCCTGCAGTACTTCTAACGACCTTTGGATTATATGGATCAACGGTCCCTTTTCCTAGAATAATATTCTTAAATCCCGAGGCATCTGCAGTCCTAATAATCGTCCCTAAGTTACCAGGGTCCTGAATTCTATCTAGCCAAATAAACTGCTCTGTTTCAGAATTTTCTATCCTTTCAATATCATCTAGAGCGTCAATCGATATGTGCCTTCTTTTTTCAACAACACCAATTATCCCTTGAGATTGCTCAGTTTGTACGATGTCTAAAAATAGATCTAAAGGCATAATGTAGATTTCAGTTTTATTTATAAAATAACTTTGAATCTCATCTGGTAAAAGTGTCCAGTACTTTTGTTCAACAATGATTCCTATAAAAGGGTGATTGATTTCAAGTGCCGTGCGCACATATCTTTCCCCCTCAAGTAAATAAGCATTTTCAGCTTCTCTATACTTTTTCAAAGTTAATGCTTTAAATTTCTTGAAAGTTTTATTTTGATTGGATTGAATTAAATTAGGTTGTTTGTTCATATTAATTCTTTTCTATTTTTCTCAAATCACTGTTGTTGCCAATAACGATTAGAATATCGTCTTTCAGCAACACGCGATCCGGTTCTACATTGATATCTACATGATCATCGCGTCTAATGGCAATTACCGATATTTGATAACGCCTGCGCATATTGATTTCAACTAAAGTTTTACCTACCCATTCGTCATTCATTTTGATTTCTAAAATACTATATTCAGGTGCTAAATCGATGAGATCTAACACATTGCTTGACACTAAGCTCTTAGCAATTTTAACACCCATTTCTTTTTCAGGGAATACAACGCGATTTGCGCCAATCTTATAAAGAACTTTAGCGTGTGCAGGATTTTGCGCTTTGGCAACGATGTGTTTTACACCTAACTCTTTAACCAAAAGTGTTACAAGTATAGAAGATTGTATATCAGAACCAATAGTGACGATGGCAACATCAAAATTTCTTATACCAAGTGCTTTGATGGCACTCTCATCTGTTGCATCCGCTTGAACTGCATAAGTTACTTTATCTGCTATATTTTGGATGACTTCTTCTTTATCATCGACAACCATGACTTCGCTACCTAGTTCTGCTAGTTTGATTGCAACGCTTTGCCCAAATCTACCACATCCTATTACCACGAACTGTTTCACAAAATACCTCCATATTATCTATCTTATCTAATGATTTATCCAACGATAATCTTTCCTTCTGGATATCTTAATAAATCTTTTTTGCTTTGTGATGCTTTTTTGCTGATGGCGATAACAATCGTCAAAGGTCCCAATCGACCTAAGAACATCATAAAGGTTAAGATAATTTTACCCATTATCCCCAGTGTTGGCGTTATGCCAAGTGATAACCCAACCGTACCAAACGCACTGATGGTTTCAAAAATAATCGCTTCTAACGGGTGATCACCGCCTTCAAACACAGTCATAAGGAAGGTCATAATGACCACTAAAAAAGTAGCGATAAATACAATCGCAAGTGCTTTGTTTACGGCTTCTTTTGATATTCTTCTATTAGAAAAATTAATGTCCTCATTGCCTCTGAAAACGGAAATAACATATAATATTAACATACCAAAAGTTGTCGTTTTTATACCACCCGCTGTAGAACCAGGTGAACCACCGATAAACATTAAAATCATAGTTATAAAACGTGCTGGTACTGTCATTTGAGATAGATCTAATGTATTAAAACCCGCTGTTCTCGGTGTAATCGCATGGAACATTGAAGCGACAATTTTCTCACTTAAAGTGTACTCACCGATTGAGCTCGGGTTATTATATTCTAGAGTAAATATCATTACAAAACCAAATAGGATTAATGATACTGTCATCAGTAGTACCAATTTTGTGTGTAACGACAATTTTCTATACGTTTTAAAGGTGGATAAATCTGCAATTACAGCAAAACCTAGACCACCAAGTACAATTAAAGTCATAATAACGATGTTGACGATTGGATCTCTTGCAAATGGCGTTAAACTTCTATAGCCACCTATGATATCAAATCCCGCATTGCAGAATGCAGATACTGAATGAAAAATAGAGTAATAGAAACCATTTTTAAATCCATAAAGCGGAACAAATCGCGTCGATAGTAAAAACGCACCAATCAACTCAACCGAAAACGTCGCCATGATGACGTACTTTGTTAGTCTAATAACACCTGAAATAGAAAACTGATTTAAAGCTTCTTGCATGATCATTCTATTTCTAAGACCAATACGTTTTCCTAAAATAATCGCAATAGAGGTTGTCATCGTCATAAAGCCCAGTCCTCCAATTTGGATAAGCAACAAAATAATTGTCTTACCAAATACAGACCAATATGTGCCAGTATCAACAACGACTAATCCAGTTACACATACCGCTGAAGTAGCTGTAAATAGAGCATCAATAAATGAAGTTACTTGATTTGTCTGCGAACTGATTGGTAACATTAATAAAAATGCGCCTAACAGTATCATACCGCCAAAACTCAATACTAGTATTTGTGCTGGTTTTAGAGTTTTAGTCATTTTCCGTCTTAATTCCATTATTTCCTCCAACGAAGTCTGCTTCGTACGTTGTAATTCATAACTATCATTGTATCAAACTTAGTGCTAAAAATCAAAAATATCTCTGTGATTCACATTAATATAATAAAAATCCCACTAAAGCCACTTGCCTTTAGCGGGATGATTTACATCATAATATTTACTTTTCTTATTTTTTACTTTGCATTTGTGCTTGAAGAGCTGTTAACGCAACTGTACCAACGATATCATCAGCATAGCAGCCTCTTGACAAATCATTTACCGGCATTGCTAAACCTTGGCAAATTGGGCCATATGCATTTGCTTTTGCAAGTCTTTGAACCAATTTGTATCCAATGTTACCAGCATCTAAGTCAGGGAAAATGATAACATTAGCTTCACCAGCAACTTTAGATTCAGGAGCTTTCTTTTTACCTACAGATGGAACGATTGCAGCATCAAACTGTAACTCTCCATCTAATGCTAATTCAGGTGCTAATTCTTTAGCGATTCTAGTTGCTTCTACTACTTTGTCAACGTCAGCATGTGAAGCTGATCCCATAGATGAAAATGATAACATCGCTACTTTAGGTTCAGCGTGTACGATTGATTCAAAAGTTTTTGCTGAGCTGATTGCGATATGCGCGAGTTCCTCTGAAGATGGATTTGGATTAAGTGCGCAGTCACCGAAGATAAAGATGCCTTCTTCACCAAACTCACAATTTGGTACTTCCATTAAAAACACTGCAGAAACTAATTTAGTTCCCGGAGCTGTTTTTAAAATTTGAAGTGCTGGTCTTAATACATTAGCAGTAGAGTTCGCTGCTCCAGCAACCATACCACCTGCAAGCCCCATTTTTACAAGCATTACGCCGAAAAACAATTCACTATCTATTAATATTTCTTTTGCTTCTTCTACTGTCATGCCTTTGCTTTTACGAATGTTTGCAAGTTCTGCAGCAAACGCGTCTAATTGATCAAATGTTTTAGGGTTGATAAAAGTTGCCCCTTCGATTTTCCACTCACCAGCTGTTGATAAAATTTCTTCTTTATCACCCACTAAGATGATGTTCGCGATTCCCGCTTCTAAAATCTTATGAGTCGCCTCAATCGTTCTTGGATCAAACGCTTCAGGCAATACGATTGTCTGAATATCTTTTTTTGCAACTTCTATCACTTTGTCTAAAAATGCCATAACACACACTCCTTTGAAATTATTCACACGTTCATTATATGCCATTTGTTTGTTGTATACAAGATACAACAGGTAAATAAAGTGTATTATTTTTGAGATATTTTTTATCTGTAAACCAAAGATAACACGTTGGAATATCTAGTGTTTAGAAAATGAACAAACTCAAGTACAACATTCAAAACATAAAAAAAGGAGTCTCTCACACATTGATGAGAACTCCTTATTTTTCAGGTTTTATAAATGACCTTTTGCAACAGTAACTAAGTTAGCAAAATCTTCTGGATGGCTAATTGCCATTTCTGATAATACTTTTCTGTTAATGTCGATGTTAGCTTTTTTAAGACCATTCATGAATTTTGAATAGCTAAGACCGTTTTGTCTTGCACCAGCGTTGATACGAGCGATCCAAAGTTTTCTAAAATCTCTTTTTCTAAGTTTTCTACCTACGTAAGCAGATCTTAATGATCTCATTACTGCAGGGTTTGCTGCTCTAAATACTAAGCTTTTTTGGCCATAAAAGCCTTTAGCTAATTTAAGAATTTTTTTATGTTTTTTCTTCGCATTTACTGCGCCTTTAATTCTTGCCATGGTTTAGGGACCTCCTTCTAATCGATTTCTTATAAATAAGGCAATAAAGTTTTTACACGTTTCATATCTGACTCACTAACAACAGTAGCTTGTCTTAAGCCTCTTTTTCTTTTAGAAGATTTCTTAGTTAAGATATGGCTAGTAAACGCCTTGCTTCTTTTTAATTTTCCGCTACCTGTTTTTTTAACTCTTTTAGCAGCGCCACTATGTGTTTTCATTTTTGGCATAGTTGATTTCCTCCTTCCAAATTGTTCGCTTATTTTTTAGGTGCATAGGTTGCAACTAAGCTTCTACCTTCTAATTTTGCTGGTGCTTCAAGGCTAGCAACTTCTTCAAGAGTAGCGCTAAATTTCTTAATTACCTCAAAACCTTGTTGAGTATAACCCATTTCACGGCCTTTGAATCTCAAAGAAACTTTTACCTTATCTCCACTTTGTAAGAATTTGATTGCATTTTTAGCTTTGGTTTCTAAGTCATTTTTCTCGATGTTAAGACCAAGTCTAATTTCTTTAACTTGAGCACTTTTTTGCTTCTTACGTGCTTCTTTGTCTCTTTTTTGTTGTTCATATCTAAACTTACCAAAGTCCATGATTTTGCATACCGGTGGTTTAGCGTTAGGAGCGATTTTCACAAGGTCAAGTTTGCGTTCTTGAGCCAAAGCATAAGCTTCTTTACTTGTCATCACACCTAATTGTTCGTTGTCATCTCCGATAACTCTTACTTCAAGGTCGCGAATTTCTTCATTGATTTCAGCTGTTTTAATAAGATACACCCCCTATTGTATTATAAGAAACTATAAGTGAGACACAGCATCGCTGCATCGAATTTCTTACGGTTGTTGTACTAGATTACATAAAAAAAACGGCGGATAGAAGATCCGCCGTAATAACTCAAACAAAATGAGAATACATGAACCATATGAACGCGTAGTTATATGGTGAGAAGCGGACTTCTACTTGTTAATCTCAATAAATATATCATGTTCGTCTGTTCCTGTCAACCCTATTACTGAACTTTTTCAAATTTTGTTTGCAATGCTCTCTCAGCAATTTCTTCAACTACCTTTGAAATGAAGGCATCTAGTTCGATACTTCCAAGTTCACCAATATCTCTAGAACGAACTGCAACTTGACCAAGCTCTGCTTCTTTATCACCTACAATTAACATATAAGGACTTTTCGCAAGCTGCGCTTCTCTAATTTTATAGCCGATCTTCTCTGCACGATCATCGATTTCTACTCTAATACCACTTTCTGCAAGCTTATCCGCAACTTCTTTAGCATATGGGATATGACGATCTGCGATAGTAAGTAGCTTTACTTGAACAGGTGCTAACCAAGAAGGGAACTTCCCTGCATACTCTTCGATTAATATACCGAGGAAACGTTCAATCGAACCAAATGCAACTCTATGAATCATAATTGGTCTATGTTTTTCACCATCTTTACCGATGTAAGAAAGTTCAAAACGTTGTGGCATTTGCATATCTAATTGAATTGTTCCACATTGCCATGTTCTACCCAAACAGTCAGTTAAATGGAAATCAATTTTCGGACCGTAAAATGCGCCATCACCAGGGTTAAGCTTATAATTAATCCCTAATGAAGTTAAGGCTTCTACTAATGAATCCTCAGCCAATTGCCAATCTTCATCACTACCCATTGATTTTTCTGGTCTAGTTGAGAGCTCTACATGATAGCTAAAGCCAAAAGTCTTATAAACTTCATCAATTAGATTAACAACACCGATGATTTCATCCTTGATTTGCTCTGGTAACATGAAGATATGCGCATCATCTTGAGTAAATGCTCTTACACGCATCAAACCGTGAAGCGCACCTGAAAGTTCATGTCGATGCACTCTACCGATTTCAGCCATTCTTATAGGAAGATCCTTATAAGAGCGTAGTTCAGTTTTGTAAACTAACATACAACCAGGACAGTTCATTGGTTTTACTGCGAAATCCTCTTCATCAATTTGAAGTGCATACATATTGTCTTTATAATGGAACCAGTGACCTGAAGTTTCCCAAAGGTGTCTATTAAGCATAATTGGTGTTTCGATTTCTACATAGTTCGCTCTATCATGAACTTCTCTCCAATATTTAAGGAGGTTATTTTTTACCACCATACCTTTAGGTAACATAAATGGAAATCCTGGACCTTCTTCCATTAATGAGAATAGGCCTAATTCTTTACCTAATTTTCTATGATCACGTTTCTTTGCTTCTTCTAACATTTGAAGATATGCTTCTAATAAAGATGCCTTAGGGAATGAAGTACCATAAATTCTTTGAAGCATTTTATTATTTTCATTGCCTCTCCAGTATGCACCTGCAAGTGATAATAATTTAATGCTTTTAACATCTTTAGTTGTCGGAACGTGGCATCCTGCACAAAGGTCAACAAACTCACCTTGTCTGTAGAAAGAAATAATCGCATCTTCAGGTAGATCATTGATCAGCTCAACCTTGTAGCTCTCACCCTTTTCTGCCATAAATTTAATTGCTTCATCTCTTGGGAGTTCAAATCTTTCTAATTTTAAGTCCTCTTTGATGATTTTTTGCATTTCTGCTTCAATTCTTTCTAAATCTTCTGGAACAAATTTATGATCTGTATCGAAGTCATAGTAAAAACCATTATCGATTGCAGGTCCAATTGCCAGCTTAGTATCTGGGAATAATCTTTTAACCGCTTGCGCCATGATATGTGAGCTTGTATGTCTAAATGCATGTGCACCTTCAGAGTCTTCAAACTTAAAGATACTAAGTTCACAATCTTCCTCTAATTTATAGAATAAGTCTACGGTCTTGCCATTCACCGATCCTACAACCGCTTCTTTTGCAAGTCTGCCTGAAATAGACGCTGCAACATCATAAACACTTGATCCTTTTGGCACTTCTCTAACTGAGCCATCCTTTAATGTTACTTTAACCATAAATACCCTCCTTTATCTTATTATCTAATATTCCAGTTGATAGGAATTTTCTATTAGATTTTTAGCATTAATTGATTTTGCAATTTTAAATGCTAAGGACATAGAGTCCTCCGACTTACAAGAATTTCTCTTGTTGCAAAATAAAAACCTCGTCACTAGCATACGCTAGGGACGAGGTAAATCGCGGTTCCACCCTAATAGCTCAAATGAGCCACTCTAATCACCTTAACGCGGTGTGTCGCAATACTTTCGATTTCCTAATCGTATTGAGCTAAAAGTTAGTTTTCCCTTATAGGTCTCTTATCTGCTCTTTCAGCCATGGAGCAAACTCTCTAAAAGTCTTCTACTCGGTACTCTTCTTTATCATCGCCTTTGTATTAACCCTATGATAGCCCAACTCTAAAAAAATGTCAATATGATTCTATTTTGATTCTTTTAAAATGAAGCCTTCATTTGATAATTCAAAATCATATCTGGTTTATATCCATTTATAAAACGTACAAAACAAATAATCCTTGAATCAAACCAATAAAAAATCCAATAACACCACCGAGAATTTCTATATGTTTAAGTTCATTTTTCGCAATTTTTAGAGTCATTTGTTCAATTTTTTCAAAATCATAAGCATTGATTTGGTCTTCAACCATCTTACTGATATCTATGCTATCAATAGCTTTATGACTCAACTGTTCACCCAGTTCCACAACGATAGATTCACCATTTTCATCTATCATCGATTCTATGTTTTGTAAGATCATCCCTTTGAACATCGAGGGCACTATGGCTGGCATTTTCTCATTTGCAATCGTTAATATTTTCGTCTTGATCATATCTACAACAGCTTTTTTGTCCATATCCTCAATCACTTTGTCCACGATGGCTTCCATAGAGATCAATTCATCATTGATCACCTCACCTATCGATTTCGCAATGTCAGCTTTTCTCTTCGGAATTAGTCCTTGCAAAACAAAAGGGGTTCCTTTTATGCCAATTGGATTAATGGGTCTAAACATGAGTTTTATAGCAATCACATTTGTCATCCAACCTATAAGTGCGCCGATGACGGCTAAGATTAGTAGCTTCATTTTGTCACCTCATATTATATGATAATATTGAACCAATATCTAATAGTGGCCCGTTAAACAGTTCAATCATTTGAAAACCGCTATCCATAATAAAAGCTTGAATCAGCTCTCCATCTGGATGATACTTTAGCTCACCTGCTAATAACATAAGCGAACCAACACTGCCACCCACACCGCCAATAAAACCATTTTTAAATCCTTCAAGCTTTATGTGTCCCTCTTTTATAAGAAGCACCTCAATTCCGTACGCCCTCAGAACTTTTGCAACACCTAGATCAGAGGTGATAGCTGCATGGTCTCCCACCGGAAGTGTACTACATCTTGCATAGCCTTGACTCATATGCACGAAATGTCTTTTAGAGTGTCTTAAGATTTGTTTATCTGTAATATCTAACCTATGAAAAGATTGCTGCCCCACATTTAAGATGTTATATCTTGCATCATGTGGATAAGTTTTATTTAAGCCTTGGCTTCCTTTTATGACCTTAATCTCCTTGGACTGCTCATTACAGGCACCAATAACTGCTTGTAATTCACGCCCCATCAACTCATATAAATTAGGTTCAAGTATAATCAAATCATTCTCAGTATATAATCCTAAATCCACATGCCCAGAAACTCTTGCGTCAACGCTAAGGAGATGCGGCATTTCAAATAACTCTATATGCTGTGTCTCTAAATATGTCATTAAAACACTATTTCGCTTGACGATATGTGCTATATCCTTATTTAAGAAAACAAGTTGCATCTATGACAAATGCTCTGAGTGGACAGTTTGTAAATTTCTTAGCTCAGTTTCATCAAAATGATATTTTTTATTACAAAAGTGGCATACCAATTCTGCGCCATGATCTTCCTCAATAATTGCATCAATTTCGTTCTTGCCTAAACTCATTAAGCCCATTTCCATTTTTTCTCTAGAACAATCACAATTATATCTTAGTTCATAGGTTTCAAGCTCTTCAAGACCTAAACCAGCGAGTACTTGATTAGCAATTTGCTCAATGGTAAGACCTTCCTCAAATAGATGCGTCAACGGCATCATACCTTGAAGGTTAGCTTCTAGCTGATCTATGGTTTCTTCTGATGCATCTGGTAATAACTGAACGATAAAGCCACCAGCATAATTGACATGTGCGTCCTTGCCAAAACTTACACCTAAAGCGACAGCAGTAGCAAGCTGTTCAGATTGACTGAAATATTGAGCCACATCTTCAGCGATTTCACCTGAAACTAAATTAATTTGACCAATAAAAGGCTCTTTCATACCAATATCTCTAATGACGATAATTTGTCCATCTGTTCCAACGGCTTGACCAACACTTAATCTGCCATTTTCGTCAAGAAGAGTCGGTGCTTGTGGATCACTGGTATATGCTTTTACATTACCATGTGTGTCTGCGACTGCAACCATTTGACGAATCTCATTATTACCTCTTATTTGTAAGGTGATTTTTTCTTTGTCAATTTTACTCATCATCCCCATCATCACAGTAGCAGTTAGGGTTCTACCTAAGGCAGAGGTCGATGTTGGTGATAAGTCATGCGTCGCTCTTGCAGCTTCAACCATGTCTGTCGTCTGTGAAATATAGATTCTGACTTCATGATTTTTTGTTAAGCCAGTTATTAATGTGCCTTTCATAATGCCTCCAATTATTTCTTCATTAATATAAAACAAATTCTGTGTGATTTTTCATTAACACTTTCAAATGTATCGCCATCGACGATCTCTATTAGCTCAAGTTGTTCTGGTAATAACGCCTTAATTTCATCAATTTCATAGGCTCTTTGTACGTGATGCTCTTCTTCTCGAAAATAGATGCCATCCTCTTCAACAAAGAGTGTTAGGTTAAAACTTAATCGCCTTGAAACTGAGTCAAACTCATTCTCCCAGATATAGGCTTCTGTATCAAAAGTTTCTGCAAATGTTTGATTGCCTATAATATGCTCAAGTTTGTAGCTAGAAGATAAATCAAAGATCACAATACCATGATCGTTGAGATGCAACTTTATTCTTTCAAGTGTTTGTATGATTTGGTCGTTTTCAGTTAAATAGTTCATGCCATCGCACATGCAACAAATCATATCATACTTTCTTTTTGTAAAAAATTCTGTCATGTTTTGGTTAAAAAATTTCATTTTAACCCCTGCATCAAAGGCTTTTGCCTGCGCTACAGTTAGCATGTCCTCTGATATATCAACGCCATCACAGATATAACCTTTTTTTGCGAGTCCAATACCAATAGTACCAGTACCACAAGCCAGTTCTAGAACTTGCTTTGAAGTTGGATTAAGTGTTTTCATATAGTTGTCCAATTTTTCTACCCAAAAAGGGTAATCGACATCATATTGCATCTTGTCATATACTGAAGCAAATGTTTGATAAATTTCCATAATTACCTCTAAAAATAAGCTAACTTAATTACCAATGCGTAAATTACTAATGAAAGTACAATCGGTAAATAATGTTTGAATTTAAGTGTTAACGGTTCATCCTCCCAAAGTTTGGTGACGGAATACTGCTTTCTCAAGCTCCTAAGAATGGCTCTGATCCCTAAAAGACAGACCAAAGCAATCATTAAATAAAATCCTATAACAGCGATCAAAGCGCTTGGCGAGTCTAACATAGTACCAGCACTTGTTGTGTCAACTGAGGTAAATAGATTATTGACATATCCTAAAGTTACTGCCAACCCATTATTGGTCACGTGTGCAATCATACCTGCAAATATAGATCCTGTCAATTGAACCAAATAGGAAAATACGATTCCCAACAAAATAGGCCCTAAAAGATTTTGAGGGTTAAAATGAAAAATACCAAAAAGTAGTCCACTAAAAATAGCGCCCCATTTCTTCCCTAGATCTGACTCAAAAGCGTTTAAAATTGCGCCTCTAAAAAACAGTTCCTCACAGATGCCTGCTGAACCTGCTATAACAGCAAATAAGAGTAAGAACTCAGATGGATTACTTGCAGTAGGAACCGGTGAAGATATTGATTCACCCAACAATTCAATGATAAATATAGTAATTAAATTAGCAACCGCAACTGCTGGTAGCATCAAAGCCGCAAGAACAATAATTTTAGGAACCGCTTTTAACTCAAGTTTTTTGAAACGAAAAATTGATATAACAGATTTTTTTCGAATCACAGAGTAGATGAGTATAGGGAGTGCCATGATACCAAATTCAGTGATTAGAAGTCCTGATATTAGCTCTCTCGACTGAACATAGCCTCCCACTGTTAAAAATAGAACGGCTAAAATTATAAAAAATGTATTGGCTTCAGATATTGATAGTTTAATTCTATTTTTCGTTTGCTCTTGTTCAATCATACGTCCTCCTATAGGTTTTAGGGTCAGTCGTCTTTTAGTATTGAATGCTGCCTTTATACGTTAATATGTTCATATAAGCCTTTAGCCCAGTCATCATTATTTCGTTATCAAAGTTGAACTTAGAGCTATGAAGCGGATGCACATATCCTCTTTCTTCATTATAAGTACCCACAAAGAAAAACAAGCCTGGAACCTTTTCCTGATAATACGAGAAGTCTTCACTGATCATTTGTGGTTCGATTTCTTCACATATATCACCGTGATAGGTCATAAACTCAGTAAACAATTTATGATCGTTGATCACTGGTGGATACATGTCCCTAAATTCCACTTGAATCGTAATCCCGTATGCGATCTCAATGCCCTTTAGATATTGAGACATTCTTGATTTTACCAAATGATAAACGTTTTTATCAAAGGCTCTAATGGTTCCCTCAAGTCTCGCTTTACCTGCAATAATATTACGCCTCTCACCGATTTCAACCTTACCCACCGTTAAGACTGCAGGCTGGATCGGACTAACATTACGACTTACGATGGTTTGTAATCCTAAAATGACTTCACTCGCTATCACAGCTGAATCTATTCCAGTATGTGGCATTGCACCATGTGCGCTGGTGCCTAATATATCGAGATCAAATTCACCTGTCATCGCCATCATTGGACCAGGGCACAGACCGATTTTACCTTGCATCACCTGTGGAAAAACGTGTATGCCATAAATTTCTGAGACGTTATATTTGTCTAAGATGCCATTGTTAACGATAACTTCTGCCCCACCAGGACCTTCTTCAGCTGGTTGAAAGATTAACAACACATTATCGACCAGCTTTACTTCTGGTAAACTCAATGCTCTTGCAAGTCCAAGCATTATTGCCATGTGTCCATCATGTCCACAGGCATGCATATGCCCTTCATGGGTTGAATGATAATTAAAGTCACTTTCTTCGGTTACGGTTAAACCATCTATATCTGTTCTAAAGGCAATTGTCTGTGTCGGCGAAACACCTTTAAGAAAAGCGACGATCCCTGTCTTCGCTACAACCTCAAACTCGATGCCTAGTTTTATAAGCGTTTGTTTTAAATATTCATGTGTCTTATATTCTTTAAATCCCACTTCTGGAATTTGATGTAAAGCAATACGGTCTTCAATTATATCGTTTTTTAAAG
>DJWQ01000173.1 GCA_002441045.1 Firmicutes bacterium UBA6226 | reverse complement strand
CCCTCATTAACCTAGGTGGTAGGTCAATGGGGGCTTCTATTGTAAGAACGATAGGGTCGATTATTTCTTAAGTTGGTAGGCAGTCAATGCCTCGGAATACTCAAATGCTTTTAACCAAGCTCTATACGTATCAAGTGAAGTGAACATAGGAATATTATGCTCAGCAGCCAATCTTCTCATCATAAAACCATCGCGTTCACTATCTTCACCAACAGTTGGCGTATTAATGATGAATCCGATTTCTCTATCTTTAATTAGACTGAGTAAATTTGAACTTTCATTTCTTATTTTTCTCGTTATGAGTACATTGCGTCCTAAAGCTTCGATTCGTTTAGCGGTTCCAGTTGTTGCTACAAACTGTGCTTTTTTTGGAAGATCACTTTCACAAAGCTCTGCTTTATCATTCTCATTTAAAGTCAACAGTATTTTTGCACCTTTAAGATCGATTTCAGTTTTAGCAGCAAGGAACCCCTTTGTTAAAGCTTCAGCATAAGTTTTGCCAATCCCTAAGACTTCGCCTGTAGACTTCATTTCTGGTCCTAGAGAAATCTCTACGTCGGGTAATTTTTGTGTTGAGAACACTGGCACTTTAACTGAAATCAGTTCCGCTTCTGGGTATAGATCGACGCCATGTTCTAGGTCGCATAAATTCTCACCTAAGGAAACCTTTGTCGCTAAATCCACAATCGGAACCCCACTCACTTTTGATAGATACGGTACGGTTCTAGAAGCTCTTGGATTTACCTCAATGACATACAGTTTCTCTTCAGATACGACGAACTGGATATTGATCATCCCTTTTAGATTCAGTCCACTTGCAATCTTTTTGGTGACATTTAATATCTCATTTTTTAATGATTGAGAAATGTTTTGCGGTGGATAAACCGTCATACTATCCCCAGAATGAATCCCTGCTCTTTCGATATGTTCCATGATCCCAGGTATTAAGACCGACTTCCCATCACTGATGGCATCGACCTCAACTTCCATTCCGACGAGATATTTGTCGATCAACACAGGATTCTTTTTATTTTTTGTAAAAGCATCTGTTAGGTAATGCTTCACTTCAGATAAATCTCTACAAATCTTCATCCCTTGACCACCTAAAACGTAGCTTGGACGAACAAGAACTGGTAATCCTAGCTTTTCAACAGCTGCTAAACCTGCATCTAGGTTTTCAACGCCAATGCCTTTTGGACGTGCAATCCCTTGTGCCTCTAAGAATACTTCAAACCGATCTCTGTCTTCGCAGATATCAATTTGATCATAAGATGCACCAAAGATAGGATAGCCTGATTTTTCTATAAAGTCCGCTAATTTTATCGCTGTCTGTCCACCAAACTGTACGATTACACCCTTAGGATTTTCCTTTTGAAGGATATTGAGAACTTCTTCCTCAGTTAAAGGTTCAAAGTATAATTTATCTGCGATTGAGAAATCTGTACTCACGGTTTCAGGATTACTGTTAATGATAATTGTCTCATAGCCTATCGCTTTTAAGGCTTTAATACAGTGGACCGAAGCATAATCAAACTCTATTCCTTGACCGATACGAATTGGGCCAGACCCGATAACTACAACTTTTTCTTTATCAGTTACTTTGACCTCATCATAGGTTTCGTAGCTTGAATAATAGTACGGTGATACTGCCTCAAACTCGCCAGCACAGGTATCAACCATGTGAAAGACCGGTAAAATCTTGTGTGCTTTTCTGTAGTTATAGATATCCTTTGGCGAAACGCTTAAAAGCTCAGACAGTCCTTTATCAGAGAAGCCTTTACGTTTTAAAAGTCGCATCTTTTCAGGTTTTATATCCACCAATCTCTGCGTTTCTATTTCACTTTCAAGCTGAATCAGATTTTTTATCTTATCTAAAAACCATTCATCAATCCCAGTAATTTTATGGATCATATCTAACTTATAATCTCTACGAATC
The DNA here is from genome assembly GCA_002441045.1 of Firmicutes bacterium UBA6226. Next base: position 27,014 of record DJWQ01000173.1, on the reverse strand, counting down.
AACTCGGTTAACGCAAAGATTCTTTCATCATTTGGTTTTTTAATTAGGCTTTTTAGTTGTTCTGTACTTTTATCGATAAACCCTTTGTGCTTTAAATGATATTGACCGAGTTCAAGTGAGCGTAACCCTTTTAAAAATGCCGCTTCAAAGTTACTACCAATCGCCATGATTTCACCCGTTGCCATCATCTTAGTGCCCAAAGTACGATCTGCTTTATAAAACTTCTCAAATGGCCATTTGGGAAACTTAACAACCACATAATCAAGGCTTGGCTCGAAACAGGCATATGTAACGCCTGTTACTGCATTTTTGATTTCATCTAGTCCATATCCTAAAGCTATTTTCGCTGCAACCTTTGCAATTGGATAGCCCGTTGCCTTTGATGCAAGTGCAGATGAGCGACTTACCCTAGGGTTAATTTCAATAACCGCATACTCAAAGCTCTCTGGGTGAAGTGCAAACTGAACGTTACAGCCACCTTCAATACCAATTGCCTCTATGATTTTAAATGCTGATGTTCTAAGCATTTGATATTCTTTGTCCGATAAGGTTTGGCTCGGTGCAACAACGATACTATCACCTGTGTGAATCCCAACAGGGTCGATATTTTCCATGTTGCATACAGAGATGCGATTCCCTTTAGCATCACGCATCACCTCATACTCTATTTCTTTCCAGCCTTTTATACTCTTTTCAATTAACACCTGATTCACTGGGCTATTATCTAGACCAGATTTTGCTATAGTTCTTAGCATCTCTTCGTCATCTGCAATACCACCGCCAGTACCACCTAAGGTGTAGGCAGGACGAATGATTACTGGATAGCCAACTTGATTTGCAAATACAACAGCGGATTCAACATCTGTAACGATTTCTGATTGAATAACTGGCTCATTAATACGCGCCATCATATCCTTAAACAAAGCTCGGTCTTCGCCTTGCATAATACCATTTATAGAAGTCCCGATCAATTTAACACCGTATTTATCAAGAATGCCTTTTTCATGAAGCGTTAAAGCCATGTTAAGAGCCGTCTGGCCACCCATTCCCGCTAATAAACTATCTGGCTTTTCATCTCTGATAATCACTTCGAGCATTTCACTAGTGATGGGCTCTATATATATTTTATCTGCAACCTCATTGTCCGTCATGATGGTCGCTGGGTTAGAGTTGATCAATACAACTTCAACGCCTTCTTCTCTTAAAGCCTGACAGGCTTGCGTTCCCGAATAGTCAAATTCTGCCGCCTGCCCAATAATGATTGGTCCTGATCCAATTACAAGTGTCTTTTTAATTTCCGTCTGTCTTGGCATAATTCCTCCTATCTCGCTAGCTCTAAAAATTCATCAAACAAGTACGCGCTCTCAACTGGTCCTGGTGATGCTTCTGGATGAAACTGAACAGAGTAAATTGGGAGTACTTGATGTTTCATGCCTTCTATTGACGCATCGTTGACATTTATATGTGTTACATCAAAGGCCTCTGGCATTTGATCCACGACATAACCATGATTTTGCGAAGTGATATATACCTTATCCTTCATCAGGTCCTTAACTGGATGATTGCATCCTCTATGTCCGAACTTTAATCGAGTGGTTGAACCCCCACCTGCTAATGCTAATAGCTGATGTCCCAAGCAGATTCCTGCAATTGGTATTTGGTACATTAGTTTTTTAATTTCTTTGATCACACCCGTTAGGTCTTCTGGATTACCAGGTCCGTTTGACAGGAAAACCAAATCATGGTCACCACTTAAGATTTCATCTGCTGTCGTCGTTGCTGGATAGATGGTTACCTCAGCACCTCTTTGTACTAGTTCTCTTACGATATTTTCCTTTGCACCAAAATCCATAAGTGCAACTGATTTCATAGCTGGCGCTATTGGTTGTACCACCTTTTTAGCTTTTGAAGTCACCTCAAATACAGCGTTGCTATTATCATAGCTTTTATAGAAAGCCTTTAGCTTCTCTTGGCTTAACTCACCTGTGGTGATGACGCCTTTCATGGTGCCTTCGTTTCTTAAAATCAAAGTTAATGCTCTCGTGTCAATGCCCTCAATTCCCATTACTTTATGTCGTTTTAAGAAGTGGTTTAACTCCATTTCTGATCTAAAGTTACTAGATAACTCTGTCAATTCTCTAACGATAAACCCACATGCTTGTACCTTGCCTGATTCAAAATCTTCGGTATTAATACCGTAATTCCCGATTAACGGATAAGTCATCACAACGATTTGCCCATGATACGAAGGATCTGTAAGAAGTTCTTGGTACCCTGTCATCCCTGTATTAAAAACAACTTCGCCAACTGTATCAACAGGATATCCAAAGCTTTTACCTTCGAAAATCATGCCATTTTCTAGTATTAATTTTGCCTTCATATTAACCTCCCTTTCATACACTAGAGAAGGTAATTCAAAGCTTTACATGACAAAAAAGGAAGCTAACACATTATTTATAATGCGTCTGCTTCCTTAAATATTATTAATTGACATAATAAACCCTTGTTTTTCATACCATACCTCTTGCTGGCCTCACAGGACCAATTTAAAGTGTATTCATTAAGAGATATAGTACTTCATCTAATGACTGATGTCAATACTCAATTTTGCTCTTCTTTGTATGGAAAGATTTTAATCAGCATTTTAATGACGATAAAAAATAATATTAAAACGATAAAAACACCTGCAAGACCATAGCCCATCAGCTCAAGGCCTAGATAAAATTCACTCATATGTTCCTCCTATCTCATCAATAACCAAGGTACCAGTGCCAAGACCATACCACCTGCAACAATTGAACCAAGCTGTCCTGCAACATTCGCACTTACAGCCTGCATCAATATAAAATTATGCGGGTCCTCTTGTTTCGCCATCTTTTGAACGATTCTTGCAGACATTGGAAACGCTGATATTCCTGCTGCACCAACCATTGGATTGACTTTATCCTTGGTAAAAAGATTCATCAGTTTTGCAAACAGAACACCACCTGCTGTGTCAAATACAAATGCAACCAATCCCATTACCATTATGATTAACGTTTTTACATCTAAGAATTTATCGTAATACATCGTTGCACCTATAGTGATTCCAAGGAGCAATGTCACTAAGTTCGCCAATTCGTTTTGAGCTGCTTTCGAAAGTCTTTCTAAAACGCCAGATTCTCTTATGAGATTCCCAAACATCAAAAGACCTACTAAAGGCACAGATATTGGTGCGATAATACCTGAGATAATCGTAATTAAAATCGGAAATGCTATTAATACCGTTTTAGAAACCTTAACATCGTGATAAGGCATTTTAATCATTCTTTCTTTTTTTGTCGTCAGTGCTCTGATAACAGGTGGCTGAATCACTGGAACCAGTGCCATATAAGAGTACGCAGCTACTGAAATTGGTCCAAGCCAATCTTTCGCAAATTTAGAAGCGACAAAAATTGAGGTCGGTCCATCTGCTGCACCAATAATACCGATTGCAGAGGATGTTTTTAAGTCAAAGCCAAGTTCGGGAAACAAATGACCAATATAGAGCGCGGCAAGCGTCGTAAAAAAGATACCGAACTGTGCTGCTGCACCAAAGAATAACATGCGTGGTTGTTTGAGCAGCGGTGTGAAGTCAATCATTGCCCCTACTGCTACAAAAATTAACACTGGAAAAATTTCAGTTAAAATACCGGAATTATAAAATATTTGCAACACGCCTGGTGTCCCCTCATATTCCCATATTGAGCTAAATGGTAAATTAACTAAAATTGCACCAAACCCAATAGGTAATAACAGCATTGGCTCATAATCTTTTTTTATCGCCAGGTAAATCAGTGCAATCCCGATGGCGTACATTATGAGATACTGCCAATGAAATTCTGCAATGCCTTGAAATAGTTGACTCATTTTTCCCCTCCAAATATAATTTTACGATTTAACCACAATCTAGCTTGTGGCTAAATAAAAAAGACTTATACTTCAATTCCATAGGAAAATGAAGTATAAGTCTCGCTTTCAATAGAGCTAATGACCGGGCTTTCGCCGTCATGACGATCATCAACACAATCCGAAGATTGCAAGCTACTCCCTTAAACTTAAAATAAGTATATCACCAATACTTTTCTAGTGCAATCTAACATCATTTTAAATCCTCTCGATAGCGTACAACTTGGTAATCGATAGTGAGTGATTCAAGTGCCGCTTTTTCTTCAGAGGATATGTTCTCATCCGCTTTGATTCGATTCATATATTCATGTGGTGTTTCATAAATCTTCTTACCCATATAAAGATTTTCATTTTTTATAAGCTGTTCTCGATATTTTTTTCTAATCTCATTTTTAGGGACTTTGGAGGATTCTCTTTTAAATCGATTAAATAAATTACCCATGATTTCTTTTCTATCAAATACAAAGGATCGTTCTTCACTGCCATACGCATCATTCATTGCCTTTCTGCGTTTGAAAACTTGATAGGCTTTTTTAAGAAGAAGTATGCTAATCAATAAAATAACTGACCATGTAACCATGTAAAATGCGGTAACCATCCAGTCTGGAACACCCGTATTATTAGGGTAGTTTGGTAACTGATCTCGCATTTCTGGCGACATTGGCCCAGCGATGTCTACTTCTTCCAATCCATCCAATCGAAACAAACCCAAAAGCTTATCCATTAGATATAGAAGTGGATAAATGATTAAAGACACTATTTTATATAGGAGGTTATAAACTTTATCTAACCCCGCTAAAATCACTGACCAAAAATCAAAAACCTGAACTTGAACGATGATAATCAAGGATACCGAGACGCCTAAAGCGATTCTACCAAACTTCTCTACGTTCTTTGAGCGATTGATTTGATGCGTACCACTTGCGTAAGCATTGTTCATGTTAACTAGATTGAGTAGCAATAGGCTGATAATCACATAGATTAAATAATACGCCTTTAATGCACCATAGCCTTCAAAATCGCCTACTTTAAGGATAAAAATGACCAATCCTAAAATAATATCCGTGTAAAAAATTCTCGACTTAAGTGGTTCAATCTTCTCTTCAAGGATTGAATAATTCATGCCTCGTATCATGCTGAGTACAAAAGCGATCACCAGCGGCCCAGTAATCAAATAAAAAACACCTTTGGTCAATAGGAGGATAGAACTCCCAATTAGGAAAACAAAGGAAACAACAAACCACCATGAGGGCTTCTTCTTAAAGAATTCAATGGTTATAGCAGAAAAACCGTATAACATACAGTTAATCACCCATACAAGGCTAAATCTTGAAATCATTACAGCTTCTTTTCTGAAAAAACCTGCTACTGTAAAGACGACTAAAAGCAGAAATAAAGTATACTCCAAAGCCTTTACAAGATCTGAAATCAGTTGTGTGCGATCACTTTGCTTCTTAATCATCGGCCACCTCCTGACTTAAAAGACCCCGAACCTTTCTTACCTCAACACTTCGATCTAAATTGATCTCAATGGCTCTCTCGCCAGTTGTGTAGATGACAATACTTCTGCCTTTTCTAGCCTGCTGATTAACAAGTAAGGTTAATTCTGAGGATAAGTATCCTGTAACAATGATAATGACTGCATCTTCATGCAGTTTTCTCAGTGCATCTACAAATAACTTTTCGATGGGATGTCCTCTGTACTCAGTAGCTGCAGCAAGAGCGTCCATCGCTTTAACAAGCTGCGTCTTTAATTTAGCTGGCATCAGTAAGCTTGCTTTTTCACCCATCATATAGACACTATTCACAGCAATACCTATGTCTACTTGCTGTTCATATAACGACTTAAATAGAGATCCTGCGAAAGCGATTCCCAACTCAAATCGACTTCGATCAATCCCTTCCCAATATTTTGGTGAGGTTTGCACATCAAAGAAAATCATGCAGGATTGATCCGATGTATGGTCCATTTTTTTAACTTGAAGCTGACCTGTCTTCGCGGTGGCTTTCCAGTTAATGCTTTTAAAATGATCTCGTGTTGTATAATTACGCGTACCTGTTGTCAACATAGGATCTGGTAAAATCCACCTCTTCACAGAAGTTTCACCTTGCAAGCTTAGTGGCGTGATATCAAAGCTCGATAGCGCATGAAGTTTTGGATGAACGATTAGCTTTGACTTTGTAAAATATTCACGTCCTCCAGAATATAATCCAAATAAATCACCAAACTCAACATGACAATTACCCGCTTCATAGATGCCTCTTTTCAAACAAGTAAAGCCATCGTGTTTAACGACCTTTTCAAAGAATAAAAATGAAGTTACGATCTCATAAGTACTATCCGCACCTGTCTCAACAACTTCAAATCTTTCATTTCCAAGTTCTATAACTCGATTTCCTGTATAGCCTTCACCTCGAAAGGATGCTGGAATTTTACTATAGACCTTGACCCATGGTAAAGGCAACCATTTTTTATTTACCATCTCCGTTGTGATGACGATAGATTCGCCTGCAGTGATCCGTTCTTTATCAAAGCTTCTAGAAAGATAAAAATGAATTGGCGACAAATTTGACCATCTTCTTAGCAGCCACCCTAAAACGAAAAGTCCAAGTATCCCAATTATTAATACAGCCATGGTATACCTCCCTAAATCGTTTCTGTTGGTACCTCAACAGCTGTCATTATCATCTCTAGTATTCTGTCCGGTTTTTTAGAATAAATATCGCGAATCAAAATTCTATGCCCCCAAACAGGAACCACTAATTGTTTGACATCTTCTGGCGAGACATAGTCACGCCCTTTAATTGCAGCAAGTGCTTTTGCGCCATTAAACAATGCCATTACTCCACGAGGGCTAACACCTAACTCTATTTCAGAGTGATCTCTTGTCGCATCTGCCAAATCAATGATGTAATGCGTCATTGCTTCTGAAACTTTTACCTCTTTAACTTTGTTTTTGACTTCTATATAGGATGAAACATTTACACATGCAGTTAAGGTGTCCACAGGATTGACTTTTTCAAATCGATGTAAGATGGCAACTGTCTCTTCTTTAGATGGGTATCCCATAGATAGTTGCATAAAAAAACGATCCAGCTGCGCTTCCGGTAGCGGAAAGGTACCTGAACTTTCAATCGGATTTTGTGTGGCAATAACGAAAAAGGGGTCAGACAGAGGATAAGTTTCTCCGTCGACTGTGATTTGATTTTCAGCCATTGCTTCGAGTAAGCTAGATTGAGTCCTTGGCGTCGCTCTGTTGATTTCATCAGCAAGGACAATTTGACTCATCAAAGGTCCTTTTCTGAATTCAAACCTTCCAACACCCTGATTATAAACATTCAATCCCGTTATGTCTGAAGGTAATAAATCTGGTGTAAATTGAATTCTATTAAACTCGACGTCAAACGATTTTGCAAGTGAACGCGCTAAAAGCGTTTTTCCAGTCCCAGGGATATCCTCTAATAACACATGACCTGAACAAAGCATAGATGTTATCATTAAATCGATAACCGTATTTTTCCCCACAATAACCTTTTGGATATTATGTTTTAATTCTGTTGCAAATCGATGTACCTCAGTCATAATCAGCCTCCTATTTTATGTATATAAAAAATATTATATCACTTAGCTAAAAGAATTATTAAATAATTATGAAAAATTAAGTTAAATTAACATTTTAGGTTTGAGGTCGCTAATTTCAACGTTTAAGTATAGATTCTTCATAATGTTTGTGATTTTTCTCATGTATATAAAAAGAGCTACTGTTCTTTGAGATCGACCCAAAGTACAATAGCTTTTAATTTTTATTCTCTCAACTAATTAATCGATTAATCATTCATTCAACTACTCTAATACCAATGGCTCAAAGGTTTCAGATGTCTCATTATAAACTTCCGACACACTAAAATCACCTTCATATCTAATCATTACAAATGGATATGTTTTAATTTGTGGCACAACTGCGTCTTTTCCTGGTTTACCTTCTCCAACAAGAATTTTAGCGTTCGACTCAAACTGACCAAAGGTTAACACCTGAATTCCATATCCACCGGTTTGTTTTTCACCACTAGAAATCAATAAGTAGTTCATACCCTCTTCAGTCCAATGATAAAATCCTCGATTGACAATAAGTTGATCCACTTCCGCTTTAATGCCTTCAGGAATGTCATCATAATAGACTTCATCAAATAGAATTGGCGTACCAAAGTCACCAGCTGCCATTTCAGTCGTGTCTGTCGCATTAGTTGTGTCTTGTGCGACTGTATCAGAATCCCTCTTTTTGTTACTATCACAAGCTGATAGAACCATCATTGTCAGTAATAGGATTAGCATTAGTGCTATCAAATTTTTCTTTAACATATTCATCCTCTTTTCTTGGCTTAAATTCGCTATCTCTATGTTACAACGAATTTATCGCAATGAAAAGGGGCAAATTCTCATCTATAAAAGCCCTGCAATTTCATTTTCAACTGATAACGGTTTAACAGTAGGTGCATAACGTTTTATAACATTGCCATCTTTATCGATTAGAAATTTGGTGAAATTCCACTTAATACCGTTGCCTAAAGTACCCTTAGCTTCCTTTTTCAAGTATTTATAAAGTGGATGAGCGGTTTCGCCATTCACATCAATTTTTTCAAAGAGTTGAAACGTAACACCAAAATCCAAACGACACACATTTTGAATCGTTGAATTGTCACTTGACTCTTGATTTGCAAATTGGCCACATGGGAAACCTAAAATGGCTAAACCCTTGTCCCCATACTTTTGATGAAGTGCCTCAAGTTCTTCAAACTGTGGTGCTAAACCACACTTGGTTGCAGTATTTACCACCAGTACCACTTTACCTTCATAATCGGACATTTTTATCACATCGCCGTTCATTGCCACAGCTTCAAAGTCATAAAATTTCATTTTAACCTCCATATCAATTGTTTGCAATTTGATTTTATACAATTATAATATACTTTAAAAGAGGATCTGTCAATAACGATCCTCAATTATTAAAGACAATGTCTGCTGGAACTGGTTTTGAAAATAAGTAGCCTTGAACACGATCGCAACCTGCTTGTTTTAAATATGCAAGTTGTGATTCAGTTTCTACACCCTCTGCAATTACCTTTTTTCCCAATCTATGTGCCATAGAAATGATCTCTGAAATAATCAAAGTCTCATTTGGCATTGTATCTATGTGCCAAACAAAGCTTTTGTCTATCTTCAAAATATCAATCGGTAGATGAATGAGATGTGACAAGGACGAATATCCCGTACCAAAATCATCAATGAGGATCTTAAATCCTTCCTCTCGAAGGTGTGTCAGCTTGCGAATGTTTCTTTCTAAATTATGCATCACATGACTTTCAGTAATTTCGATATGAATATGATTGGTCTCCAAATCAAAATGATGTAGGTAATGCAACAATGTCTCATTAAAATTTTTTGACAGCAGTTGTTTTTCAGCAATGTTGATGGAAACGGGTACGACTTTCATATCCATCAGCTGCCATTCTTTAATTTGTCGGCAAACCTCTGCGATAACAAACTCTCCAAGAGGAACAATTAAGCCTGTTTCTTCTGCAAACGGAATAAATGTATCTGGGTACACCATGCTACCATCTTCTTTTTGCCAACGAATCAATGCTTCCAGTCCAACAAGTGTTAAACCTTCAAGCTCAAAGATGGGTTGATAGTAGACATAAAACTCATCATTATTGAGCGCTCTCCTTAGATCTCGTTCAAGCTGACTTTTAAATATTACGTCTTGAAGCATCTCTATTTCATAGAATTTGTAACAGCTTCCGCCAAACTGCTTTGCATTATAGACTGAAGCATCGGTATTTTTAAAAACATCCAATACCGTCTTACAATCCTTGTTTAGCAATACAATTCCTAGGCTAACAGACAGATAGATTTCATGATCCCCGATAAAACACATCCTATTAAACCGGTTTAATAGTTGTTCTGCAATTGGCACTGCATCCGCCTTATGGTTAATGTCTTTGATGATGATTAAAAATTCATCTCCACCCACTCTTGAAATAAAGCCTCTCTTTTCATATATGAACTTCAGTTCTTTTGAGATATAAACTAAAACCTCATCACCAAAATCGTGGCCAAATGCATCATTAATACGTCTAAATTGATCGATTTCAAGATAGATTGCTACACCAGGGTCAAATTGACTTTCATGATTTTCATCGCCTAGCATACCACTTAAATAATCGGTTGCTGAGAGACGATTGGGAAGGTTTGTCAAACGATCTGTGTAAGCCATTTGATAGATAATATCATTATTGATCTGAATCTCTTCATACTGTGCATTAATTTCCTCATATTGCATTTGTATTTCTTCGTATTGTCGCATGAGTTCAATATTTGCATCTGATAAATCGTTATTTTCTTCTGCAATATTATCGTATTTAGAACTTAGTTTGGTTTTTAGTTTAGAAATATATAGCCTTAATACAAAGAGGAGTACCATCATTCCCGAGATTGGAAATAAGACAATTAAGAGTATCCTCTTCATCTTTGACTCATTATAAAACGATGAATGTGCATTAAAATATTTCACATAGGTTTCTTCAAACAAACCATTCTTTTGAATCTCATCTATTCGTTGGTTGATATACTTCACTAGCTCTGGTTTGTCTTTACTTACAGCATAGGCGTGTTGTTTGGGATATAAGTCCTTAATTTGCGCTTCAATGGTGCCAAGAACATCTTCTTGAACGATTAAATAATCCATCATTTGTTGATTTTCAAAGATGACATCTATTTGTCCGGATAACAAATCATAAATCGCATCACGTAAATCATCATATGCTGTATAGTTGGTAATCTCAAAATCATTTCGTAAAATCGATTCCGTATAATAACCTTTACCCACACCCACTCTTAATGAGGAGAGATCACTTAATTTTATTTCTCTAAAGTCTTTTTTTGTGTAGATCGTCACATAGGATTGAAAGAGCGGTTTAGAAAATAGCACTTTCTTCTCACGATCCTCTGTAATTGCAATGATTCCTGCTAAGTCAATTTCACCATTAACCAAACGGTCATAAACTTTAGGCCATGCATCAGTAGAATAGATTAACTGATAATCCATCATTTTAAAAATGATATTGGTGAGTTCAATATCAAATCCATAAAGAAATTGCTGATTCGAATATGTAAAAGGTGGATAATTGGCATCGACTTGATATTTTACTTTTGGAGAATTGGGATATTCTAGATCGGTCGTATAGCCAACGCCTATAATCAGTATGATTAAGATAAACACACTATTGAGCATTCGTATAAAAAGCTTCATGATTACCTCGATTCGACACAATGTATCTAAATACGCACAAATAATGTATTGTTTATACCCAAATGATATAGATAGTCTGCAATAATTCAAAATTTCATCGACATGCAAATTAAAAAAACCACTATTTGACGCTTTCAAATAGTGGTTTCGTATTTCAAATATTAGAATGTCCAATTGCCTTGCTTAAACAAAGGTGTTGCTTCACCCTCTTTAGAGTAAGCGATGATTTCCATCTCTGGACCACCGATCATAAAATCAACGTGAATCAAACTAAAGTTAGCCCCTTTTGCTTCGAGCTCTTCTTGAGATAACGCCGAACCATTTCTCATGGCATAAGCGTATGCTCTACCGAGTGCTAAATGTACGGATGCATTTTCATCGAAAAGTGTGTTGTTAAATAAAATGCCTGTATTTGAAATTGGAGAGTCGTCTTGTACAAGTGCAACTTCTCCTAAATAGGATGCACCATCATCGTTAGCAAGTAACTGATCAAGTACCTCTTTACCCTTCTCAGCATAGTAATCGACAACTTTACCGTCTTTAAAAGTGAAACCAAACCCATCGACGATCTTGCCATTATGACTAAGCGGCTTTGTGGATTTAACGGTTCCATTGACTCTTAACTTATGAGGTGTTGTAAAGACTTCTTCTGTCGGTATGTTCGCAACAAAAGCATCTTTAGCCCAACTTTCTTTTGAACCACCCATCCAGAAATGTTCATCTGCTAAGCCGATTTCAAGTTCAGTGCCAGGTGCTGTTAAAACCAATTTATCAAATTGCTTTTCATTTAAGAAGTTCTTATATTTTTTAAGCATTTTATCGTGCTCTTGCCAAGCTTCAACAGGGTTGTCGAGACTCACACGAGTTGCATCAAGGATTTTTCCCCATAACCCATCAATCGCTTCTTCAGTTGACTTTTCTGGGTAGACACTTTTAGCCCAAGCTTCAGATGGAACAGCGGCAATACACCATTTGGTTTGGCCCGTCATACGGTATTTTGTAGCTGGTGACATCGCTGCTGACGCTGTTTTTTGATCTATTGCAACTTTTTCACTTGGAATTTGTTTTAATAACTCTGGATCTGGCGCAATAATGAATAAATGATGGTAATTATCTTCATAGAGTTTGATCATTAAATCTACTTTCCATTCAGGATAATTCTCAAATACATAATCCTTCGCGTTTTGGTATCTTGCGATGGCCATTTCGTCATCGCCCATCATGTATTCAACGTGTTTCGCGCCTGCTTCGTAAGCTTTTTTCATAACTTCTCGCGCAAGTGGTAATCCCCATTGATTAGAAACGACGATTAAACCTTCTTTTGGTTGTACATTAATGCCTACTTTGACTAATAGTTCTGCATATTTCTCAATTGCCTTGTTGTAATCCATCATTTTCAGCTCCTATCTCTTAGTATCACTTAATTATACGTCAATCTCATCATCGGGACAAGCATTTACCCATGAATTTCCTTCGAGATACGAACTTTATTTCTACCACTGTCCTTTGCTTTGTAAAGCTCTTTATCTGCAATTTCGATAGCACCTAAGAGTGACTGTTTATCAAACGTACCAAAATAACCACCAACACTAACCGTTACAACGCGATCTTCATCGATACTAGCCTGAATACCTAGATCTTGAACATTTTCTCGAAACTTTTCAGCCAGTTGATATGCTTTATCGAAGGCATCCACTTGAACGATAATCAAAAACTCTTCTCCTCCATATCTCGCTATGATGGATTGTTTAAAATTATTAGACATTTCCTCCGCAATTCGAACCAAGCAGGTATCACCTTTTACATGTCCCCAGGTATCGTTATAACCTTTAAATCGGTCAATATCCACAATTAAAACCGCCAACTGCAGCTTTGAATTGTTTTCAAACAGTTCTTGATATGCTTTTTCAAGACCTCGGCGGTTATAAATCTTTGTTAGCTCATCGTATAGAGATTCTTTTAAAAGTTCTTGGTTTTGACTCCTTATGGATTCTAAAGATCGATTATAAGATTCAATTTCGCGTTCTAAACGAGCTGTCATCTGTCTAAACTTCAGATTCTCTTTCTTTTCTTTATAGTAATCAAATTCAACGGATAAGATTTCCAAGCGCTTGGAAAGATTAGAGGCTTCCACTTCTGCTTGCTTTAAATGAAATCGCTTATAATAGGCCAACGCTTTTGCAAAATCACCTTTTGATTCATAGTAATTTGATATTTTTTCATAAATTTTAACTTCTTTTATGACAAGTCCTTGTTCAGAAGCCAATGACAAGGCTTCATTCAAATTTCTCATCGGACTATGATTGATTCTTTGATCAAGTCTGGCCATTTCTATCAATAAATCTACTAGGTAATATTTGTTTTCAACTGAATTAAGCTTATTAAGTGCTGATAAGAAAGTTGATTTTGCTTGATCGTAAAAACCTTGCGCCACAAGAGCACGGCCGATTTTAGTTTCTGCCTCACCTAATTCTAACAACCTATTTTCACCCACTAAAAGTGCATATCCTTTTTGCATGTAATCATTGGATTCGGAATAATGCTTCTCTTGATAGGCGACTTCCCCTAGATTTAAATAGATCGCTGACGCATTGATATTCAAGTTATGTTTTAGACAAATTTCAAGCGCTTGATGATAGTAGGTTGAAGCTTCAACATACGCGCCAGCTTCACGGTATACTTCTCCTATGTTATTGAGCAAGGAGGACATTAAATTAAAATCATCTTCTTCATCGATCATCGAAAGTGCACTCATAAAATTTTCCAGTGCATCCGTCATCGCTCCATAATAGAAATATATAATACCAATGATGTTCATTGCCTTGTAGATGCCTTTAACATGGTGGTTCTTTTTCATAATATCCAGTGATTTAAAGGCAAAGTTCAGACCTTCAGAGTACTTGGACATCACCCTACACGCATAAGCCATTTGGAACAAGGATAGACCTTCTTCTATCTCAAGACAATGGATTTTAGAGAGTTCATAAGCTTCTTTTGCAAGCTCGAAAGATTTTTTCGGATCTTGAAAAGCAAGCTCTTTTGATTTTAGAATTTCTGCATTTAAATAAGTATTCAATTTCAAGTGAGCCTCCTTATGTAAAGATTCTGTCAATATTATCCATTATACTACAGCTCCTGATAGATTAAACTAGTTTTATTTTTAAATCTTTTATTTGTTTCAGCTCTGTGTCAGTTACCTCGGTATCTGTGACGATATAATCAAGATGGTTGGCATCATAAAAATGAAATACACCTGTTTCTCTAAACTTCAAATGCATCAATAAAGCCACTTTGATACGCGCAATATCTAAAATTGTCTTCTTTTGGTGCCCTATTTCAACAAAGCCCTCTAATAATGCATTTTTTTCTAGATGAATACTTTTACAACTTATAAATGCAATGTCCACATGAAAAGAACGAATTTGACTGATACTGCTAGCGCCTAAAAAACCACCTGTATAATAATCAAAATCACCGCCTATACCGATCATCTTAATATTTGTATATTCTGAGAGTTCTTTCATAATTGCTAGCATATCCGTAATCACGGTAACCTGCTTGCCTGATTTTGCAAGCTCTATAGCTGTAAAGTAAGAGGTGCTGGACGTGTCAAAATAAACATAATCCATCTCATTGATGAGCTGTAGCGCTTTTTTTGCAATAATTGCTTTTTCTTCTGAATAACTTTCCAACCTATATGGCACCGAAGCATTTTGAAACTTATTTTTTTTTCGCTCTGCACCTCCATATACACGATCCGCTACGCCCATTTTTTCAAGCTTTCTAAGATCTTTTCTTATAAGGTCCTCGGTTACATGATACTGTTTAGCCAACACTTTTACTTGTACTGTACCCAATTTTTCTATCTGCTCTGTGATTTCTTTTAATCGTTCTGAAGCGGTCATATCTCCTCCATAAAACTGTTTTCGTGCAATGTTAACTGTTTCTCATTTTCTTATTCACATACATTATATCTCATTTATTTCTTGTTTTGCCCTCTTTTTTATCATTTTTTATTGTTTTATACTATTTACAAGAGAAACAATAAAATTAGGAGGCATTTTATGTCTGAACTGAAAATTGCGATCATTGGCGGTGGCTCAAGCTACACCCCTGAACTAATCGAAGGCTTTATCGATCGATATCATGATTTACCGATATCGGAAATTTGCTTATTAGACATACTTGAAGGTGCTACAAAGCTCGATATCATTCAACGGCTTTCGCTTAGAATGGTACAAAAAGCAAGTAAACCTATCAAAATAACGCATACACTTGACCGAGAACAGGCTCTTTTGAATTGTGCCTTTGTCATTACCCAAATCCGTGTCGGTGGTATCCACGCGCGTATCACTGATGAGACCATAGCGTTTGAACACGATATGATTGGGCAAGAGACCAATGGTCTTGCTGGTTTTGGAAAGGCGCTGAGAACCATTCCCGTGATTCTTAGTATCGTTAAAGACATGGAACGTCTCTGTCCAAACGCTTGGCTCATTAACTTTACCAATCCTGCAGGTATAATTACTGAGGTTGTATCTAGATTTTCAAAAATCAAAGTGGTTGGACTTTGCAATGTTCCTGTGAACATGCAAAAGCTAATAGAAGCCCATGTCACTGGTGACTCGTTGTTTGTACAAATGACAGGGCTAAATCATTATGTATATGCGCATCAAATAAAAGTAGATGGCAAAGAACAGCTCCCTTTCATACTCGAACCTCTTTTAAATGATGAAACTTTTAATCCAAAAAATATTGGTCATGCGAGTTATCAAGCGTCTCAGATAAAAGGGCTCGGTGTTTTACCTTGTTACTATCATACTTATTATTACTTGAAAGATGAAATGTACTCAGATGCAAAAGCAGCATTTGAAAAGGAAGGTTCCAGAGGTGCTGTGGTTAAAGCAGTTGAAGAAGAGCTTTTTAAAATCTATGCTGATCCAAATTTATCGGTAAAGCCCGAGGCACTTTCAAAGCGAGGTGGTGCTTATTATTCGGAAGCAGCCTGTGAACTTATCCGTTCCATCTATGTGGATAAAAGAAATTTTATGGTTGTCAATGTACCCAATAATGGCACTCTTAAAGAACTCCCAGACGACGCTGTCATCGAAACCACTTGCATCATCACAAAAAGTGGTCCGTTGCCACTTCCTGTTACGACTCTGCCATTTCCTATTAGAGCTGAAATTACGGCTATCAAAGGTTACGAGCGACTGGTGATAGAGGCCGCTCTTAATAATTCCTATGATATTGCGATGCAAGCCTTAACGGTTCATCCACTTTGTACAACAGGCAATCTACTTAAATCTGCTCTTGATGAACTAGTAAAGGCCAACAAAGCATATTTTAAATTAGTTTAATACACTCATTTGGTTTTCTATAAAAAATAACCTAGCTCTAATTGGGCACTCATCCCCAAATGGGAATCAGTCCAATCAAAAGAGCTAGGTCTTTTTATTTATTAAAATTGACTTTCATCCTTTTTATAGAAGTCAAATTTTGGTTCGATAAACTTAAGTTGATGTGTTTCTGGGTTCGCCATATGGGCTTCAATGCCATCAAAAATATGCTCCCAAGACCATAAACTTTCATCTAGGTTTAGATATTCTCTAACAAATTCAGCACTTGTCGGTGTAATTGGGTGTAACAGAGTCAAGATGACTTTACAAGCATAAAGACAATCCGCTACAACGCCTGCTCTCATTTCATCACTGTCTTGATCATCTGCAAGCTTCATGTATTTTGACCAGTATTTGCTGACGTTTCTAATAATCTCATCCATCGTATAAATCACTAAATGGAACTCTTGTCTTGCCATGTTGTGTTCATAGTCATAGACTGCTTTGTGTACCAGATCAAGCATCTCTTCTTTAACGGCTACCTTAGGAACAACTGAATCAAAGTATTTTTGTGACGTATAGAAGCAAGATCTTAATAGGCGGTTGTAAACATTGGTCAATAAATTACCGTCTTTTAACACAACGTCGGGTGCATCAGCAGGACAACTTGGATCAAATGGTTTTGGGCTAAAACTAACTGATTTTTTAGAAAGGCCTAGGCTTAAAAAGTGCATTCTAAGTTGGTCTTTTGTATAATAGTCTAAAAGCTCGCCTGCCATAGGCGGTTTGATGTCGCTTGAACTACTTGCCTTCGAATCCAGGAATAACAAATGGCAATTCGCAACCAGTTCAGGGAAATTAACCGAATCGATCGATAAGCCATCATTTGGATGAATACCCAAATAAGCCATTAACATCCCCATCTCCGCAACACCGTAGAAATAAATGTTATCTTCGCCTATGAATTGATAAATTTTAGAATCTTGATCTAACCACCACGATTGCCACTCTTCCGCTTTTTTACCTATTGATTCTAAATGTGTAATGGTAAAGCTAATTGGCGCCCAAAGAGATTCTGGCCATACCCAAAAAGTTAAATCCTCTAATTGATCTTTGTTTGGTACAGGTACGCCCCACTCAATATTACCCGAGAGTCTAAATGGCACGAGTGTTTTACCTGTTCTATATCTGATATTAAACTTTTCTAGCTCAGTTCTCGCATGATCCCTTGCATCAAGTGATTTAAAGACATAAGTAACAGAAGGTTTTTTACCATCATCTTGTACATCATCAGCACCTAGTTCTGCGCCTTCTGCAACTAATAACTCATGGTCTTTTCTTTTAACATAAATCACAGGTGGTTTTAAGAATTCTTCGATGGTATTAATCACATTTGCTCTAACGTGTTTTTCTTTACGCATCTTATTAACCATTTCTTGTAGATGCGTCATGTAGTCATCAAGTACAAAATACCAGTTGTTGACATCCTTTAATACAGGCTTTTCACCTGAAAGTGTACTCACAGGATCGATTAATTCTTCAGGCATGTATTGGTGGCCCAGCGCACATTCGTCTGCATACGCTTTGTCTGATTGACAGCCATCCACAGGACATTTTCCTACAACCTGTCTACCATTTAAGTAAGCATTTTCAATAGGATCGTAGAATTGTGGTGAAGACATGATTTTAAGTGTTCCTTGCTTATAAAGCGCGTCAAAAAGCTTCTCTGAAACTTTATTATGCACTTTGCCACTTTCACCGAATGCAGAAGCGCCATAAAGACTTGGTGACACATCGTATGCACCTAATACCTCTTTTTGTAGTAGGTGAAAGCGATAAACATAATCCTCCATTGAAATGTCTTCTTTTGTTTCTTCAATGTGCTTTTTATAGCTTGCCAATATTGGCGATCCATAGCAGTCTGTACCTGAAACAAAAATGACGTTATCGTTACCAATTCTGTCTTTTAAGAATCTTGCATAAGTGTCTGCATGGATAAAAACGCCTCCGATATGTCCAAAGTGGAGCGATTTGTTACCGTAAGGCATTCCCGCTGTGATGACAGCTCTTTTAGGGAAAACGGGTCTTGGTCTTTTTGGGGTATACATAGCTACCTCCTCCTAATCTTTTTCTNNNNCTTAAACACTTTACTGATTTTACCACAATAGAGATTGTGGATTAATAAAAAACGCCCCTAAGCCTAAGCTTAGGGGCGATATTCCGCGGTGCCACCCTAATTCGTCAAGATTAACTCGACCTCTTTTTCTATAACGGGAAAACCCGGCATACCATCAAAACATCCGATACACAGCTCCAAGCCTTGGTTCATAAAGTCATTAACGGTTCCTTCTCAGCCACGGAACTCTCTGTGCGCAACAGCTTTACTACTCTTCTTTTCATAGCCTTTAATGAAGAAAGTATATGCGTTTTATGACATTTTGTCAAGTCTACAAGCGCTCTATTTACCTTAATTTCCTAATATATTTTAGTTGGATTTTAACCCAATTCCAATCCAGTAATTGATATACTATATACATCAGAAATCTATAAATAATCAGCTTTAATGCTATTTACATATATTTATCTAATCCGCATACATGTAATTATTTTATCTACTTACACTATTTATTAAGGAGCACGTCATGTCCAACTTTATCTATCAATTTGAATCGCATATACAATCCTATAAAAACAAATGGTTCACACTAGAAAGCAGTCATGTGATGCATCCAAAGCAATCTTTCATACATCAACTGATGTCGTACTATCACGTGCGTAAGTGCATTAAAACGCTAATGAAAAAGTGTCGAGGCTATCAGTCTTTATCTCAGCTGAAGCACTTAAAATCGGATCAAGTTGTAGATGATCTATTAAAGCTATGGTTTCAAATGGATTATAAGGCACTTGACGAAACAGTCAGAGGCGATTATATAGCTGCTACAGAGCAATTTATCGATAGAGCTAAGCACGATTTTCCAAATATGAAAGAAGATAGCATCTATCAAGCGTTGAGAAACGTTTGGATTATGATTGCGATTCAGATGATGACGGATACGCCGGTTCACCTAACAGATGCAATGTACGCTTACAGTATGCTCTACCCACTTACCGATAATGTCCTTGATGATCCTGAAATGAATGAACAGGATAAAAAAGGATTTGTCCACTATGTCGGCGAGCGATTAAAAGGGCCTATTAATGTGAAGAATGCGCATACGGCTTCTGTGGATCAAATGATTGGACTAATAGAGACGCAGTACGAACGGCATTTGTACCCTGAAGTTTACGAAAGCTTACTTCAAATACACCGCGATCAAAAAAAGAGCTTGGCTCAGCAATATGAAGTGCTTTCTGAGGGACAAATTTTGGATATATCATTTAGAAAAGGGGCTTCTTCGGTTTTAGCTGATGGTTATTTGGTTTGTGGAGGGCTTGACGATCATCTTTTCCACTTTTTAACTGGATACGGGATTGTGCTTCAGCTTGCAGACGATTTACAGGATATGACCACAGATCGCATAGCAAGTCATATGACTCTGTTTAGTAGCGAAGTGTCTCCTTATATGTTGGAACACAAGGTAGATCAACTGATTGCACTCTCAAGAGAAATCATGCTTTCAAAAGGCAAATCCGAAGTTATGACGCTAAATACTCTGCTAGATCGTAGCTTAACGCTACTCATCGACGATGCTTTAATCCTTCATAGACGGTATTTTTCAAGCATCTATATTCATGACAAATCAAGACGTCATCTAACGGGATATTGGGGTTTTAAAAAATTAAAGGCCCATCTTATGAAGATGAGCCATAACTTAAATATTAATTATACAAGTTAAAAATACATCAAGGTAATTGTCTTCCCACAGACTTATAGAGCGCATACCAGTCTTCTCTCGAAAGTGTTATGGTCGTCGCTTGAGCTATTTTTCTAAGGTTGTCTGGTGTCGTCGTACCTGCGATGGCTTGCATACCAGCAGGGTGTCTGAGAATCCATGCGGTTGCTATAGCAGATGGACTGACGTTATATTTTTCAGCTAGCGTATTCAATAGCAAGTTGAGTGCTTCATAATCTGAATGATTGAGGTAACTGCCTTCCGTCCAAGAAGCCTGAAGAATCGACCAGCATTGAATGGTGATATCATTTTCTCTACAATAATCTAAGACGCCGCCGTCATAATCTATGGCACTGGCGTCTTTCATATTGGCATAAATGCCAGCATCGATCATCCCAGAATGGACCACATTAAATTGAAGCTGATTGAAAAGTATTGGAAAGTCACTGTACTTTTGTATTAAGCGAATCTGTCCTGGCGTCATATTGGAGACACCAAAGGCTTTTACGATGCCTCTTTTATATAAGGATTCAAACGCTTCACCAATTTCAGCTGGATCCATCAGTGCATCTGGTCGATGTAATAAAAGGACGTCTAAATAATCGGTCTGTAAATGTTTGAGTGATGCTTCAACCGAAGAAATGATGTGTGCCTTTGACAAATCATAATAGCCGTTTCTAATGCCACACTTGCTTTGTATGATCATTTTTTCACGCCACTGTGGATTACGTTTTAATACCTCTCCAAAAACAATCTCTGATTGTCCGCCACCATAGATGTCCGCATGGTCAAAAAAATTAATTCCCAAGGACAACGCAACTTCTATTAGTTTCTCTAATGCTTCAACTGATAGTCGATCAATGCGCATACAACCCAATGCAATCAATGATACTTCTTTTTCTATCCCTTTTATTTTTTTATATTTCATTTTTCCTCCATTGTTTAAGGTTACTTTAAAGCAAACCTTATATACTTAACTCAATTCATGAATATCAAACATTTTATAAAAGAATAAAACCATGAAAAAGTATATTCTGTTTACCCAAAGTTTTTCTAAATGACTCATTCTAATACTTACATTTTCCTTCATTTTAATGGGATGTGGTACAAATACAAAGACAGAATCACCTTTCTCTCAAATAATGCTAGCACAATTGATGGGCCAAGTGCAAGTATTAACGGCAACAAGAAAGACAACAAAGCCTACAAACACTTAAAAAATCAATGTTTGTAGGCTTATTGGAGCTAATGAAGGGAATCGAACCCTTAACCTGCGGTTTACGATACCGCTGCTCTACCGTTGAGCCACATTAGCATATCTGTTTTTAATTTACCCCTTTTAGACAACTGTTGCAAGTATTTTCAGTTATTTCTTAATATGGTACAATAGGATTACTTATTAGGAGGCTTTATGAAAATTCTTGCAATCTCAGACATTGAAAGTAAACATCTCGTGGATCATTTTCAGCCAGAACGTTATCGTGATGTGGATTTAATCATCTCTGCAGGCGATTTAAAGGCGCATTACCTCTCATATGTGGTAACTATGGTCAATCGACCATTACTTTACGTTCACGGCAATCACGATAAGATGCTACTTCATACGCCAGCAGAAGGTTGCGAATGTATAGACGATGGTGTTTATGAATTCAAAGGGGTAAGAATCGCTGGACTGGGTGGCTGTATGACTTATAATGGTGGACCCTTACAATTCACTGAGCGTGAAATGTCGAGAAGAATTTTCAAAAACAAGTTCAAATATCGAAAAGGAATTGATATCCTAGTGACACATTCACCTGCATTTGGACTAGGTGATGGAAAAGACCAAGCACATATTGGCTATCAGTGCTTTTTAAAGCTCCTCGATAAATATGAACCTAAACTGATGATTCACGGTCATCAGCATCTGAACTATGGCATCTGTACTCGAGAACAAAAGTACAATTCTACTCGTATCATCAATGCTTTTGACCATAGTATCCTTGAGTTTTAGTCTGACTGAACAAATAAAGATCCCTAAGAATTTGATGATTTTTCATCTAAATCTTAGGGATTATTAACATTCTTACGATCTTAATCGATTATGGTTACATATTAATCAATGATGGATACGTTATCTATAAACCAATCCATACTCATGATTTCATCCGGTGATGGAATCTCACCTGGTTCTACCCTTAAGATTCCCTCTTTGTCATAAACGGGACCAACAAATGGATGATACTGATCGGTTTTCACCATATCTTTAAAGTGTTTCACCAGTTTAAGTGTATCATTTGGCAATTTACTTTCAGCCATATACAAATCTAACACGCCAACATCAAGCCCCCACCAGAAGTTAATTACTCTTTGAGTCGTTGTGGAATTGGCTACCATTCTCTGATAAGAACCGTTCAATAGGCTGTTAATGATCTTTTCATAAAAGTTCCCCCACTTCCAAATCGGAGCAGCGAGATAATTCTTGGGTTGCTTTGTCTCTGGATCGATGTCACAAAGCATTGCATAAACGCCATAATCCCATGTCACATCCCTTGGTACGATCAAGTTCTTGTTGCTGAGTATATCCGCGTTTTGTTCAATAAGTTTTTCACTGATGTCTGTGCTCTTTTGTGGATTGTTCCACTCGCCAGTATATGCGACGAGCACCCTTGCCCTCGGATTAACCAGTTTCACTCCTAATGCAAATGCATTGATGGAGCTAATGACCTCAGGATTCGCATCTGTTGCTGTATATCCTACAACGTCAGTTTTAGTCAAAGCACCTGCGATGATCCCTGTTAAAAATCTAGGCTCATAAGTTCTACCGAAGTAATTAGACATGTGAACATAAGGTCTATTCCCTGAGCAGCTAAAGAATTTTATTTTTGGAAGTTCAATCGCACATTTTACAGTCGCTCTTCTAAATACCTCACTCGTAGTAAAGATCACATCGTAATTGCCTTCTATAGCAAAAGTCTTAATGACTTCATAAGCTGAGTCATCTTCTGGTACATGATCAATCCAGCCTGTCTCAATCTGCTGGCCAAACTTCTCTTCAATATAACGCCTACCAAGATCATGAGAATAAGTCCAACCAGACTTTTCAGTATCTCTCGCATACACAAATCCAACTTTTAAGAAACGCGTTCCAAACAATGAAGTAAGAGAATCCAAGAGTGACGTCTTTTCCATCTCATCTGTCGTAGTAACGATTTCCAGTTCTTCGTACTCACCATAGTTACTTAGCTCAAGCAATAAGCTTGGCATGATACTTCTTACTTGCATCTCATCAAGCTCCCAAGGTATATTATACAGCTTCATATATAGTAAGAAAGCATCGGCTGTGGTCATCGGTAGCTTTTCGCCACCAAACTCTAAAAAGATTTTCCTAAATGGTCGGAAAACATATTTATCAAAATGCTTGAATTTTTCCGCTTCTTCAATGCCCTCAGGATGGTAATCATTCAAATAATTAAGCAATCGTTGATAGCGGTATGGCTTACTCAGCCAAATACTCATGAGCTTTGTTTCGTTATAAAAATCAAGATAAGCATAATAATTCACTATATTTTCATCGTTTTCGTCAAATCTTGGGATGAGTCGCGTGATTTCAGCTTGAATAGATGCCACATCAAAATACTTTAATACACTGACCCTTTTATTTCCCTCCATAACATAGTAATAATTAAGGTACTCATAGACTTTAATTGGATCTCTAATGCCTTCCTCAAGATGTGCGCGACACACCTCCATCCACTTGTACCCAAACTCACTGTTATCTGATTCTAGGGGTAAAAAGCTTTTTGAGAACAACATTCTGCGTGCATGATAATAGGTGCCAACTACTTTTTCTAGTGGCACTTCGAAGGTTCCAAGTGATACAGAGCCGACGATGTCTACATCTTTCAGAAGACCATCAAGAGAGCTCAAATGTGCGGACTGTCCTCTACCTTTTAATCGATTAAACTCACGTTTACCTTTAGCTTTAGCATCTTGATAGTATTCGTGTAAAGTCATAGTCATTTCCATGTGGTTCACCTCCTAAGCAAACTACAAATTCATACTTAACAGATATCCTGTATAAAATAAATAAAACAAAATAAATATAATGCCTTCACCTTTAACGATCTTATTATGGCTTCTAGAAAAAATAAAGAGTGCGATGGTTAAAATAATATTAATTGCCAGCTCGGTAATTAGCTTAGGGTCAACTAAAATCGGGTGAATGGTCGTCGATGCACCTAGCACAAACAAAATATTAAAAATATTACTACCTATAATGTTACCTACTGCAATATCTGTATTTTTTTTACGAGCTGCAGTTATACTGGTAATTAACTCTGGAAGCGATGTTCCAATAGCAATAATCGTCAAACCGATTACTGTTTCACCAATGCCAAAACTTTTAGCAATAGAGACACTACTAGATACAACCAACTGTCCCCCAATTAGGATACCCGCAAGGCCAATTAAAGTGAATATGACATTAGCTCCAATCTTGACTTGTTTGATCTCAGTCTCATCTAGATAATGTTCACTGGTATCTCTACTATTAAGCGCTGCTTCGACAATATAATAGAGGAACACACAAAAAAACAATAATAGAATAATACCATCACCTCTAGATAGTAGCATCTCATTACTGCCATCAAAAAACGTGTCTCCAGCCAATACTAATAGTGCCAATCCCCCTAGTAATGTAAGTGGGATTTCTTTTCTAATCGTTTGTTTTTGAACATCGAGCGGAAAGATGACCGCTGTAATACCTATAATCATGCTGATATTAAAAATGTTACTGCCAAGAACGTTACCAATTGCAATTCCGTTACTTCCTGATAAGCCAGCACTTATACTGACAGCTGCCTCTGGCGCTGATGTACCGAAGGCGACTATGGTTAAACCAATGATGATCGATGGAATTTTAAAGAAGGTCGCAATTCCTGAAGCACCATCGACAAAAAAATCTGCACCTTTAATTAAGAAAATAAACCCGACTACTAATAATACATACATCATGTTGACAAACTCCTTTAAGCCATAAATAATTACTACTTTACAGCTATCCAGCCTATCTTGCAAGCCTTTAATGATAAAGTCACAATTTGTTAACACACTTTTATCTTATTTTATAAATAATCAAATAGCTGTTATGTGAAAATTTATCTGGGTATAATTATCTCGGAAAATACTATGAAAGTAAGGTGGTTGACTTATGAGTCCTTTGACACTTGCTAGGCTGCAATTTGCAGCAACAACGATTTATCATTTTCTATTTGTTCCGCTAACCCTTGGACTTGCTTTTATCGTCGCTTGGATGCAATACAAGTCCTACAAAACAGGTGATAAAGCGTGGGAACAACTAACGAGGTATTTTGGTTCTCTTTTCTTAATTAACTTTTCTCTCGGTGTAGTTACTGGTATCGTACAAGAATTTCAGTTTGGTATGAATTGGTCCAACTACTCGCGGTTCGTAGGTGATGTTTTTGGGGCACCATTAGCCATAGAAGCACTTGCTGCATTCTTTGTCGAGTCTACATTTTTGGGCATTTGGATTTTCGGTAGAGATAAAATCTCTAAAAAATTACACTTGGCAAGCATTTGGATCGTTGCAATAGCTGCTTCTGTTTCAGCACTATGGATCATCATCGCCAACTCTTTTATGCAATCCCCTACTGGTTTTATCTTAAGAGATTCTGCATTTGGACCTCGTGCTGAAATGACAGATTTCGCTGCACTCATTATAAATTATCATGTCCTTATACAATTTTTACACGTCATCGCCTCAGGATTTGCAACTGGCGCAATGTTTGTGCTTGCAATCAGTGGTCTCAATATTCTTCTGGGAAAAGACAAAGAAACGTTTAAGAAAGTCGTTAAACCCGTTGTTATTTTTGCTTTAATTGCACTGATTGTTTCTGTTGGGGCAGGCGACCGTCAAGGTAAATTCATCGCTGAGAATCAGCCTATGAAAATTGCCACTTCTGAAGCGTTATGGGATACCACTGACAAAGCACCATTCAGTGTCTTCTCAATCATAGATGAAAAGAGAAAAACAAATGGAATTTCAATTAAAATTCCTTATGGCCTAAGTATATTGGCCTTCAATGATCCCAATGCGACTGTTAAGGGAATCAACGAACTTCAATCAGAATATGAAGTGCAATACGGTCCAGGCAATTATACGCCGCCAGTAACACTGATGTATTATAGCTTTAGAATTATGGTTTATGCAGGCAGTTTGATGTTAGTGGTTATGCTTTTCTCTCTCATCTTCTACAAGAAATGGATCGGTAAAAAATGGTATGCAGGGCTTCTTGTCCTTATGCTACCTCTACCTTACCTCTGTAATACATTTGGTTGGATCTTTACAGAAGTTGGACGTCAACCTTGGCTCGTACAAGGCATATTGAAAACAGAAGATGGCATTTCAACCGCCACATCAACTAATACCACCGCACTTATGATCTCCTTAATTGGCTTTATCATCCTTTACGGCATCCTAGCATTGGTCGATATTGGATTAATGGCAAAACATGTTCAAAAAGGCTTTGACGGGCTTGAAGCAACCATCAAGGAAGAAAGCGAGGTGTTAATCACATGGTAAACTTGTGGTTTGTTATTATAGG
>DJWQ01000024.1 GCA_002441045.1 Firmicutes bacterium UBA6226 | reverse complement strand
TCTTCAATTATATCGTTTTTTAAAGTCATCAAGTCCATTTCATCACCTCATATAACATTATTTTTATTATTGACGTTACAATTTCATAGTGATAGTATATATATAATTATCCAAAAGCCTGCATGTATACAATATAATTGGGAACCAATCACCCAACTTTGGACATCACTTTAGTGTCAATCATTATTATATTCTATATGATATGGTTTAAGTATTCAAGGTTAGCTCTGTTAACTAATTAAAACAATTATATTTAGGAGGTTTTTTCATGAAAAAGATCAATTTGGCTGTTGTGGGTGCAACAGGAATGGTTGGTAGAACTTTTTTAAAAGTTCTTGAAGACAGAGATTTTCCATTTGACCAGCTCTACTGTTTTGCCTCTAAAAAATCAGCTGGTGAAGTGGTCGTTTGTAAAGGTAAGGAATATGTCGTAGAAGAATTAACTGAGGCTTCATTTGATAAAGACATTGATATTGCCTTATTTTCAGCTGGTGGTGACATCAGTGAAGTTTTTGCGCCTATCGCTGCCTCTAAAGGTGTTGTCGTCATAGACAATTCAAGCGCATGGCGTATGGACCCGACTGTACCACTGGTCGTTCCAGAAGTAAATCCTGAGGCACTCTCAACTCACAATAACATCATTGCAAATCCAAACTGTTCTACGATTCAAGCAATGGTCGTCTTAAAACCACTTTATGAAAAATACGGTATTGAAAGAGTGGTATACTCTACCTACCAAGCCGTTTCAGGTTCTGGGGTTAAAGGCGTTTACGACCTAGAAGAAGGTCTTAAAGGCAATAATCCACTTTCGTGTTATCCACATCCTATAGCGGGTAACTGTTTACCTCAAATCGATGTGTTCTTAGAGAATGGTTATACAAAAGAAGAAATGAAAATGATCAACGAGACGAAAAAAATTCTCGCTGATGATTCGCTTAAAGTTACTGCAACCGCAGTAAGAGTTCCTATTTTCAACAGCCACAGTGAATCTGTGAACATTGAGTTAAAATCTGCATTTGACATTGCAGATGTAAAAAAATGTTTAGCAGAAGCACCTGGTATCGTACTCCAAGATGATCCAAACAATGGTGTTTATCCGCTTGCAGCTTCTGCAACTGGTACCGATCCAGTTTATGTAGGACGTATTCGTAGAGATGAAAGTACAGATAACGGCATTAACCTTTGGATTGTAGCTGATAATATTCGCAAAGGAGCGGCAACTAATGCGATTCAAATCGCTGAAACGATGTTGGAAAGGAATTTAATATGAGTTTATTTAAAGGATCAGGCGTAGCACTCGTTACGCCTTTTTGTGCTACCGGTATTGATGTAAATGTATTACATGAGTTGATTAACTGGCACATAAGTAATGGTACCGATGCGATTATCGTAAGTGGTACTACTGGTGAAGCTTCAACGTTAACCTATGAAGAAAGAGAATGTCTTTACACAGAGTCTGTAAAGGCAGCTTCAAAACGCATCCCCATCATTGCAGGTACTGCAACTAATAATACTGCAACGTCTATCAAATACAGTCAATTAGCTGAGGCATGCGGTGTAGATGGCTTATTGCTCGTCACACCTTATTATAATAAATGTACACAAAAAGGATTAATTGCACATTTCTCTGCAATTGCAGATGCAGTATCTATTCCATCAATTCTATATAATGTTCCTTCGAGAACAGGACTCAACATGTTACCTCAGACCGTACTAGAACTTTCAAAAGTGCCTGGCATCGTAGGACTTAAAGAAGCCTCAGCAGATATCACTCAGATCACTGAAACCTTTAGGCTCCTACCTTCAGATTTTTCAATATACTCAGGTAATGACGATCATATCGTCCCTATATTAGCGTTGGGAGGTCATGGAGTAATAACAACTGTAGGTAATATTATTCCAAAGGAAGTACATGAACTTTGTCAGTTTTGGTTGGATGGCAATATTGAAGCTGCTGTTAAATTGCAGTTTAATATGAATCCACTCGTTAAGTCTGTGTTTGCAGAAGTCAATCCAATCCCAATTAAATCTGCTGTTGCACTTTTGGGTTTCGAAGTCGGCTCGGTGAGGTTACCTTTAACGGATGCAGAAGCTTCAACTGTAGAGACCATAAAAGGATTGCTCATGGAAAGAGGTGCTTTAAGTGAATAATATATTTATCACTGGCATTACAGGTGTCATGGGCGGACACTTAATCAAAATCATCGAACGACATCCTTATTGTAATGTCGTCGGTGGACTGGGGCATGTAACACATGTAGATGAACGATATCCAATTTATACAAACTTTAGCGAAATTCCCTATCACCTTGAGATTGATTGCATCATTGACTTTTCAAATGCAGCAATCGTTGATGCCTTATTAGATTTTGCATTAAGTAGAAAAACGCCTTTGGTGCTCTGTACAACTGGACTAAGTGAAAAGACAAATGAAAAAGTTATTACCACAAGTGAGCAAATCCCTGTTTTCAAATCAGGTAATATGTCCCTTGGTATAAACGCCATTTCTCATGCGATCAAACTTGTGTCGGAACTATTAGATGAAAGTTACGATGTTGAGATTATTGAAAAACATCATAATAGAAAACTGGATGCGCCTAGTGGTACTGCACTTATGCTTGCAGATGCTGTTAATGAAGGTAAAAATACCCCCTACGAAGTTGCTCTCGGCAGATCCGCACATGGTGCTAAACAAAAGGACATTATCAATATGCACTCGGTTAGAGGTGGTAATATCGTGGGTGAACATGAAGTTCTTTTTGCAGGTGAGGAAGAGCTTATTGAAATCAAGCATACGGCTCTTGATCGTGGCGTCTTTGCGAAGGGTGCTATCGAAGCTGCCCTATTCTTAATCACTCAAACCGCAGGTCTATACGATATGAACCACCTGATTCAAAATAAGCTCAGCAATAGATAATCTCAATGCAGATGATCACAAATACAAAATAGATAACTTCAATTGATATAAAGGTTATAAAGGAGAAAAAATGAGTCAATACGATTTAACCAACCCATACGAAATCGCAAAATTTATTAAAGATGCAAAAAAAGTAACGCCAATTAAAGCTTATATTCAATCTAAAGCACCTTTGGTTTCAGAAACAATTAAGCTATTTGGCGATGTCCCATTTTACATCGCATTTGGAGATGTAGTTGATATGAATGCCTTTTTAGAAGCTAATTCAGATGTCATCATCGCTCAAGAGTTAGAAAACGACAGGAGATTATCTGCAATTCCACTTTTAGATTTAACTAAGGTCAATGCTAGAATTGAGCCAGGTGCTCTTATTAGAGATCGAGTTGAAATCGAAGATCAAGCGGTTATCATGATGGGTGCTGTTATTAATATTGGTGCACACATAGGGAAAGGTACTATGATCGATATGAATGCCGTTCTTGGCGCAAGAGCTACAGTAGGTGCAAACTGTCATGTTGGTGCTGGCTCAGTTTTAGCAGGCGTTCTAGAACCGCCTAGTGCAACACCTGTTATAATAGAAGACAATGTTATGATTGGTGCAAATTGTGTCATCTTAGAAGGTGTCAGAGTTGGCGAAGGTGCTGTCGTTGCAGCTGGTTCAGTTGTAACCAAGGATGTTCCTTCAGGATCAGTAGTAGCTGGCGTACCTGCAAAGGTCATAAAAAACAAGGATGAGCAAACAGAAAGTAAAACTCAATTATTAGAAGACTTAAGATAAAAAAATAAACTAGGTGACTTATTAATGTTAAGTCTCCTAGTTTTTCTTTTTTTATTCTTAAAGATAATATTAATCTACAAATGCAAATACGTGATCCACATTTCTATAATAATCGCCATAGTTTAAGCCATAGCCAACGATGAACATATCTGGAATCTCAAATCCAACGTAATCAGGTACGTATTCAACTTTCCTTCTAGAAGGTTTGTCGAGCAGCACACATGCTTTTAACGACTTAGGGTTTCTTTTTTCTAGGATGCTTAGTACACCTGTCATCGTCAAAGCTGAATCCGTAATGTCATCAACGATTAATACATCAAACGCCGAAAGATCTTCTACACTAATGTCTTGAACGATTTTCAGTTGTCCAGTGCTTTCTTCACTATGACCATAACTCGAAGTTGTCATAAACTCTATTCTAACTGGTAAATCTATCTTTCTTACCAAATCTGCTGTGAAAATAAAGCTACCCTTTAAAAGTGAAATCACCATTAGATTTTTATCTTTATACTCTGACGTTAGTAGCTCACCTAACGACTTGATTCTCTCATCGATACTTTCTTTTGATAATAAGATTTCTCTTCTCTTATTCTCAATTCCCATCATTACCTCCAACAATTTGATTATCAATATTTTATAGTAGATATAGCCTATTTTCAAGTCAATTTGGCATTTCAAAAAAAATAATAGTTATTACAAGAAATTAATCAGTCCGCTTTCAGAAAATAATGTCAATTTAACGAGTGAAATAGTAAAATGTAATTAACGACTTGAAGGGGGATTACAAATGGAACACGGCAAAAAAGTGAAAAAAGCGATTTCACTAGAAACTTTTGTTTTTCTAGGCATCGCTGGATTGGTTTTCGGATATCTTGGTACTGTAATGGGGGTAGACAAGATGTTCAATACCATTATGAATACGGCACACTATCTGTTGATTGAAGTCGTATTTTTTATTATGGCAATCGCCGTACTAGCAGGCGCATTTGCTGCACTTTTGTCGGAATTCGGGGTTGTTGCACTTATCAATAAGATCATTTCACCTATTATTAAACCGATCTACGGTTTACCTGGTGCTGCCTCTATTGGTATGATTACGACCTATCTTTCAGACAACCCTGCAATTATCTCATTGGCACACGATAAAGGCTTTAAAAAGTATTTTAAAAATTACGAACTCCCAACCTTGTGTAACTTGGGTACGGCATTTGGTATGGGATTAATTGTAAGTACATTCATGATTGGTCTTGGAAAAGGGACTGAGTTTATCGTACCAGTCGTGCTAGGTAACTTAGGTGCTGTTGTGGGCAGCGTTGTCAGTGTCAGAATTATGATGATTTTTACTAAGCAATACTATGGTGTTACGAAGAATAACGCAGCACCTACTGTTGATTCTGATGACTTTATGAAAACTCGTGAAGTTAGAGATGGCAACTTATTTGAACGTGTACTCGATGCCACGCTAGAAGGTGGTAAGACTGGCGTTGAGCTCGGTCTCGCTATTATACCAGGTGTTGTTATTATTTGTACCTTAGTTATGGTCTTTACTTTTGGTCCTGCAGAAACAGTCAATGGTGTAGCTGTTTATACAGGTGCTAAAAAAGAAGGTGTCGCCCTTTTCCCTAAAATCGGTGAGCTACTAAGTCCAATTCTAACACCTCTCTTCGGATTTAAAAGTGCTGAGGCAATTGCCTTCCCTATTACCTCTCTTGGTTCTGTAGGTGCAGCTATGGGTCTTGTAAAAGACTTCCTCGCTAAAAACCTAATCGGACCAAATGACATCGCTGTATTCACAGCTATGGGTATGTGTTGGAGTGGTTATTTAAGTACACATGTAGGTATGATGGATGCATTACACGTTAGAAAATTAGCATCAAAAGCAATTATAGCGCATACCATCGGTGGTTTGATGGCAGGTATTGCAGCTCACTACTTGTATGTATTATATAACATGTTCATCTAGTTATAACTCAGATGACCGAACCTTATATGGATAAAAATAAGGAGCTAGATTAGCTCCTTTTTTATTTAGCCACCCTTCTCGCCTTTGGTAAAATGCAAAGACCCGAAGTTCTTTGATATTTATTTCTTTACTTTGGTAATTTGGATCAGTTCCTTAAGCAACACAATGATTTTATTCAGCGAAAACTGTATTGAGACTAGAATCAAGAAGAAGAAAATAATTCCAATCAATTCATAATTTATACTTCCCATATCTACCTCCAAACCTGTTATGTCAATAATTATACCATACGATAAATTTCAATCCAACTTCTCAATTCGTTTTGAGTTTTTAGATTTCTATGCTATACTATCATCTGTAACCATATTGATTAGGAGGGACTGCTGTTGAAGCCCAACTCAGACCAACAACTTAAATTTAAGATTATAATCTTGTATACCATCAATCATTTTTCGGTGCCACTAACAAATCAACAACTCACTGACTTTGTTTTGGAACATGATATAATGAACTATTTTGACCTACAACAATACTTAACCGACCTCGTGGAAACGTCAATGCTTGAGTACAGTTCTAGCGAAGGTGAAAAATACTACATCATTACGGAAACTGGCAAAAACACCTTAGAATTGTTTTCAGATCGTGTCTCACAGACTCTTAGACGTACGATCAACGATAGCATCGATATGAAGAAGCGTTCGTTTGTCATAAAAACAAATGTAACCGCAGATTACTATAAAGAAGATGATAACGATTACATTGTTCATTTGGCCGTTAAAGAAGGCATCTATACGCTTATGGACATCAAAGTTAATGTCGTTTCAAACAAACATGCAAAACAAATTTGCGAGAATTGGGAGAAACGCGCGCAGTATCTCTACGGAGATATCCTCAACCGATTAATCGATGATACAGAGTGATTCTGTATCTTTTTTCATATCAGAACTTGAGCACTTGAGCTGATTAATTAGATACCTGTCTGTTATTTAAAGGAGTATTTATGAAATCCAAGTTATTTCCCCACCATCAAACGCATATAAAATCGCTATTTTTAGTTGTGCTTGCCCTGCTCACTTCTTTTTGGTGGACAAACGTGCACAGCTTTTCAGCAACTGCCAGCCCAACAAGCTATATTATTCCCCCAATAAAAGTTACCTTAGTTGGAAAAACCTATAATAATACGGATTTTAAATATCCAATGATTCTCATTGACGATCATATCTATTTCCCTCTCACATGGGAAATGACACAGGCTCTAGGCTTTGACGCAAACTATACCTTTGATTCGGGATTGATCTTAAAAAAGAGAACTTCCATTGGTTCTAATATGATTACCTCAAAAAGTCTAGGTAATTTGGCGATAAGCGGTTCACCAAGTTTAGTTACTTATCCTGTACGTGCTCTTGGTTATCCTCTCTATAGCGAATTACCTATGTATAATCTTTCAGGGGTAACCTATGTTGCATTAAATCAAACGCCTCTTTTAAATGTAGTTCTAACAGGTAGTTTGAAGAACAATATTACTATTGCACCCGATCTGCCCGTTTATATGCCACTTGTTTTCAATACTTATAACCAGTTTGATGCTGCTGCATTTATTAGAGATCAAGGAAGCGCTGCTACTTGCTGGGCCTTTGCGGCAAATACCCTTTTCGAACTTTCAATTGCAGTTAATACAGGTAAAATTCTTGATTTCTCTGAAGCACATCTGCTAGAAAATGCACCTATGCCAGTTTCGCCTTTAAGTGGCGGTAATTTTAACATCTCTTCAACCTATTATCTTAATGGGCTCGGGCCTGTAGACACAAATGGTCATCAGAACTATCGATTAACTGGTTACTCAGAAGTCAACAATGATTTATTAAAAATCAAATCCAATATCATGAAATATGGTGCTGTCTTGTCTTCCATATATCTAAATGAATCTGATACAAGTGTATACAAGCAAGATACCTTCGCCTACTATAATTCAAGTGAAAATAAACCTCGTACACATGAACTGGTAATTGTTGGCTGGGATGACACCTATGACAAATCCAATTTTCAAATAAAACCGTCAAGAGATGGCGCATTTATCGCTCAAAACAGTTTTGGCAACAGCTGGGGGGATGATGGGTTTTTCTACATCTCCTATGAAGATGTTCACATTATGGACTACACATACACCATAACCGATTACAAATCGTCAACCAAAAACACAACCCTTTACTATTACGATGAAACTGGCGTAACACATTTTGATGCTTTTGATAATGCAATTCCAGTCTTTGGTGTGAATCAATTTACAGCTAAGGCAGCCTCAAACCTCCTCTCAATAGGCGTATATACCACAGAGTCAGACGAGGTGGTTTCAATTTACTCAGGAAAAGGTATATTTGCAAACACATTAGGGACTGCGTTAAACACAGTTACTTTAAGAGAAAAGGGTTATCATGAAATTGAACTTCCAGTCCCTTTAACACTCACATCAAAAGAAGGTTTCTGGATAGCTGCACAGTTTAAAGGCACTCAAAGCTTTCTAGTGCCAATAGAAGCACCCTATCCAGGTATTGACTATACAATTAAAGGTCTACCTGGAAGAAGTTTTATTGGTAATGGCGAAAAGTTTGAAGATATTACCCAGATTTGGCAACAAGGCAGTATCGCAATTCGCGCAATTACTCAGTAACCGGACACACCTATTAAGGCTAATAAATAAATCCTACTTATGACACAAATGATTTAACGTGTTTCATAAGTAGGATTTTTTAATTGACTTATTTTTTTTGTTTGTATAATACGCCTTGAATTTAATTGGTCTAAAATATCATTGGACTTTTAATTAATTGGGATTAATTATGGAATTTTGCTCGAATCTCTCCGATCATATAGAGAGAACCAAATCCCAAATATAAGGTTTTGGGTTTCGCGTGTTCTAATACCCAATCAACACATGCTTTAATTGATTCATTCTCATAAAACACAGGTGTACCATGTGCTCTGAAAGCATCGGACAGGGCACTTTC
Source organism: Firmicutes bacterium UBA6226 (assembly GCA_002441045.1). The sequence continues at coordinate 38,473 of DJWQ01000024.1, read as the reverse complement.
ATTTAGCGCTCTTGGATTATCAGGCTTAGTTGTAATGACACCTTTTAAATATGGCGTAATTTCATCCAACATACCTAAAACATCCTTATCTTTTAGAATCCCAACGATTCCTACCACGTCTAAATCCCCTTTTAGCATTTTTAGGCTTTCAACAAGTCCCAAAATACCATGAAGATTATGCGCACCATCAATAATGACAAATGGGTCTTTTGAAATAATTTCTAATCGTCCGATCCATTTGGCTTTTTTAAGGCCTTCAGACAACTGTACTGCAGAAACAGAAACTTGGTATTTCCTCTTTAAGGCTTCAATAATCTCTATTGCCATAGCAGCATTTTGTGCTTGATAAGGCGCAAATAAACTCAGTGAATATGGCTGCCCTTTATAGGTCATCTCCAACGTACCAAATGAACTCTTTGTAATCGCCAACTGGTCTAAATCAGTGATGATCAGTTCGTTGTTTTCACATTGACACTTTTCAGAAATAACTGACATTGCACTTTCATTTTGTGGGTAAGTCACTGTGATACCATCTCTTTTAATAATACCACTTTTTTCATAGGCGATCAGTTCAATGGTGTCTCCTAAATACTCAGTATGGTCAAGTGCCAAAGGCGTTATTACAGAAATTAGTGGCGTATCGATGACGTTTGTTGCATCGAGCCTACCGCCTAAACCAACTTCCAGCACAACGATATCACAGGCTTCATCTAAAAAATAAAGCATTGAAATTGCAGTAACTACTTCAAACTCTGTCGGATGGTTAAAGCCTTCTTTAACCATTTCGTCGATTTGTTCTTTCACCTTTTCTGTATGCTTAGCGAGTGCTTCCTCACTGATCAAAGTATGGTTAACTCTCATTCTCTCATTAAAGGTTTCTATAAAAGGTGATGTATATAGTCCAACTCTGTATCCAGCCTCCACAAGAACAGAATGTGTAAACGCACTTGTGGAACCCTTACCGTTGGTTCCTGCTATATGCACAAACTTAAGCTTTTTCTGCGGATCACCAAGTCTCGACATCAATAGTTTTATGTTGTCGAGACCTAGCTTACTGCCAAACTTATAGGTGCCGTGTATAAATGCTAAGGCCGCCTCATATGTCATGCTACTCACCTACTTGTTTAATTTTAATAGGATGGCTTCGATACGCGAATTGATTGTACCGAGCATCTCTTGATACTTAATCTCTTTTTGCTTTTCTTCTTCAAGTAAATGAGCCGGTGCTTTACTTACAAAACCTTGATTAGCAAGCTTAGAGGTCACTCTTTCCACTTCCTTTTCGAGTTTTGATTTTTCTTTCATTAAGCGATCCAGTTCTTTATCGTAATCGATCAAATCATCTAGAGGTAAAAACAACTCTGCACCATGGATAACAGCAGACACGGCATCCTCTGGAATATCAGATGCAGCGACTAAAACCACTTCAGAACAGGATGCTAAAGTTATCAAATATTCAGCTTGATCAACAAGTAATTGACCCACTGAAGCATCTGATGCAACAATTAAGCATTTTGCTTTTCTCGAAGGTATAACGTCCATTTCAGCTCTTACATTTCTTAGGTTTCTAATGGCATCCATGATGAGCGTCATCTTTACTTCAGCATCTGGATTGTTATTTTGAGGTTCTGCTATCGGCCATTGATCTGTAACAAGCAAGCCATCCACATTTGGCATAAACGACCAGATTTCTTCTGTGATAAACGGCATAAACGGATGAAGTAGTTTTAAGATTGATTTCAATACTTTTACAAGAACCTTTTGTACAGTTGCTTTCGCAACTGAATCTTCACCATATAAACGCTTTTTAGCAAGCTCGATATACCAGTCACAATACTCATTCCAAGTGAATTCATATATTTTGTTAGCTGCAATACCAAGTTCATATTTTTCAAGTGCTTGAGTGATCTCAGCAATCATTGTTTCAAGTCTAGATAAGATCCATTCATCTGCTAAAGTCAACGCTTCTGTTCCATCCAAATCAGAAAGCTCCCCTTCAAGACCCATGATCACAAATCGAGACGCATTCCATAGTTTGTTTGCAAAGTTTCTGGAAGATTCAACTCTTTCAATTTGGAATTTTAAATCATTTCCTGGGCTATTACCAGTTGCAAGCATAAATCTAAGTGCATCTGCTCCAAATTGATCGATAATCTCAAGTGGATCAACACCATTGCCTAAAGACTTACTCATCTTACGTCCTTGAGCATCTCTTATGAGACCGTGAATAAATACGTCATCAAATGGTTTTTCGCCCATGGATTCTAGGCCTGAAAATACCATTCTGATAACCCAGAAGAAGATGATATCATATCCTGTAACCAAAACATTCGTTGGATAGAAGTAATCGAGTTCAGGCGTTTTATGTGGCCAACCAAGTGTAGAGAATGGCCAAAGTGCAGAACTGAACCATGTATCTAAAACATCCTCATCCTGTCTGAAGTGTGTCCCACCACAGCTTGGACATACATCAGGCATCTCTTTCGCTACGATGATCTCTGGACAAGATTCACAATAATAAGCAGGAATTCTATGGCCCCACCATAACTGTCTGGAAATACACCAATCACGGATATTTTCAAGCCAGTTCATATAAACCTTTGTAAAACGATCCGGTATAATTCTAAGATCGCCCTCATTAACTACATCAATTGCAGGTCCAGCCAACGGCTCCATTTTAACAAACCATTGATCAGAAACTCTCGGTTCAATGATAGTACTGCAACGGTAGCAAGTACCTACATTATGCGGGTGTTCTTTGGTTTTAACCAAATAACCATTCGCCTCAAGGTCTTTAACGATGGCTTTACGACATGCAAAACGATCCATACCAGCATATTTACCTGCAACTTCATTCATAGTTGCGTCTTCGTTCATCCCATTGATCTGCTCTAAATTATGTCTAAGACCAATCTCAAAGTCGTTAGGATCATGCGCTGGCGTAACTTTTAATGCACCTGTACCAAAATCCATCTCAACATAGCTGTCTGCAATGATTGGGATTTCTCTATCAAATAGTGGTAATAAACATTTCTTACCAATCAAATGCTTGTATCTCTCATCTTCAGGATGTACGGCTACACCTGTATCTGCAACCATAGTTTCAGGGCGAGTCGTTGCGATCTCAAGATATTCATCTGTACCCACTACCGGATACTTAACATGCCAAAAAGCACCTGGCTTTTCTTCATGTTCTACCTCGGCATCAGAGAGCGTCGTTTTACAATCAGGACACCAGTTAATAAGTCGATTGCCTCTATAGATCAAGCCCTTTTCATAAAGTCTTACAAATACTTCAGTCACGGCTTCATTACAGCCCTCGTCCATTGTAAATCTCTCTTTTTCCCAATCACAGCTTGAACCTAATTTTTGCATTTGATTAACGATAATTCTACCGTACTCATCACGCCACTCCCAAGCTCTCCTTAAGAACTCATCACGGCCCAATTGATCTTTCGTCAAGCCTTCTTTTTCTTCTATCGTCTTTAGAACTCTTACTTCTGTCGCTATACTTGCATGATCTGTTCCTGGTAACCAAAGCGCTTCATAGCCTTGCAGACGTTTGAAACGAATCAAAACATCTTGCAGTGTTTGATCAAGGGCATGCCCCATATGCAGTTGACCTGTTATATTTGGTGGTGGCAGTACAATTGTATACGGCTTTTTTTCTGGATTTACTTTTGCACTAAAGCTCTTTTCTTCTAACCACTTCGCATAAATACGATCTTCAAATTCCTTAGGATTATACTTACTTTGCATTTGACCTCCTACTTTAAACATCCACTGGATGAAAATAAATGTGACTATGATGAATAAAAATCTTCGGACATTGAGTCCTCAAATTTTACCACAAGCAAGATTGTGGCTTAATAAAAAAACTGAGATCGCTCTCAGTTTATGAACCCATTCATTATTTAAGGGCATAAAAAAAGAACCTCTGTCCAAGGGACGAAAGTTCCGCGTTACCACCCTAATTTCATCTAAGATTCTAGATGACACCTCATCGCTTTAACGGCGCAAACCGGATTTGGCTATTGACTTACCAAATCTTCTCCAATGCTACCTTCATCTTCTTTCATCAAGTGAACTTTCAGCGCTAGGTCCACCTCTCTAATGATTGCCAAAGATTACTCCTCATCTTCATTGAATTTCAATATTGTTCTCATTATAATAAATGTATAAAAGAAAGTCAATATAAGGGGCATTCTAATTTTGCTCTAACGTTAATTTAACCTTTCTACCTTATACTATGTTTAAAATCATCGTAACAATGCTTCTGAAGGGGATTTATCAGAATAGCACTTATACGAATTATCCATTAATAGGAGGTTACTATGGAAGATTCTAAGAATCGTTTGCTTGGCATTTTCTTAATTGCCATTGGCGCGGTATTGGTCATGGACCATTATCACATTATTTACTTTAACATCTGGGATTTATGGCCACTTGCTCTTGTCTATATTGGACTAAAAGCCGAAAGAGATTATTTCTCTGGAAACGCAAGTGGTAGGAATTTATTAACTGGCGCGACTTTCTTAACTTACGGTTTATTCTTTCTCGTAAGTGAATTTACAACTTGGAATGTGCAGGGAAACCTATGGCCACTCTATATTATGGGGCCAGCACTCGGCTTTTTACAAATGGCTTATTATGGACATCGTCCAAGAGCTAACTATCGTACTGGAATGATTTTGCTTGGAATTTCTCTTTTATTTTTAGTTGAGAATTTTGTCAACTTAAATTACGACCTAATCTTGTTTGTAGGGTTAATCGCTGTAGGGCTATACCTACTTAGAAAACCAGCGAATTCTGATGATGGATATGCAAACGATAGCAGTCGAAATCATCAAGAGGATGAGGATGAACGTTACTAATGAAAAAAACAGCCCATTGTGATGAACTTATTACAATGGGCTGTTTTAATTTTTACTATTATTATTTTCCTACATATAACTGAATGACTTCTAAAAGAACTTCAACGGTCTTTTCCATTGATTGTACTGGAATATACTCAAACTTTCCATGGAAATTATGACCACCAGTACAAAGATTTGGACATGGCAATCCCATATAGGATAGTCTTGCGCCATCTGTTCCGCCTCTAACTGGAACCACCAATGGTTCAATACCTAAATTTTTCATCGCAGTCATCGCATTTTCTATTAAGTGGAAATGTGGTAGAATTTTCTCCCTCATGTTGAAATAAGAATCGATTAGATCAATTTTAACCGTTCCCTCTCCATATTTATGATTGAGGAACTTTTCAATTTGAACAAACATCTCTTTCTTTTCTTCAAACTTAGCAAGGTCGTGATCGCGTATAATATATAGCATACTCGCACTTTCGACATTACCTGATATATCATTTAAATGATTGAAGCCTTCATATTTTTCTGTATAAGCAGGATTATCGAAAACTGGCAGCATACCGTGTAACTCCATAGCGATTAGAATGGCATTTTTCATTTTACCTTTTGCTGAACCAGGATGAATGTTAGATCCTTTTATTTTTATTTTAGCAGTTGCTGCATTGAAGTTCTCATATTCCACTTCGCCGAGCTCACCACCATCAACTGTATATCCAAAATCAGCGTCCAACTTCTCAAGATTAAAAAGGTTAGCACCTCTTCCGACTTCTTCATCTGGCGTAAATGCTATTTTTATATCACTGTGTTTTACGCTAGGGTTGTTAATTAAATATTCCGCCATGGTTAGTATTTCAGCGATCCCCGCTTTATTATCTGCCCCTAATAGTGTTAAGCCATCGGTAACGATTAAGTCTTGACCCACATAGTGATTTAAGCTCTCAAACTCTACTGGTGACATAATAATCTGTTCTGTTTCATTTAAAACAATATCTTTACCATCGTAATTGGATACGATTCTCGCGTTGATATTTGCACCTGATAAATCAGGAGAAGTGTCCATATGTGCAATAAAAGCAAGTTTTGGCCCAGGTGCATTGCCCTTAATATGGCCATATACATAACCATTCTCATCCATTTCTACACCTTCAACGCCAATTGCCTTCATTTCATCAACCAAATACTTTCCAAGTTCTAACTGCTTTGCTGTCGATGGGCAACTCTCTGATTCAGGATCAGATTCTGTATCAAATGCCACATACTTTAAAAATCTTTCATGTACTTTTGTCATTTGTAAAGCCTCCTTGTTTGTTGTAGATCATCTTGTATTTTAGTTTCAAATTCCTTCTGTAGCCATTTAATCATTGGATGATTGGCAGAATCATATAAAACTGAATCAACTCGTTTAATTGGTAAAATGTGAATCGATGTACCTGTCAAAAAACACGCTTCAAAATCACTCAAATTTTCGACTGGTAGAACGCCTTCAACTAAGGCGATTCTTCGCTCGTATAGTATTTCTAAAACTTTCTCACGTGTAATCCCTTCTAGCACCAGTTCTCTACTTGCACTATAAAGTGTGTTATCTTTAATAAAAAATAGATTGGAGCGGCTACCTTCAGTTATTTGACCTAGTTCATTTACTAAAATAATTTCAAAAACATTATTTTTTATCTTTTCAGCTCCGATTAATTCGGTAAACGAAGCTCGATAAACTTTAGCGTGTGGATTGGGACGTTCTATTCTATAAGTAGACGTCTCAACGCCTGTATCATACGTTGAACGCTCTGGGTAGACTGATTCTACCAAATAAAGTGTCCAACATAATTGACCAGATGCAATTTTGCCGACTTCCAATCTCACGTTTGAATTTGATATATGATTTAATTCTGTTAACTCTTTGATTGTATTTACGACTAACTCTAACGGCAACTCTAAAATTAAATCTGTTAATCGCATTGAGTTATAAAGTCGTTTTAGATGCGACTCTACAAATAAAGGCACACCTTCATATAAACGAATGACTTCGTAAATTGGTGGTGCTATAAAAGGCACATCCTGAGTTTGATTTACTGGATGTCCATCAATCATTCTTATTGTCATAACTTGTTTTGGCATTTGTACCTCCTTTTTCATTATAATGTATCCCCTTTACAAAATCAAAAAAAGAGTTGCTAAAAACTCTAAATTAAGTCTTTAACAACTCTTTGCTTTTATTTAATTGTTAAAATAATATTGATGCTATTTTTATTCTGTACGGATCGCTTCTAATGCACTTAATTTTGTTGCACGTACTGCTGGATAATAACCGGCTATTAGTCCTATGACCGTTGAAAAACCCATACCAGACAATGCAAGCCATACTGGTATGTCGGATAATATAGTTGGGCCATAATATCCAGAATTACCATTCATTCCTGATAAAACCGAATTGATAATAAATGAGATACCAAAGCTGAGACCAATGCCTAAGATGCCACCAAATAGGCCAATCATTGCCGCTTCAAATAAAAATAATCGCTTAATGTCTTTTAATTGAGCGCCAATTACTTTCATAACCCCGATTTCCTTCGTTCTTTCATAAATCGACATTACCATCGTATTCGTTATGCCTATTGCTGCTACAAATAATGAAACCGCTCCGATACCACCTAAGATGGCTTGAATCAATCCTGAAGTTTGCTTCATATTTTCAAGTGCGTCGGTTAAGCTATAGGCTTCATATCCCATTGCTTTAATTTGATCTTGTACGTCCTGAACGTATTTAATGTCACTAACACTTACTTTCATTTCATCGTATTTGTTTTCTTTAGTAGAATTGCCTCGCGATCCCTTTGACCCACTGTTTCCAGTATTTCCATTGTTTCCTTGATCGCCTGTTTTGTTCTTTCTTTCAAAATCATTTTTTAGCTTCACGAAAGTATCGTAATCCATAAATACATCATTGGCATAATTGTAATCCATTTCAGAGGTTACACCTGTTACAGTAAGAACAAATCCTTTAGGTCGTCTGCCTTCATAGTATTGTGAAGATGGCAACATCTCAAGCTTTGTATTGAATACATCGATGACTGGTGGACTTTGATAAGGATTCCTAGACTTTGGATCATAGAAGTAATTTTTAGCATAAAATCCAAACAATACTTCATTCTTAAACTCACCTGTAGGCAAAGTTCCTTCACTGAGTTTAATGTCCATCAATGCAAGTTTGTCAAAATCTACAGCTTTAATACTTGTGTAGCTTTCGTACTTACCCGCATAAATCTTAGAATCAAAACGTTTGAAGCCTACAGCAAATTCTACATTCTCTATACCTTCTATAGAGCTTATTGTGTCATCATCCAAGTAAACTTGACCGTCACTACTAGATTGACCTTCAAAATAATAATTATTGGCATACACATCAATCATCGTTAAGCTACCATAGGATTCAAGTTGTTGTTCAAACGCTTTGTTCATACCTAACCCTAAAGATACCATGACAACGATTGACGCTGTACCTATAATAACGCCTAAGACCGTAAGAATCGTTCTAGCTTTACGTCGTAATAGGTTTTTTAAACCCATTACAGCTAAATCGAAACTACTCATCTAAAGCCTCCATTTCCCTTTTGTGTTTTCTTACTTTTAAGATTTTTCTAACGATAAAGAACGCCACAACAGCAGCAACAAATACACCTAATAGAATTTTCCACATTGCGATACCGCTAGGTTGCTCTTCCGGCATACCAGGGTCAATTGGGTACTCGCCACCATTATCGATGATTGGCATCTCCATTACAGTATAACTAAAAGGTTTTTCCACTGTTGACACATTTCCTAATGCATCTTCAAAAGTATATACCAGCTTTCCATCAAATGTACCCGTTTCATAGGCAAATGCTTGAGCTGAGAAATAATCACTCTTTCCAGCATCGAAGTTACCGACAAAATAACTGCCTTCGTTGGTTTCAACACCTTCAAGTTTGACCATCATATTGTACATGATTGATTTACCCATGTTATAAAATTCTTGCTCAATATAAAACGGTTGACCTGAATAAATTTCAAAAGGCACAACCATTTCAGCAGTTTCTAATCTTACCGGTTGAGCAACTGCGACGCTTAAAACTTCACTTTCTTCATAAGGTGATTTGTTTGCATCGTATGCATTTCCTTTGCCATCTTCATATTCCATTTTTGCCGTTACTGTATAGATCTTTACACTTGCATCTATTTTTGTCTTTAAATAAACTGTATGCGAGTAAACTTGACCTGGTCCAACACTTGGAATAAAGAAAGAACTTGAAGAATCTACTGGCGTAAATACATTATCTTCACTTGTCAAAGTCACTTTGATATTTTTTGTGCTTTCTACTGTACTTGTATTTTTAATGTTAATTGTTAACGGATAATCTTGACCAGCATATACATATTCACCGCCGTAGTCATAACTCTCAACAATAAGTTTCGGTTTTGAACCAGCATCTTCTGTGGTGCCTTCAACATATATGCCTACATATTCTTGAACCGTTTCAGCCTCTGCACTTGTAACACCTTTTGGCACATAAGCCACTTTGATATAGGTATGATAGTTTTCAGTCGTCGTATCTGCCTTTGCCATCATTTTGAAAGTTACTGTTTTAGACGCTCCTGGCGCTAATGCTTTTACAACGACTCTCGAAGTCGCTTTAGAAATAAAAACTTCTGGATAGTCATAGCTAATGTCAGCTGTTGAGATTTCGGCATTTCCTTTATTACTTACTGTAAACGTAACCTCAAAATCATTACCAGCTTTGACTGAGTTTGGATAAACGACGTTTGTTACTTCTAAGTCAGCATCAATTGCGTCTTTACCTGCTAATGTAACATACGCGATTGAAGTTTTGCTGTATTGTTTACCCACTTCATCGATGTAATCGATTTTCACATTTATCGGGAAAGTACCTTCTTTGGCGTCTTTTCCAGCTATAATGTTAAAATATACAAGCTGCTCTGTTTTAGAAGAAAGTTCAGTTAAAGTCTTTGTATCTACATCTTTATAAAGTACGACACCTTCGTTTGAAAAACCTGATACAGATACTTTGATATCTTTTGCTTTCATGGTTCCTGTGTTTTTAATTTTAAGTGCTAACGCATCTGGCGTATCCGCTTGAAGCGCATCTTGTCCTGTATTATAAGATACAACACCTAAAATTGGTTCCACATTTGAATTTTCAACTTGTACATAAGCTTTGTCAGTAATTGTGTAATCGGTATCTTCAAAGTTGCTAAATTCAATCAATACATCAAATTCATATGTTTTTGATTCAGCCGTTGGACTCGTCGCAACATTAAAAACAAGTTCCTTAGTTTCATTTGGATTCAAATAAGTAACTTTTTGAGATAAGTTCGCTATATCACTTCTAAATGGGTGATTGCCTTGAATCGTAACGCGAACATTTTTTGCCATGATGTAGCTTACATTTTGGAGTGTAATTTTATATTCAGAATTTTGCCCTGCCTTAACAACTTGAAGCGTCCCATCTGCTTTTACGCCGACTACTGGTTTATAAGGATCTGAAAGTGCAAATCCACTTCCACTGATGGTTAGAACAAATACCATCATCAAAATCATCGTTTTCAATATTCTATTTCTCATTGTTTTCCCCTTAGTATAAGATAGTTAAATTTCTACATAATTCTCTTCGTATGGTTTTATATACTTTTCGTATACGTCATCTCCATCTCTTAGTTCAATGCTTTGAATGTCCCCGTCTCTAATGTGGATAACTTTATCTGCATATAAAGCAACTTCAGGGTCATGCGTTACAATGACGATGGTTTGATTTTTCTCTCGCGCCATTTTCCACATGATGTGCATGACTTCTATTGAGGTCTTTGTATCTAAGTTGCCTGTAGGTTCATCTGCAAAAATAATTTCAGGTGATCCGACAAAAGCTCTTGCAATACCAACCCTTTGCTGCTGTCCCCCACTCATCTGACTTGGCTTATGCTTATAGCGTTCCTTAAGGCCAACCATTTCTAGGTATTTCTTAGCAATTTTTTCACGTCTACTTTTAGTAAATCTACGAAAGATCAATGGCATTGCCACGTTTTCAAGTGCTGTAAGTGCAGGGAGTAAATTATACGATTGAAAAATAAAGCCGATATACTTTTGTCTAAAAACAGCAAGCTGTTTTTCAGACATCTTTTCCATAGCTTGATCTTTAATTCGTATTGTCCCTTTCGTAGGTTTTTCAAGACCTGCCATCATGTTCAAAAGTGTTGACTTACCTGAGCCTGAAGTGCCTAGGATGCAACATATTTCCCCACGATGAATTAACAAATCAATCTTGTTTAGAGCAACAACCTTCTCACCACCGACCTTATAAACTTTTCTTAGTTCTTTAATATCGATAACGATATCTTTGGGTGTTGACTCTGTCGATTTTTTTGTACTCATTCCACTGGTCTGTTCAATCACGTTACGACCTCCTTCCTTATGCTATTCTATATCGTAACCATCATAACGCGATTCTCTTTACTTATACTAAGGAATTCATTAAAATTGCATTAGAAATCCAACCCATGTGTTGAAGTTAGATACAATGCTAATGGCTAAAGCTAATATGCCACAAATAGCGCCAAACGTGTAAAATCGTTCTTTTCGCTTACTTCTTCTGTAGAACTCTAGCTCGTACTCCCATGCATATTTCTGATCTGAATGCGTCTTATTGGTCAGCTGCTCTGTCTTACTTTCGTTAACTTGTTTTAATATATTGCGTTTGTTTTTTTCAAATTCTAATTGTTCTAAAATCTCTTTACTCATTTTCCACCTCAATTACTCTAACAGATTGTAAATTCTTAAGTCTATTAGCCAAATCAAGATGACATGTAAAGCCTATAATCTGTCTTTTTTCTGCTAGATTGCTCAAAACTTTCATGGTATTATCGAATCTTTCTTGATCCCAATTGATTAAAGCTTCATCTAAAACCAAAGGTAAATTACCCTCAGGATCAAGTGCTTCTATCACTGCAATTCGGTAAGCTAAAAACAATTGTTGTTTTGTGCCTTTACTAAAAGCAAGAGATGCTGGTAGAAGCTCTCCTGCAACTCTAAAAATCAACTCATACTTTTGATTTTCTTCTTGTAGTAACACTTGCTCATATTTTCCACCTGTCATATCACTAAGAAGCTCACTTACTCTTTGAATGATATTAGGCTGATTTTCAATTCTAAACTTCTCATCTGTCCATTTTAAAAGTTCATATGAAATCATTAATAGATCGCGTTTTTTTGTCAAAGTATCATATTCAAGTTGTTTTGAGAGTATATTGCTAATGACTTCTTCTAGATTGAACTGCTGCTTAAAGTTCTCAATTTCTGTTGTGAGTTTTGCTTTTTCAGTAAGAAGAGACTTTTCAAGTTCACTCACTTCTTCCAACTGTTCTTCAAGCAAATCGTAATCATAGACTTCAAGCAACTTCAACTTTTCTAAATCCACATCATAATTGCTTAACTCCGATTGGTAAATTCTAATGGTTTGAGTGACTTCGCGATTGGACTCAATTTGCTTTAGCCCAAAGTTTAAATCACCATCTCCAAAATCAAGGATCTTGCCTACCAAAGCATCGTGATTCTCTTGTTCAGCTTCATAACGACTTAACTCTTGCAGAAATTGTTCTTCATATTGAATAATTTCTCTGCCTTTAGAAGTCTCTTCAGCCACTCTTTTGTTGAGTGCTTCTAGCTGAGTGAGTATTAATTGGATGGTCAGCCTAACGCCTCTCGTAAAATCAACATTAGGCATATTCATTAAACCAATCAATTTATCTTCATCATTTTTCTTTTCAACTGCCATTTGTTCAAGCTTACTTTCAAGAACTGCCTCATCAATTACCAATGCAATCAACTGCTCAAGACGCGTGAAAAATCGTTGATCGTTATCACGATATACATATTCTGGTAATGTGATCCCATTTGTCGACTGATTGATTTTTGTATAAAAGTCACTTAAATCCACCATTGTTTGCTGTTTTTTTGAACCCAATGGCAACAAACTAGCAATTGCGTAGCCAATCATCAATAAACCTGGCCACGATAAGACCCTCATAGCCGGTAATAACCCTCCTAAAAGTGTAAAAATAGCACCTATAGCGCCAATAGCAAGCATAATAAGTTTGTTACTTTTCACATCTGTTTTTTCAATTTGAATTATTTCTTGGTTTTTTTGCTCACCTTCGGCTATCTTTTGAACCAAAGTGATTAAATCTAGTACTTGAACGCCTTTGAGATTCCGTTTGTCTTCTGGTGTCAGTTCCTTATTAAATAGCATTTGGTAGTTGGCGGCAATTTTATCGTTTAAACGCATTCTCTCATCAATGATTCTATGAATTTCATGGTCTTTTGCTTCATAGATCGCTACACCGCTTTCAATTTCATTTCTAACTTCGTTTAGTTCAAGTAATTTAATGTCTGATTCATTTAATGGACTTAGATCTCGTTTTAAATGGTCTATTTTCTCCTTTAAGCTTTCAGTTCTAGTCTTCAGTTCTGTAAGTTTAGCAAGGCTCTGACCATATTGAATGAGTATTTGATCAGGTAAGGCATCAAACGATTCAGCATTATAAATTCGACGAGATAATGCTTCAATTTTATCATTTAAATCTTTATAAGGGCGTAAAGTTCTAATTTCTTTTAATTGCTCATTAATGGTCTTCTTTTGATTTGACAAAGTTTCAATCTTATTTGAGAGCTGCTTGAGCCTTTCGATATCTGAATTTCTTTCCTCGTACAGTAGCTCTAATCTAAGTTTCTCCTTTTTAAGCTCATTAATTTCCGAAAGAACGACAGACATTTGAGGATTACCTCTCTTGTCTTTCCGCCATATACTACTAATCTCTTTATCAAGTTCATTTAAAACTTCATTAACATTTCTCAAATAGTCAGAACCATAATTGAAGATAAGCTGTTCTTGTACATTCTCCCAAGTATCTTGTTCAATGCTATTTAGTGTCTCAGCAGTCAAATAAAAAACACTCTCATACATTTTATCGCTGACATTTGTAATAAAGGGTAGTCTTTCATTTCTAAAACTCTGAATACTATTTTTCGAAAGATCCGTTATATTTAATTTAGGCGCACTCTTTAGACTTCTTTCAACCTCAAAAAGTTCCCCATTATTTTCGATTTCACAAGAAAAGTTGATTTCATTTTGTTGCCAATTCACATAAGGATGTTTATCTCTATTGGCTGGTTTAAATCCGTAGAACATTGAGTAAATTGAGTTGAAAATTGTCGATTTGCCCGACTCATTGCGTCCATAAAAAAAAGTAATCTTCTCGCCTAATTTAACTGATAGAGATATCAATTTACCATATACTTTATAGTCCAATTGTTTAATTTTCATCTTTAGATACCACCATTCTATTGAGTAGCAATGTTTTTACTTCTTGATTGAGTGCATTTATAGCATCAATTTTTTGTTGTTTTTGTTTGAAACCAGATAATCCTGGCAGCTGGCTTAATCTTATCAATAACACCTCAGGATAATCTTTTTCATCTAGCAGACTGAGTAACTCCGAGACAACGGTATGCTCTTGCTTAAGAGATTCTTCGGATATATAAACTTCTAACTTAGTCATATCAAATTCTAGAAAGAGTAGATCCAATAAATCCATTAAATCTTTCTCTAAATATTCTAGATTGATTGAATTTAGATCCTCAAGCAACCGTGTTTTACCACTTAACAATATTCTAATCAATTTTGGTTGTCTTTCATCTTTCGTTTCTTCCTGAATCAAATTAACTAAGTCATCCTTTAAGGCTTCCATACTTGTTATTTCAGGTGTAAAGTCATAATTCAATTGATACCAAGAAAGAGCATTAAAATCAACTGGTTTAACATGAGTGATCCCGTCTTCAATTTCAATCCAAAAGCCACCTTTATTTCCAATCTCTTTTATGTTTAATCCCTGAATATTTCCAGAATAACCGATTCTATCATTTAGCAATTGACGAATATGGATATGTCCTAAAGCAAAGTAATCGTAATTCAATGACTCAATAGTGTGTAGCGGTGTCGCCATATATGCAACTTTATCCGAAGTCGTTAGCGCACTAGGTACACTGGCGTGTGCCATACCTATTCTTGTGATAAATCCATCTTTTCTAGGAAATGTACTGATCAGGTCTCTTTGTTCAGATTTTGATTGATGACCAACGCTTATTAGCTCAAATGGCGTGTTATCTCTACTATGCACCAAATCAATTCGAACGCTATCATCGAGAAAAATATGCAGATTATCGTACGATGATAGTTTACTCATAAAAGGAAATGTGCCAAAAGGGTCGTGATTACCAGAACAGTAAGCAACATGAATGCCTACTTTCAATACGCGTTCAAATTCACTTATAACAAACTGCTCATCCTCAAATGATATTTTATCGTGATCAAATAAATCACCAACAATCATTACCACATCACAAAAATGACTGATTGCATAGTCAAATGCATTAGTAAAAGACTGTTTCAAACTATTTTTTAGTTGTTTTCGTACCTTTTCGCTTTTATTGGCATAGCCAGAATTTAAATGTATGTCAGAAAGATGTAACACCTTGATCATATCGCCACTCCTTTTTCCACTTTTCTCCTTTAATTATAGTACATGGTTAGAAAACTAACCAGTATATTGTAGAATAAATAAGTTGAAAAACAAGCATAATACCATATGTAGTGAATTTTTGAATAATTCCTTGTACATGTGTCCACCACTTATGATAAAATAAATCAAAGTTACCTGATAAGGAGGACTCAATGACACTAAATGATTTCAAATCTTGGAAACTTCTTTATGAAGATGAACAACTGTGCTTTTCAAGTGCAGTGACTATAATAGATCAAACACCAGTATTCCTAATCACCTTCTTTATGCCTGAAAATATCAGCAAAGCGACAAAACATTTGATTCAATCACACCTTCACAATTATGTAGGGCTAATTGAGGATGAAGGTAAATTGCATCTCATTCTCCACCAACAATCAGGACGTGAGTTAAAGAAATTTATTAAAAAAGCCAAAATAGATTATGATGATCGTATACAAGTTGTATATGAGATTTTAAAGATGATTGAAAAGTACGACGTCTTTAATAATGCCATTAAAATTCAACTCGTTGACGAAGATCAAATACTCATAACCGATGACGGTCTAGCCTTTAGAGAATTAATCGATTATACCGCTTCAGATCTATATTCGGACTTTGAACTGTTTAAACAATTAGGTAAGACACTTGACTATATTCTATATGATTCTGAAGGATTTCATAGCCAATTTATTGACAATTTAATTTTAGGGCATCACTCTTATGGGTCATTCAAATCTCTAAGAAAAGATTTTAAGGATGTATTTATATTTGAAAAACCTGAGGCCTTGGAATCCATAAATGCTGAATACCATATCATTATCAACGATTTAGAAGCTGGACCGCCACTACCTTATAACCATATTGCACCTACTAGCGCAAAAGCTGAAATACCTTTACCTGAAACATTGGCACATGAAGACTTACAAAGTGAACTTGCGCATTTGCTTAAAAATATGGGATCTGGTGATTATGAAACTTCTACGGATAGTGAAAATGCCCCTGAAAATACACCAGATGATGTTGAACTTGAGTCAAGCATTGATGTACCAGTTCAACACTTTGACAAATCAATTCAAAATTTTGAGGAAGCAACCGAAACTGCCGATGAACAACCACATGACATCGAAGAATCCAATCAAAGTATAGATGATGCGCAAGCACAAAGCATTGAAGAACCTGATCTAAAAGTTGAGGAACCTGTACTAAATGTCGAAGACGAAGGCGAAATAATGCTTTCTGAAAACATTATGCAGGAAGAAAACGCTACAAAACCAGCATTGGATTCTGAAAATGAAAGTCGTAAAACCGATACGCAGTCCTTCAAAGAATTATTTAAAGATGAGCTTAGTATGCCGGAAACGCTACCCAAAAGTAGTAAACAAAGAGAATTCGACGATGAAGAGGCCCTTGAGGATCGTTTATTGGATGAGCTTTTTGAATCTCAAAACGAAGATCTTGACGCACCACCATCAAGATTTAAAGTTAAATACATTTTAATTCCGATAATTGTCCTAATCATAATAGGGTTAATTTATTTTGGAAGTTCATTATTGTTTAAACATGAACCAATAGAAGCAAGTTTTGAAATTGAACCTCTTCATGATAATCGAGTTGCATTCATGAATCATTCTACTGGTGGTAAGGACATTGTCGCCTATGAATGGGAAATCTACTATGCAGGCTCTTTGATTTCAACCTTTGATGACAAGAATTTATTCCCTGTCTTTGAATCAGATGGTACATATACCATTCAATTAAGCGTGCAAGGCAAAAATGGCGAATGGAGTGTTCCATATACGGTTGACTACACTACGAAAGGCAATAGCGCTTCAAACATAACGGAGCCTACTGAGACGCCTTAAACAGATATCGACCAGAAAAATAACAAAAACAAAAGTGAAGTATCTCAACAATAACTCATGAGATACTTCACTTTTTCGTTTCAAATATTTCTTCTAACACTTCTGGTGGACTCACCCTTTCTCTTGGACTAAAGTCCATCTGAACCAGTTCATTTAATCATACTTTTGGAGCTTATTTTGTAGCTAATTTCAAATCTAAATTTTTGAAGCTATTTAAAACTAATTCTTTGACACTAACTCTTTGACACTAATTTTTTGAATCTAACTCTTTGAAACTAAATAAAATTAATTCTAAAGCTAATTTAAAAAACTAATTTTGAAGCTAAAATAAATATTAAATTTGAAGCAATCATATCCACTAATGACCCCGACCCACAATAATTTTCGAATCCTTAGCGACTCATAACTTGGTGTTGTTCATCAGTTGACATAATTTTGTTACAACAAAACATTTACTTCCCTAAAACAATTATTTCCAAATTAATATTTTGGCGGACTCACTCCTTTGAACAAAGCTCTAGAATGGTTGGTATCCCTACTCTATACTAATTTTTACTGAACTGGTTTCTTAATATGATTATACCACAAAATAAAAAAAATAAAACCTTTTTTTACTATTTTGTCACAATTTTGTTTGTTAATTTATGCACAGAGTTTACATAATCTTTGACTCTTCTATCTAAGTCCATTACACTAAGAATATCACCTGGTTCATTGGCAATCGCCATCGCTGCAAACTGTGACGGCAGTCTAAAACCTTTGTTGATACAAAGTGCTCCAAGCAGCTGCATTGCCACAGAATCGTTTCCTGAATTACCCGATACAACGATGCTTAATAGATATTTCTCATAAAAGTTCATCGATCGGTACAATGCGGTTAAGCGATTGATGACTGCCATGAGTTTCGCGGATATGGCATCATTGTAATTTGGACAAATCCACAAAACCATATCAGCCTGTTCAATTTTAGGGTACAAGTCTTCTACGACAAAGCCTCCGTAAAAACAAGCTTTCTCTTTTGCATAATACATGCAAGTTTCAAAGCTGCACCCATAGCAATCAGATATTTTTCCCTCTTCAACGTGCAGTTCATCGATTTGAATTAAATCAGGCTCTAATTTTTCTTTTATTTGTTCCCAGTACATTAATGTGTTTGAAGTGTCTTTATGCCCAGCATGTAATACGAGCAATTTAGCTTTTTTCCGTTTGATCGTGCTGTAGTTACCCAATCTCGTTATCAATTTGAAGACTTGTTCTTTCTCGACCACATCTAACGATTCACCAGTTGCCTTAGACCAAGTTCTGAAATTTTGTCCATCGACAATCCTTTCTACCAATGGATGCCCAATAAATTCACATCCTAACTGATTGAGATGAAACATAAATTTCTTAGCGAATGACTTTGTGAAAAACTCACTTTCTGATCGTACAATAAGAGCTGCAACCTGACTTTCGAAAGGTAAGTCTCCACTGTTGTTATATTGAGCAATCGCTTCTTTTAAATATTGATTAACTCGGTCTGATTGACCCAGTTCATCGAGTTCAACGATATAAAGTACCCGCTTTTTAACCAATGAATCCGCAGCAATCAACGCTTCATCAGCATATTTTTCAATCCAGTCAAAATCAACCGTTTGATTTAAGCTCTCAAACTTTATGACATCAATGCTTCCCATAGAGCCTCCAGCTTATCATATGCCGCTTTAACACGATCGTATTCATTTTTTGGCAAATGCAATTTCTCGAAATTAACATAATTGTCTTTTCTTTTATTCATCGCCCCCCAGTAGATACCGTTTAAGAAATTGGCACTATAATGATATTCGCCAGCTAGCATCTTAACCACTGAAATTGCACCTGACGAAAGTGCGGGTGCAATAAAAGGCTTAAAGCCTAGTGCTCTCATCTCAAGATTTGCAGTAACCACTTTTTCTGTCAAGATTACCGACTTATCAATCGCTTCCTTTTCAACATTTTCAACGATAACCAAGTCTTTACCATGTGGTCCATATGCACGCCCAACTACTGGATAATGATAGTTTAAAAGATCACTATAGTATTTCGCCCTTGCGTCCATTACGCCTAGACCAAATCCGACGACTTGCTCTGGTAGCAAACCCCTTTGATCAAAAACGCCTTCATCGTTCAAGTTAGAACTGTGGTAGGCAGATAGACACAGCAAATCAACTGGATCAGACACCACGCCAAATATCCCTTTAAAAGCCTTTTTTCTTGCTAATGTAGCAAAATGGGCAACTAATTTTGAGTTGTCTTCATATTGTGCCATCCTTACATCCGCAACGACCTCGCCAACTTTTGGCACATATTTAGAAGCGCAAAATAGAAAAACATCAGCGTCAAACAACTCCGACTCCTCTAAACCGATTACTTTGAGTTCGGGATTTATAGCTACTTGGTTTAGTTCGAACTCATATCGCTTTATTACATTTGGGTTTATATCATACAATCCTAATGTATGAATCACTTCCCCCCCTAAAAGCTTTAAACCAGTTGCAAGCTGCCCACCTACATCACCCAAGGCAAGTAAATGAACCCTCTTTTTACTAAATGCATATCGACTTTCTGATAGCGCATCTAAAAAATGACAGAATTCAACCTCCAGTGTTTCCTTATTAAAATAGGCGATGTTAACTGCTGGATAGAAGGTGGAATCAGACGCATAATAGTTTTCTAAAGACTCCGTTAGATCACTCTCCAGATCTTCTAATCGCATTTCTGTTATTTTTTTCGTTTTACCTTTTTTACTACTAAAAGCAATTATTTTATCAAAGATACCTGACGGCTTTACTTCAGCATCCTCAAGTCCACTTTCGAAAAAATCTAATGTTTCATTTGATACAATTTCCCAGTTGTTATAAAAATATGTCTTCATAATTATCACCCTATATAAATTGTCTTCATTTTTTTCAGTTGCTCTAAATCGTCTTTTATATACTCTGATGGCTTGATGTTATCAGAGTAGAATATATGTCGACCTTTGTCTGGATATCTTGGTGTATTTAGCACTTCACCTAGTCGATCAATCGTTAGCAAACGATCATTAAGTCGCTCATATACCATTTCTACGGCACACATTATCTCAATTGCGTTAGTTAAAGCAGTCTCTGATAAATTGTAGATTGCTTCCTTGGAAGTATCTGCTACATAGGATGCAGAAGCGTAAGGCAAAACGAGATTAATTGAATTGATTAAATTTCTTTCCGGTATTCCGCCTCTCCAAACCGCATCTCCATCAATAAATGGATATAACTTACTTTCATAAAACCAAACTTTAATTTTCGGTATAAAATAGGCTGAATCAACATTAATATCCATTGATTCTGCAATTTCTTTCCCTTGTCCAGACATAATCGCAACGATAAATCGCTTGATTTCTACATCGTACTTTTTAAAATATGGTTCTAGCGCTTTTACACGGTATCCCTTATTTAAAAGGTCATCTACTAAAATCACGGGTCGATTAAACGATTTTAACATTTTAATTTGATTCTCAATATCTAAATAAAACGGATACTCTTTAATTTGATGTGTCATGAGATCCGGTGAAAAATATTTTTCTGCATGAAGTGTTTTAGTTACAGTATTTGGAATCAACCATCTCTTAAATACAGCGCCAAATGGCACACACATTGCATCACCAACGGTCTTGGGAATAATAGGAACCGTTGGCATATTGTTTTCTTCACAGACTTTTTTAATTAAGTTTTCATAGATCATCGCACGGTCAAAGCTTAGTACAAGATTACCTGGGTATAGCTGAGTCATCGATAGCTGTAGCCTATGTCTCGCCTTTGCCATAGCGTTCAGAATCTCAGGTGTGTTCCTGTATGGTTCTTTAAACATGGAGTGAATATCTAGATTTAAAGTACATGGTGCAGACATGTTGACAACATGAACGAGTTCTGCCGTTTTCGCCGATGTCAAATTGATAAAGCCCTGTATTTCTAACACATCATGAATTTCTTTTGTCGTAGTTCCTTTAAACGCTTCTTTGTATATACAATACGTATAATCCCTAGAAAGCGCATGTGCGATGGTCTCTGTCAGCATGATCTGTTCTGTATTTCTTATATCCGTATTTTTTCTTTTAATGATACCATCAATCACAAGAATTCTACCAATTGAGTTGGTTCGGATATATCTTATAATCATCTCATCATTAAATTCATGGTGAATCTCAGTAGCTCTCAGCCAGTGGCTCACGCTTATAGCGACAATTTCTCCACTTTTTTCAAGACTTCGAAGCACATAGAGTTTAAAGCTTGGGTATTCTGATACTCGAACCAAATTAGCAATCATTTCCTCAGCGTCCGCCCCGAAAAGATCAGCAATTTCAGCTAGTAAGTAATCCTCTAGCTGCTCAAGCACTTCTAGATAAATCGACTTTGTCGTCATCATACTTTTATACATCGGCTCACGTTGATATAAGCTCTTTTCATAGATATAATTCTGTGCGAGTGGCTCTATAAGCGTTGAAATATCACGTTTTTCATCGATATAATCTCTAATCAAGGTCGAACTAATGTGCTCGTAATCCTTCGGTAAAGCAAACTTCAAAGAATTTGGATGCAAATATTTCAGCTTCTCATCTAGCTTTTGATGCATTTCCTCTTCCGCTTGTTCATAAAACCTTTCGTAGACGATATGTGGTATTTCATTGATAATACCAGGCGTTTGCCCTTTATAAGCAGACGCATTTAAAATGACATCTGATCCGACGACGATGTAGATTTCAGATTCTGGGAATAAATCTTTTAGTCTTTTTAAATCTTTTTCATTTGCAATATTGATCGATATGTCCCTTGGAAACTGATAGATATCAATTTCACTAGCAATAGATTTTTTAATGATATTGCGTCGAATAAGATTGGGTTGTGTCCTTTTTGACCATGAAAATTCATCCACATAAAGCGTGACTTCAAATCCTAAATTCTTAATATCGTTGGCGATTTGCTTATGTCCAAGTGTAAACGGATCAAAAGCACCAGGGAAAAATGCGATTTTATTATTGGGTTTAAGTGGGATTGGCCCTATTTCATGTGTAAACTCTGAGATAAAACTATAAATATATTTTAAACAAGCTGTATTGTTATAAAAAATCAGCTCTTCACCCTCATCTGTGTTAATCATTAATGACATTACTTTCTTAATGACCATTCGATAAAGGAATTCTTTTTTTCTTAGCGTTAAATTTTTGTCCGTTAGAATGTCCTTGGCAATTACCGAAAACGCGACTTGATTAACATAGCTTGAGCCATGAACAAAGCCGTTAAATAGCACGCCAAACAATCTGAGGACTCTCCTATTATGATTTTCAATTTCTTCCTTGAAAGCGTACTTGTAATCGGCATATTGAGCAATAGCATATCCTACTGTTTTTTCAATAAGTGCAATGAGTTTTTCATTGTTCGTACTCATTTTCTTCTCAAAGCTCTCGATAATTTCATCCAATTCTTTCGGTTTAACAGATAGTATGATCTTTCCAAGATAAGGCGGTATATATTTTGTGAATTCATAGCTTTCCATTTCAAGCGCACGTAACAACTCCACTGCAATATCGTTCTTTTGCTCATAACTTAAATGTGGAATCAAATTTAGAAGCATTCTACCGGCCGTATTTCTAACCGATTCTAATGCACTTACCTTTAATAAATTACAAAGATGCATCGCCATATAAAAACAATTTTCATAATCATATAAAAGCGTATTTCTCATTAAAAGTTCAATTTGAAAACGCTTTGCAACATCTAGCGTTGCCGATTTTAGATTACTAAGAAAGATATTACTTGTATATTGCAAATCATCTAAGCATATGGTTTTAAATTGTTCGATTACGGATTCATCAAGCTTAAGCTGTTCTGCTAATTTTAATCTCGCATAATTTTCTGCTGGGTCATTAAGGGTTGTGATATCTTCTAAGACTCTTGCAACCTTCGCTTGCTCTATAACCGTTTTGCTTGATAACGGTAAGATGGAGTAGATTAAATTATATGCTCTCAGTCTAACTTTATACTCAGGACTGGTTAGAAGATTCGAAACAAAGTTTAAAACCGTATAGGTCTGCTCATGTGTGAATTCAGAAAATGGTAAGATCCTAGCAGCTTTAATTAAATAAAAACGAATTTGTTCATGCTCGCTGTACTCAGTAAAAAAATTCACCGTCACTTCAAAGCTCTTAATACGCTTTTCAGTGCCTTTAAGGTGTTTAAAATAGGCATCTAGCATATCTCTCATACTGTAACTGATAAACTTCTTATGACGATCTATAATCTTGTTTTCAGGATTTAAGAACTTATCAATATAAATTCTTAGTAATCCAATTGTATCCAACACTTGCGCTTCTGGATCTGCACTAGGAGGTGTTTCTTTTCTGATTTCTTCATCATAAGAAGCAATGATTGTTCCGATTAATTCTGCACACTGTTTGCGGATGTCCTCTTCAGGTAATACTAGTTTTTCATATAAAAAGCTAAGCATGATCTGTTTTTGCTTCTGAGTCAGGTAATTATAGTATTCCTCCATAATAGCGATGTAACCTCTTAAACTGGTCAAATCTCTACTATTTCGAACGGGTTCAAGCATTTTATTTAGTGATGCCTCATCCCTTAATCGATAAAGCAGCTCAATATTATGATCGATAGACGAAAATATTACATTTTTTGTAATCTCCTCACCTTGCATCAGCGTAAAATACTTACGCAAAGCTGTTGGCGTATATTGAACGGTCAAATCGTACGCCTCATTTGGTTCAGTTTTGATTCCTAAATCTTGTAAAAAGGCTTCAAAATCTCTTAATTTAGCATATACTTTTCGATAACGATTTTCTTTAGCTGCGTCTACATTGTCAAGCTTTTCAAGGATAACATCAAAGGAATCCTTTAGATTATAAAATCGCATCACAGATTTATTATTAATTCTTTCAGCTTTAACTCTAAAATCACTGTGAATTAAAATTAAGGACTCTATCGGTAAAGCATCTAGCTCTAAATCCCATGTGGAGTGATTGATCGCAACGTTACGAATATAGACAATTCCTTGGTTTTCAAACCATTCGCCTGTATAAAAATAATGGTAATAAGCCACTCTTTTCATTTCATCTGGCTTACATCCAAACTTACCAACATCGTGACCTATTGCAGCACCAGAAACCCTTCCAAGGTCAATTGGAAATCCTGCTGCTTTAAGTTGTCTAGCTGTTTTCATCGCCAAGTGATTGACACCACAGATATGATCAAGTGTCGTGTAACCAATCACTTCTTGATTGAGTTTCATCATTTCATAGACGTAAAGATGCTGATAAGCTCTTTTAAATGCGAGATACTCAGTTTTATCTTCTAAGGCATCAATTTCTTTATCTGATAGTAGCTCAAGTGGATATTGACTCTGCCATGTATCGTCCTTTGAATGCATTTGCCATTGTGCCACTATCTTTAATGTGCGCAAATAGACTTCTGCTGCTTTGTTATTAGCCACAGTAAGCGTTGTTGTAATTGCATCTGGAAATGAAAAATGAAGCGCATACTGATAAAAGTAATTTAACCAAACTTCTTGATCCATTTGAACAGAATAGGATTCAAAAAATGGCGAAAGCAACTCGAAAACAGCCTGACAGGAATATAAATTATTATCCATCATGCTTTTGAGTTGCTCTTTAAACCTTTCATCACTTGTTAAATCTATAATCGCTTTACGTGTAATCCCGAAATTCTTAAGAAATGATCGATTGAGCAGTTCTTTTTCTAGTTCAACAGTAATTGCTTGAATACGATTGATCATCACAACACCTCTCGTAAATAGTCTTACAGATATTATAACATATCCAAGTGTTGTTGAAGCTTCTATTTAGCACCTGTTTGTATTGATTTTATTACAAGAATTATACAAAGCTAATAAAAACTGAATTTATGCCGATAGATGTATTAGAAAACGAAAGGAGGGAGTACTATGGCTAATATTACTAAAAGTCCAGCAGTATCAAATTATAGTAAAGTTCCAGTAAGTAATGTTAAAAGTACACAGAAGTCACAAACCGTAACACATGTTTACGGAAAAGGTGAAGTGCATAATACTCCTGACCATCGATCTGGAAATGAGCGCTTCATCATAGATTTATTTTACTCTAATGCACACAACCTAAAAGCTTCTTTTATTCGACTTTCAGAGCATGATAGCAATGATCAAACAATGGAAAGTTATTATAAACAACATGAGGAAGAAGTTATATCTGGTGCACTTGATTTAATCGAAGCCATTCATTTGCTATTTGATAAAGCGCGTCAATGTGACCGTATGTATGGTACGCATTTCACATTTGTTGTAGAGAGCATAACAAACGATTTCGAAGATCGTCTCGAAGCAATTGGGTTGACACATTCAAAGTATCAGTTCAAGCTTAATAGAACACTGTTTTTCAAAACGTTATGTGAGCAGCCTGGTAAATTCAAGTTTTTATTTGAGTTACCTAATGGTTTTATGGAACTACAATCAAGAGTCTATCTAAAAATTCAAAGCATTTTAACGAACGATCAAATTGAAGGTTCTATCATCGATTATCGTGCTTAAGGTTTAATGTTATTGCGTTAATTTCCGCACCTATAATGATGATCAAAGCCATGAAATAGACCCATACCATAAACGCAACAATCGCTGATAACGATCCGTATACGATGGAATAATCCGTTAACTTGGTTACAATACTCGTAAAAATATAATTCGTTAATAAAGAACCAACAACTGCAAAACCAGCACCTGGCAGAATTTCTGTCAGGTGTACTTTTTTGTTTGGCAAAAACAAATAAATTGATAGAAATACAAAAATAAAACTGATAAATAACAAAAGATTTCTAAGTAAATGTGCAAGATCTAACCAATAATCATCAATACTAATTTTTATATACGTGTTAATAAAATCAAATATGCCTTGGAAAACTGAAGGTACAAGTAATGACAGGACGATAATCAAAATAAACATCAGTGTATAAAACATCCCCATTAGCTTCACTAAAACGAAATTTCTGGTTTCACTTACGTCATAGGACATATTGATAGACCTTTGAAGTGCACTAATCGCACGAGACGCAGAATAGAGCATTGTAATCCCCGAAATTGATAAAACGGTTAACCCCTCAGTCATGATGGTTTGACCAACAAAATCTGTTACCATTTTGCTAATATTACTTGGAATAAACCTTTGTAGTATTTCTAATGCAAAATCATAGTTAATGTTAAGTTTTGATACAATTGAAATAATAAATATCAATAAAGGAAAAAATGACAATACAAAGAAGTACGCCATTTGACCAGCAAATGCCGTGATATGATGTGCTTTATATCTCTCACCTATTCTTCTAATATAGTATCCTAACATTTTTTCATTTGATTTAATCGTCATTTGAATCCCCCATTACCTGTTCTTTAAACATAATACTATTCTAACCGCTTCACAGCTGTTTGTTAAGCCTTGTCTATAAGTAATACCGATATTTCCTTAAAAAAGCGTTAAAAGAGCCTTAACTTATTCATTGATGAAGCCACATAAAAATTGCCACATTTAATGGTTTATTAATTGTATTTTCTGTGACAAACTTATACACTAGTAATATAACGAAACGAGGAGGAAACTATGAAAGCAAGAAAATTGTTTGTTCTGATTCCTTTAATCATTATCATAGCGTCTGTTTTTCTTAGCAGTTACTACACGCTTGACAATGCTGAAGAAGCAATCATTGAAAGATTTGGAAAGTTGTCTAGTGTAAATACTACCGCTGGTTTACACTTTAAAATTCCATTCATCGACAAAGTAATCATTTACAATACCAACGAAATTTACTCACTTCAATATGGCTATCGACCACTCAGCGATCCGACAACGTCAGCTGCAGCAACTTATCAAGATGTTGGTAGTGAGCAAATCGTATTGACTAAGGGCTCATATTTAATCAATATCGGTGCAGTTATTCAGTACAAAATCACCGATGTCGCAGCTTATCACTACAACGTTGATGATCAAGAAGGTACTATCCGTCTTGCATTTGAAAGTGTTTTAAGAAGCAATATTCAAAATCAAATTTTAGATGAAGCACTGGTTAACAAAGATAGTATCGCAAAAGAAATCCTACCTGACTTAAAAAGAAAACTGGCTACTTATAACGTTGGTATTTTAGTAAATGAAGTCAAGTTAACTGATGTTTTACTTCCTGAAGACGTTCAATACGCTTATGATGACGTGAACATCGCTTCAAATGAAAAAGATTCCTATAAGAGTCAAGCGGATAAGTATTCAAACGAAATGCTACCAAAAGCGCGTGCCGAAGCTTATCAAATGATTCAAGAAGCAGAATCATACAAAGCTGAAAAAGTAGCTCAGGCAAAAGGTGATGTTACTAACTTTAACCAAGTTTATGATAAATATGTCGTTTCTAAGGACATCACTAAAACGAGACTTTATATCGAAACAATGGAGAAAATTTTAGGAACAGCTAAAAACAAATACATTATTGACTTTGATAACGATAATGTCCTTAAATTTTTACCACTCCAACCAACAGGAGGTACACAATAATGAATATAAATCAAGGTGAACATAAACAAGAATCTCAAGAAACCGTTAGAGATGAGTTTTCGCAAGCTAGAGATAAATTCAAAGATGTAAAATCCCAGGCGAAGAAAAGTGTTGCTGCAGTGGTTGGGTTCATAATAATTATTGCTGCCATCGTCGTTTTAACCAATTGCTTCTATATCGTTAGAGAAGATGAAGTGGCTACTGTAAGAGAACTTGGTGAAATCAAAGCTATCATTGTAGATGCCGATAATACCGATGCGCAGATACAAAATGACCTCGACCCAAGATTCAAAGACGTTAAAATAGTAACCTCTAAGGGCTTAAAGTTCAAAGTGCCATTTATTACAACAGTAGACAAGGATACTAGCAAGCTTTTAACTTATATCTCAAATACAGCAAAAATTAATACAAAGGACAAAATCAAATATGAAATAAACATGTTTGCACAATGGGAGATTACGCATCCAGGGATCTTTAGATCTTCACTTGGAACTGTCACTGGCGCTAACACAAAAATCGACGAAATCACTTATGCCGTTATCATCGATAGAATCAATCGTTTAAGTAGCTTAGACTTCTTAAACAACAAAGAGGCGTTACAAACCGTGCTTCAAGAAGCTATGGTTGAGCTTAATAACAATCTTGCGACTCAAGGTATCCAGCTGACTGATATCGATGTCTATCGTACCATTGTTCCTGCTTCAAATATTGATTCTACTTATAAGAAAATGGTAGCAGAACGTGAAGCAATCGCTCAGCAAATCCGATCAGAAGGACTCGAACTCTACCAAAATACAGTGGCAGATACAGATAGAAACGTAGCACAAATTAAAGCAAGTGCCATAGAAGAGTCTGAGAAAATTCGCGGTGAGGCGGATGCAACTGCACTTGAAATCTACGCAAGTGGCTTTAGTAAGGACCCGGATTTCTATGAGTTCTGGCGTACACTTAAGTCCTATGAAAGCACGATTGATGAAGATACAATTATGTATATCGATAAAAACAATCAGTATCTAAAATTCTTCTCAAATGGTGCTAATAGCATAAACTAATTAAGTTGTCTAACTTTACTCAGTAGACTTTAGTTTATAAAATATTAAAGGAGAACTTGCCCATCTTTTCATAAGATGGACTGGTTCTCCTTTTTATTTATTGCATTCTTGATTAAGTTTACCTATTTAGACTTTCGCAGAACGAACGATACGACTCAAAGCATCAATATCAATTGTTTGTTCTTTATCTGATATAGATAAATCTGGCATGATATGCGATTCAATCAACAACCCATTCGTGCCACAAGCAAGTGCTGCTTTAGACATAATCTCAACCAATTCTCTTTTTCCAGTACCATGACTAGGATCAACGATGATTGGGAGTCCTGTTTCCTTTTGAATAATAGGTACAACAGTTAAATCTAACGTATTTCTTGTATAGGTTTCAAAAGTTCTAATCCCACGCTCACAAAAAATTACATTTTCATTACCACCTTTGAGAATATGTTCAGCTGCAAGGATCCACTCTTTTACTGTAGCACTAAAGCCACGCTTTAAGAGGATTGGCTTTTGCGTCTCACCAACCGCTTTTAACAAACTATAATTGTACATGTTTCTCGATCCTATTTGGATCACATCCACGTCATCAACAAATCTTGACAGATGCTTTTCATCCATAAGTTCAGTAACGATTGGTAACTGATACAACCTTTTCGCCTCAAGCATGAACTCTAATCCTTCTAAACCCAATCCTTGAAAATCATGTGGGTTTGTTCTAGGTTTAAAAATTCCACCTCTGAGCATATGTGCACCTGCTTCTTTGACCGCTTTTGCGATCTCAAGAATGCTCTCATGAGATTCTACAGAGCAAGGTCCTGCTATTATTATCGGAGAATTACCTCCAATTGAATATGAATCAATTTTTATTTCTTTTACCTTCATTTCATTTCCTCATAACCACTTTATTTTCTGAGCATACCGTATCCACCATAAAGTGATTTTTTATCTGATACTGTAATTACTGCATTTTCTTGAATTGATTTTATAAAGTTGGCACATTCTTTTATTTTTTTGCGTTGCACATACATTAGTAAAACATATCTTGGATGACTTTTACCCTCACCTCTTAAAACGGTAACGGCATACCCTTGTTCACGCAGGTTCGAAACAACCGTCTCACCATGCTCTTCTTTTAAAATGACTTGCATTTCCGCAAGACCAATCCCTATTTTTTCTTCTACCCAGCTACCAATATAATTACCAAGTGAAAAACCTAAGGCGTAAGCAACGATTTTCAAAGGATTCTCCATGATATTATCAAGCACTGTACTGACAAGAATGACCCAAAGTGAAACTTCAAAGAATGCTATAACCGCTCCAATTTTCCGTTCTCCTTTTGTGATTAAAACCATTCGAACGGTTGCCATAGAAACTTCAATTACTTTTGCGAATACGATAAATAAATAAATCATCGGCAACTCCTTTTTCTATTACTTATCCCCTTTGAGTTTGGGTATGTATATAGTATGATAGTAGTAGGAAATCTTGTGCATTAACATTATACCTTATTTTATTTAAAATTAGAAGTTACAAGGGGTTAAAATGATTGATAGTCTTATCGATGTTATAAAAGCATATAAACCAAACACTTCAGGTGTGAAACGACAGTCCTCTGTGCTGATTCCACTCATAGAAAAAAACGGTTGTTGGGAACTTCTCTTTGAAAAAAGGGCTTTAACCTTAAAATCGCAGCCAGGTGAAATCTGTTTCCCAGGTGGTGCGATTGAGGATATTGAGCATTCGAGAGAAGCAGCGATTCGAGAAACCTGCGAGGAGCTCAATATCGACATGACTGAAATAGAGATCGTTGGACAAATAGACTCTGTTATGACCAGTTTTGATATGATCATTCATTGTTATGTTGGAATCATCAAGCGTCCTTTTGACCAAATTAAATATGCGACTGACGAAGTTGACCATATATTTACAGTGCCACTATCCTATTTTGTTGAAAATCCACCAAAAACGTACTTTATTAATTCCGTTTTTAACTTATCTGAAGATTTTCCATATCAAAGCATTCCAGATGGTAAAAACTACAATTTTAAGACGGCACGATATCCTGTGGTTTTTTATGATTATGACGCCTATACCATATGGGGTTTAACTGCTAGAATGACCGAGCAATTCATTAATATGCTCGATCAAGAAGAAATTAAATCATTTAAGTGTGAGTAAATGCTTAGCCCTAAACATACTAAATGGACTCTCACAAACATATGAAAGTCCATTTAACGGGAATCGGCACGTTGATGTAAAACATATTCAATTGTATCGGTAAATTCTGTAATTATAAGCATTCCTCCTAAATTAAATAGTAAAAACTCAAGTTAAAAAGTTACACATGGGAAATACTCATTTAAAAACTTTAGGACCACTGTCCTTTATGACGTCCCGATGTTCCCTATCTCAACAACCTTTCGGTTTGTTATATTCACTTAATACCCAATATAGTGTGAAAATAAACAATAAATTCTGTTGGAGGTGTCCTATGGATCTAACAAAATATCTACTACCATCTCACTCCATTGAAATATCAATAACATCTCGTGACGAACAAAATAAGGCATTTGTCATCAGTTTTAAAACTGTCATCGAACGTGGGGTTATCGGTAATCAGTTTCGGATAATAGCCCCTATTTATCATGGTAAGATCTATAATTTCCATATTGGGGATCATCTTAACGTCGTCTTTACAGCGCCAGAACAAGAAGGTAAAGATTTGTTTGAAATTGATACAGTCGTAAAGGATCGTCACTTTGAAAATGGAATTTCTTCACTAACACTTATGATCAACAGTGATCCAGTAAAAGTTCAAAGACGACAAGCTTTCAGAGTAAACGTCTTTAATAACTACGATTTTAAATATCGAGGACTAGATTACCAACTGGTATCTAAGGATCTTAGTTCAACGGGTATGCTCGCACTGTCAACGATACAACTACCAGCAAATACAACTTTTGATATTGAATTTGACGCCAACCTAAAACCAAAAGATGCTCTGGATTACGATTATCAAGAAGATAAAATCTTTACGATTAGATGTAAAGTGTTGGATTCCATGCCGCAAGTTGAGATTAGACGATATTTAAATAGAATTCAGTTTATCGGATTGAAAGAAAGCCAATCACAGCTCATCACTCAATATCTTTACTCAAAGCAATCTGAGATCATTCATTCTAATCCTGAAAACAGTCAAAAAATTTCAAGCTATTTCGAACACGAGTTAGATAACATTGCAGATACAAGCTCAAAAGAATATAAAAGGCTACAAATATTGGGATTACTTAGTACATTAACATTGTTTTTCGGCATTATAACATTAATGGTTTCAAGACCGATCAAGAAGTACGTATTGGATTATTTTTTCAATTTTTACCGTCCTCAATTTTGGCGAAAAGAGTATCTTCTAGCAACCTTAGTGCTATCGGTTATAACCCTCGTAATCGACTTAGTTGGTTTAGGACTCAATATCTCTGAGCTAAGAAAACGTAATACGACCATTCATTGGCCATTGATACTAACGATGATAATTGCCCTAGCTATGATTATTTTTGTTGTGGTGATAACGACTATTAATGAGTTAACTTTACTCTAATCCTTACATTTAATGCTAATCTCTCTTTCATTAACATTTATTTTATTTAATAAAAATCTTTAGCTATCTACCCTTCAAATTTTAATCAAGAAAGATTTTTGCATAATCAAAGCCCCCTAAATTAACCTATTTAGAGGGCTTGTTTTATCTTATTCTACTACAGCCTTGAACGATGTTATGTTCTGCTAAATACTTTTGAATGCCATTTAAAACATGTCGCTTATTAAAGGTCCATGTCGGTGCAATCACTTCAGATTTTTTTCCATCACCAGTCATACGGTGAATCACAATCTCAGGATCCAATCGACCAATGCCTTCACAAACCCACTTGATATAGGTTGCTTCATCTAACAGCTCAAAGGGTTTCTCCTCATAAATTTGAGCAAGAGCTGTGTTCTTTACAATGTGAAGCATATGAATCTTGACACCAAAAGGTTTTAACTGTGAGACCCAATCTATAGACGCCATAAAATCATCAAAAGTTTCACTCGGTAGGCCAGCAATCAAATGAAGGACAACGGGGATTCCCGCATCTTGAAGCATCCTTGTGCTTCTTACTACGTCTTCAAGTCCGTAGTGGCGATTCAACCATTTGTTTTGATCATCGTGAATACTCTGTAATCCTAATTCTACCCATAATACTCTGGATGACTGAAACAATGCTATATGTGAAGCCTCTATACAATCTGGTCGAGTTGCGATTGCAAGACCTTCTACACCTTCACATGCTAACGCACTTTTATAAAGCTGAGCGAGCTCATTGATAGGCTTATAAGTGTTAGTATAATTTTGAAAATAGGCGATATAGCCTACATTTGACCATTTATCTGACAAGAGTTCCTTTTGTGAATCAATTTGAGACTGAATCTCTCCATTCGTCTGTTTGGTACCACAACTGATCTCGCCAGCAAAATCACCAGAGCCTTCAATCGAACAAAAGACGCAACCCTTTGTAGAAAGGGTTCCGTCTCTATTTGGGCAGGTAAAACCACCATCGATCGATAGTTTTACAAGCTTACGTCCATATTTTAGTTTTAAATAATCACTAAGTCCATAATAACGACTCATTTAAATCCTGCCTCTTAAAATTTCTATACTTCTATCAAGTATGCCTGAAAAATAAGCAAGCGTCAATCCATAGTTGGTCATTGGAACTTCTGCAGTTTCTGCAATATCAATCCTCGTCAACATGGTTTTTCTATTTACCATACATGCCCCACAATGTATAACTGCTTTGTATTGACTTAAATCCTGTGGAAAATCATGTCCCATAGCAAACTCGATTTGAATGTCAGCATCTACTTTAGTGTGCAATAATTTTGGTATTTTTACTCTTCCGATATCTTCGTGTGAGTGATTGTGTGTACAGTTTTCAGATATTAACACCTTATCACCCGCTTTTAAGGTTTTAAGTGCTTCTATACCATTTAAAAGCTTATTGATATCGCCTTTTTGTCTTGAAAACAATATCGAAAAACCCGTAAGTGGAATTTCCTTAGGTACAATTTGGCTCACTGAAGCAAACGCCTGAGAATCGGTAATGACCAGATCAACCCGATTCAGTTCTTCAAGTGTTTCAGCAAGTTCCGTATCTCTTACAACATGACACTTAATGCCATGATCCAAGCAATCTCTAATAATCTGTACTTGAGGTAAGATGATTCTACCCTTTGGCGCTTCTGAATCAATTGGAACAACTAATACGACTGTACTGCCATACGGTAGTAAATCACCTACCAAAGGCGCTTCTTCTCCCAAAGATTTAAGTTGCTTCATCATTTCATCATTAAGATGATGAACATCTTCTAAATTGGCTGTAGTTATCACTTCAAAAGGTCTATTTAAAGCTTCAATTTTAATAAGATCCTCATTCTTTAATAGATCCTTTTTGTTAACGACTAACATGTGTGGTATATTAAAGCGTTTGAAAACATCCGTCATATGCAAGTAACCATCTATATCTGGATTTGAACCATCCATAACATAGATACCAAAATCTGTTCTATTTAGCATTTGTTTTGTCTTTTCTACTCTCAAAGATCCTAGTATACCTTCATCGTCAAGTCCAGCTGTATCGATAAAAACAACAGGACCAAAAGGAATCAACTCCATCGCCTTGATAACTGGGTCCGTCGTCGTACCTTCGAAAGTCGATACAACAGCAATATCCTGTCCAATAATCGCATTAAAAAGAGAGGATTTACCAGCATTGCGATTGCCATATATACCTATGTGAACCCGATTTGCATTTGGTGTTTTATTCATATGCCCTCACTTATAAAAATATATCTCTTTTACCGCTGTTTAGGTCTTCAATGCCTTTTATAACAGTCGCTTTTGTAGTTTCATCTTTGACGCGTTCAATTTCTTTATCAATGAACGCATCTACTTGTTTGTTAAACGCCTCGTCACCAAAATCAAGTGCGTATTCCTTGAGTGTCATTAAGGCATTTGGCTGACAAACATGTTGAATTTGACCAGATTTAGCGAGCTTCATAAAACGATCGCCTGTTCTTCCCATTCTATAACATGATGTACAGTAGCTTGGAATAAAACCATCTTCGATCAGCCCTGAAATAACCTCCATAGGTGAACGCTCATCTGAAACTTTGAATTGCGCCACTTCTTGTGGTCCTTCTTCGTTTTCTTTATAGCCACCAACTCCTGTACATGAACCCGCACTTAACTGTGATACGCCATAGTGAATCAATTCCTTACGCATTTCTTGTGACTCTCTAGTAGAAAGAATTAGGCCAGTAAATGGTACGGCGATTCTTAAGATCGCTACTATTTTTTTGAAGGTTTCATCATCGATTGTATAACCGAATTGATCTAGCTCCATACCTTCAGCTTTCTTAATCCTTGGTACTGAAATTGTGTGGAAACCTACGCCATAATTGTCTTCAAGGTGTTTATTGTGAAGCATGAGTGCTAACACTTCAAAGCGATGGTCATAGAGACCAAATAATACACCAGCGCCGACATCATCCACACCACCTTGTTGCGCTCTGTCAAAGGCAGTTAAGTGATACTCATAATTCCCCTTTAATGACTTTGGATGCATCTCAAGGTAGGTTGGCTTATGATAGGTTTCTTGGAATAAAATATAAGTGCCAATTTCGGCTTCTTTTAATTTCTTATAGTTTTCAATCGTCGTTGAAGCAATATTAACATTGACACGTCGAATATTGCTTTTTTCGCTCGCTTCATCATAGATGATTCTAAGCGTATCCACAATATAATCAATCGTACAATTAACTGGATCTTCTCCAGCTTCTAGCGCCAATCTCTTATGACCCATTCTTTCAAGAATTCTAACTTCTTCTCTTATTTCAGCTTCTGTCAGTTTTCTTCTACCAAATTGATTTTCTCTCTTATAGCCGCAATAAACACAGTTATTCACACAGTAGTTACTAACGTAGAGTGGTGCAAATAAAACGACGCGATTGCCATAGATTGATTGCTTAATTGCAGCAGCAATGTCATAAATTTTCTTCATTTGACTTGGTGTATGTGCTTGCAATAACGTAGCTATTTCCTCAAGGTCCAAGCCATTTTTAAACTTTGCTTTCTCAATAACCGCATCAATTGCTTCATCCGTAACATTTTTAGTCTTTTCCAAAATTGATTCGATTAATTGATGATCGATATAAGATGCTTCCATGTAATTGTCATCGCCGTACTTAGCCATACTCTACCTCCAAGTTTACTCTTCTATTGTCTTTTTAGATATCGATGTTTTTACTGAAATGTGTTTTAAATTACCTAATTTTCCTGTAAAACTATTGATTTCATCTACTGTCGCTAAAATTATAATCGTCACAACTGAGATGCCATACTGATCAAACGGAATACCGGTTCGACCTCTAACAATGCCTCTAAATTCTGCTATGATTTCATTAAACCTTTGTTGTACTTCTTGAGGTTCTTCTAAAATCGCACTTACTACTGCAATTTTTTTTTCCATAACGCCTCCGAAATAGCATTCGTATAGTAAAAATTAAAAGCCTTCTCTAAGGAGAAGGCTAAAGTCACAAAATAATCTCAAAACTGAGATCCACTATAGCTCCTGCCTTTCGCTTCAGATTTCTCTTATTCGTTAGGTGGAATATAAAAACATCACAACCTTAAGGCACACCTCAAAGCTATGAACTTGTTAATAGTTTATCAATTGGAATTCGTTTTGTCAAGAATTAAACAAAGATTTAAAATTTCATACTTCTAGCTTGATTTCTACCTTTTCTCTTAGAAATATAAAGAGAGATATCAGCGCTTCTGAGCAAATCATCTTCATTCAGTATTTCTTTATTCATTTCAAAATATGCGAGACCAATACTAACTGATACTTTTTCATTGATTCCTTTTTCTATATGTGGCATATTTGATTCTGAAACTGCTTTCAAAATTTTTTGTGCAATAGCTGCAACTTCATCTTCATCAATGTCTAAAAATACAACCATAAATTCGTCGCCACCATATCGGTAGATATAGGATGTAGATTGTTCACAGGTATCTTTTAATACCTGAGCTATGGTTTTAATGACCTTGTCGCCTTCCAAATGGCCATAGAAGTCATTATATTCTTTAAAAAAGTCTATATCACACATTAAAGTAGATAAGCTTCTATTCTCATTGTTAAATGCATTTAAAATGATGCCAACATCTTCGTTTAATGCATAACGATTGTAGAGACCACTGAGCCCATCTCTTTTGGAAATGGTCTTTAATCGATCATTAAGTTCTTTCATTTGAGCCGTTTTAAGTGCATTTGCAATGGCTATGGCTATATAAGAGCTCAAAGCGCGCATCATTTCTATCTGTGCATGATCATATCCATTAATCGTATATCTTTGAAGTGAAAAAACACCGATGACTTTCTCATCTACAATAAGAGGTGCATAGTAGATGGTCTCATATGGCACACTGATATTTTTGAAATTTTTATGAAGTGGTTCAAAATCATCTAGTACCAAATGACTCAAATAGCCTGTATAGTATTCCTTTCTATGTCGAATAACCCATGTCCCCATACTACTTTTATTCGAGAGTGGGACATCATAACTCTCTTTAATTTCACCATTTTCATAGGTCATTCTACTGTATAAAAGCTCTCTTTCTTCATCATAGAGTCCTAATACCAAGGCGTCAAACTCAACAAAACTTGCCATCTTTGTAATAATCAGTTTCACCAAAGTATCATAATCAAGCTCTTTTGCTAAGTCTTTTGCCACTTCATTGATAAAGCTCATATTTTCCATCAGTCGATCGGAATCTCTTTTTAACTGATCCTGCAGGTCAGCATCAATTTTTCCTTCCAACTGATACAGGCTCATTTCATATAGATTGTTGAGTAATAACTCATCTAATGAAATAAGGCGTTTATAATTTTCCAGAATGCCCTCTCGATAGGGAATCTTGTCCGTTAATTGATGAATAAATAGACGCGCTTCACGCTCAGCGTCAAAGTCCCCAATCTCCTGTGAAGATAAAGCGAGCTCAGTTCCTATTCTGTAAGCTTTTTCAACCTCACCAATTGCATCGTATATTCTGCTATTCATCATTTGACATTCTCTAATGCCAATAGCGTCATCCACTTTTTCAAATAAAACCCAAGCTTCATCTGAAGACTCAAGTGCAGCCTTATACTCTTCTTGTAGATATAGATAACGACTTGAATTAATCAAAAATAATGCATTGTACTCAGAAACATCTGATTTATGGGTCATAAGATCCCCCATAATTTCTAACTGCTGCCTTACCATTTCAGCATTTCTTTGAGCAAAATAGTGATTAATAATATTGTGAGTTATCATTATAGCCAACTTATAATTGTGCTCGCTTTTGGCAGCCGTTTGAGCTGAAATATAGTATTTCACAGCCTGCTCACCCATATTAAAAGCTTCATA
>DJWQ01000066.1 GCA_002441045.1 Firmicutes bacterium UBA6226 | reverse complement strand
TTCATGGCCCCTTGGTCAAGCGGTCAAGACACCGCCCTTTCACGGCGGTAACAGGGGTTCGATTCCCCTAGGGGTCACCATTTTTTTCTCGATGTTTATGGGCATATGTCCTCCACGCAAACTTTCGTTTGCGACGTCGGGTTCGAAAATTACTTTGTAATTTTCTCATGGAAGTTTAGCTCAGCTGGGAGAGCATCTGCCTTACAAGCAGAGGGTCATAGGTTCGATCCCTATAACTTCCACCATTTTAATACGCGGGTATGGCGGAATTGGCAGACGCGCTAGACTTAGGATCTAGTGACTGGTTCGTGGGGGTTCAAGTCCCTCTACCCGCACCAATTTGCGGAAGTGGCTCAGTGGTAGAGCATCGCCTTGCCAAGGCGAGGGTCGCGAGTTCGAATCTCGTCTTCCGCTCCACTTGCGGGTGTAGCTCAATGGTAGAGCCCCAGCCTTCCAAGCTGGTTGTGAGAGTTCGATTCTCTTCACCCGCTCCATCGTGATCCATTAGCTCAGTCGGTAGAGCACCTGACTTTTAATCAGGGTGTCCCGCGTTCGAGTCGCGGATGGATCACCATTTTTTTGGCGGCGTAGCCAAGTGGTAAGGCACGGGTCTGCAAAACCCTTATTCACCAGTTCAAATCTGGTCGCCGCCTCCAAATTTTATGCGCTCTTAGCTCAATTGGATAGAGTGTCTGACTACGAATCAGAAGGTTAGGGGTTCGAATCCCTTAGGGCGCGCCATTTAGGTTTTTAAAGTATTACAATTGCGGGTATGGCGGAATTGGCAGACGCGCTAGACTTAGGATCTAGTGACTGGTTCGTGGGGGTTCAAGTCCCTCTACCCGCACCATTTTATGATTTAACCTGAACCGACTTGAACCCCGTGAGGGTGAGCGATTGTCGAAAGCGACTAATGAGCGAACTCGAGTGGAACGAGAGGTACAGGCAGTGCGCAGCAGTGACTGTTCAAGTCCCTCTACCCGCACCATTTTTTCAGACGTACATGGGCATTTGCCCTCCATGCAAGCTTCATTTGCGACGTCAGGTTCGAAAATTACTATTTATTTTTCTCATGGAAGTTTAGCTCAGCTGGGAGAGCATCTGCCTTACAAGCAGAGGGTCATAGGTTCGATCCCTATAACTTCCACCATTTTAACTTCATCTGCGGAAGTGGCTCAGTGGTAGAGCATCGCCTTGCCAAGGCGAGGGTCGCGAGTTCGAATCTCGTCTTCCGCTCCATTTAGACGAACACATTGTGTTCGTCTTTTTATTTACCTATATGTTGAATAAGGGATAAGATGTTCTAATGTTATTCTAATATGATTTTATTTTTGCATAAATTGACTTAAGATTATATATTTGGATATAATAACGATAGAAGAATGTAGAATGAATGAAAAAAGAATATAGCAATTTAAGGAGTTTAAAATGTCAGTATTTAAGAAGTATTTTTCCATCGTAACTTATGCCATATTGTTATTTTGGGGCGTAATGTATTATGAAGTTGTAGCAAAACTTTTATCTAAGTTAATCTCTGTGCTTACACCATTAATTGTTGGAATAGCAATTGCATTTGTTCTTAATTTGCTTATGAGAAAGATTGAAAAATTTATCAAATCAACTTCTAAATTAAAAGTGCTTCATAAAAAAAGCCGAATGTTTAGTTTGTTGTCAACTTATCTTATTACTATATTAGTATTTACACTTATTATTATCTTCATCGTACCTCAAGTAGCAGCGAGTGCAAAAACACTTATTGATAAACTCCCTGATTATGCTGTCAAATTGACAGAGTGGGGGACTGATATTTATGAAGATCTAAATCTATCAAGTGATCTTACAGCACAATTATTTGATAATTTTAAAGAGATTTTTGTTGGACTTTCTTCATTTACAGCAAACACTTTTATAAAAGTGATTGATGTCACTCTAGGAATCACATCAAGTGCTTTAACAACATTTATGGGAATCATATTCTCTGCGTATATATTAGGACAAAAGGAAAAATTAATCAAAATTATATCTGATTTAAACAAAGCTCTTGCACCAAAAAGGGTAAGTAAATATTTAAGTGAATTAATGCAGATGACAGAAAGAACTTTTTCAAAGTTTGTGGGTGGTCAACTCACTGAAGCTATGATACTGGGGACACTTTGTTTTATTGGACTCGTTTTATTTAAAATACCCTACGCGCCGTTAGTTAGTGTTTTAATAGCTGTTACTAGCTTGATTCCAGTTGTTGGGGCATTTATCGGAACTGTGCCTTCTGTTTTAATTATTGCGATGGAAAGTCCATCTAAAGCACTTTTCTTTGTAATTTTTATCGTTATTTTACAACAAATTGAAGGGAATATGATTTATCCAAAAGTAGTTGGTGATGCTATTGGTATTAGTGGGTTTTGGGTGTTCCTAGCGATTACTGTGGGTGGTGG
The DNA here is from genome assembly GCA_002441045.1 of Firmicutes bacterium UBA6226. Next base: position 6,465 of record DJWQ01000066.1, on the reverse strand, counting down.
ATTATTTGGTATCCCAGGAATGTTATTAGGTGTTCCTTTAATGGCAGTACTTTATACAGCTTCAAGCAAAGCGGTCAAGAATAGACTAAAACATATAGGCGAAAATAATTAATTCAGGTAGTAAAGTAGGAGGAAAGTATGAAGGATAGAGTTCAAGAAACCCAAAGCATATTTTACAATCTTTTTAAAGAGAATGTTATTGAAATTCTTCCTTGTGGTAATCATGAGCTTAAGCGTAATTTGGTATATCATGTGAAACTTTCAAGTGATCACTATATTATTAAGTTTTTTTATAAACCTTTAAAAAGAGATCGTGAAATCAACATACTTCCCCAAACCTACTCGTTTAATTCATTAAGAGTTTTGCATCAAGGTGAGCTAGAAGATGGCACAGAATGGATTATATATAATTACATTGAAGGATGGCTGTTAGATCACATCCTTGATGATTTAGATTTAGATCAAAAGAGAGCTATTTTTGAACAAATTGGTATAAAATTGGCCGAACTCCACAATTTGAAAACATTTGATTATTTTGGAGATTTGAAAAAAGATAAGCAAAGCAGTTGTGCATGCTATAAATCATTTATAATGGATGATACTGAGCGCCTTATCAAGAATATTATTGATCAAGACTTATCAGATATACCTGAGATTAAAAGGGCAATTGAAGTCATTAGAAGCGAATATGATAACATACGCCTTCTTTCAGAAGGTCGATATTGTCATAGAGACCTAGATGGTAGAAATATTATTATTAAAATGAGTATTGAAGAGGGACTGTCTTTAGAATCATTCTTAGATTTTGAAAAGACAGTTATATATAATGAATACTATGATATCGTAAACTTATATAGAAGATATTTTTTAGTGGAACCGAAGCTAATTCCTCATTTTTTCAAAGGTTATACCAGTATATTAGAAGTTGAGGATAGCTTTAATAAAGAATTAAGATTTAATTTATATCGATTAGGGATTGATATTTGTAGCTGGTCTAAGACTTTGTCAGACAAATTTTTTGAACATACTATAGAATATCTCAATGCATTAATTCATAAAGATGAACATCTTAGTGATTACTATTATCACAAGTAAAAAAACGCTCTTCACACATGAGAGAAATAATAAAAGCGTCTACACTTCACACTGAGTAGGCGCTTTTTTTGATTTGTAAAGATGAACGAAAAAGTATACAACTATAAGCCATTAACTTCAAAATATCTATGAACCTCTTCTAAAGCTTGTTGCGCTTGATTTTGATTGATAATACATGAAATTTTAATTTCAGAAGTGGAAATCATTTCAATATTGATGCCCAACTCATAAATCTTGCCAAATAATCCAGATGCGATTTTTACATCTGATGTAATGCCTGTGCCAACAATTGAAAGTTTTGCAACATCCTTTTTAACTAAAATTGGGGATGCGCCAACTTCATCAACAAACGCTTCAATAGTAGGAATGATCCTATCGATATCTTCAAGTGGAACTGTAAAACTAATATCATTGAATCCATCGTGATTTAAGTTCTGTAGAATCATATCAATATGAACATTCAAATTTATAAGAGAAGAGAATAGTTTATAAGCTATACCTGGTCGATCCGGTACGTTTGGTACAGAGATTCTCACTATATCTTCATCTAATGTAACACCTCTTACTTGCGCTTTTTCCATTTCTTTCACCTCGATTATTTCTGTCCCGTCATTAGTAAAATCAAAGGTTGATCGAACAACTAACGGCATATTGTTTTTTCTTGCAAGCTCTACTGATCTAGGATGCATTACGCCAGCACCTAATTTAGCCATTTCAAGAATTTCATCATAGCTAATTGTAGGTAGCAATTTAGCTGTGCTGACCATTCGAGGGTCAGCGGTATAGATGCCAAGGACATCAGTATAGATTTCGCATTTGGCTGCATTTAAAGCGATTGCAATTGCAACAGCTGTCGTATCAGAACCTCCACGTCCTAATGTGGTAATTTCAAGTGCATCTGTATACCCTTGAAATCCGGCAACAATTACGATTTGATCCTCATCCAAGGCTTCTTGGATTCTATGAGGATCTATTGAGTCAATTTTCGCTTTTGAAAAGTACCCATCTGTGTGTATACCGCCTTGATACCCTGTTAATGATACCGCTTTATAGCCGTATTCGTCAATAGCCATAGCCAATAATGCTACGGAGGTTTGTTCACCCGTAGCCAAAAGCATATCTAGTTCGCGTTTTGGTGGGTTTTTATGAATTTGACGTGCAAGTGTGATTAACTGGTCGGTGGTGTCTCCCATAGCAGAAACGACGACAACTACATGATGCCCCGCCTGCTTAGTTTCTATAACACGTCGTGCAACGTTTTGAATACGTTCGACTGTACCGACGGATGTTCCTCCATATTTTTGTACAATGATTTCCATAAAGCCTCACTTTAATACTTCTATAGTTGTGCCACTGTGATTTACTGGGAGTAAATAATATTGCCATTTGTGCTTAAACTCAGATGTATTTATAAGCGTTGAAAGATTAATGAGAGTTCCTTTTTTTACAATTGCAATTAAAGTTGGACCAGCACCAGAAATAAAATATCCGAAGTTATTAATTTTCTGAATTGCATCAATGATAAGATGACTGTCCTCAATGAGTGGAAATCTATAAGGTTGATGGATTGAATCATCAAGAGCCATTTTTAGATGCTGAAAATCTTGTGTGATAAGACTATGCATTAAAAAACCCATTCGCGAAACATTGAAGATAATATTTTCACGAGGATATTGATCTGGTAATGATTGTCGCGCCTTTTCAGTACTCAGTTTATAATCTGGAATAAATACTAGAAGCTCCAATTCTTTTGGGAATTCAATTTGAGAATAAATCGTTTGATCATTAATTGTAGTTGCTAGTATCACATTGCCTAATATAGCTGGCGCTACATTATCCGGATGACCTTCAAGCTGATTGGCACAATCAATGATATCATGCTGTGAAAGAGGATAATCCAAAAGGTAATTTGCTGCATAAATTCCAGCAACTAAAGCGGCTGCGGAACTTCCCAAGCCTCTAGATACTGGAATTTGAGTATCTTCCATAACCAGAGTGTAGCCAAGATGGGATTGACTAAATTTTTTGAGCACAAATTCGATTGCATAAATAACATAATTTTCACTATCCTCGACAAGTTTCTCATTTTCCCATAAGACAACTTTTTTAGAATCGTTTTTTTCTATTGTGATGGTTTGAAAAAGTTCCAAAGCCATTCCTAGACAATCGAAACCGGGACCGAGATTAGCTGTGGTTGCTGGAACTTTAATACGAACCATAGGACCTCCATTTAATCAAGCATAAGATAATGTTGTAAATTGGATAACTGGTGTTTTAACTTTAATTCAAGAACCTCTTTTTCAGTAAGTGAGTTAAGTTGAATATAAAGATGTTGAATATCGTCGTCTAATTTTTCAGTAGGCTGGACGGGTTTAACATCTGGTTCAGTTAGTACATATAACTGATAATCATTCAAAGTGTTAATATCAACTGTAACTAATTGTTCTTTTGGAATACTGATAAGCCATGATGCTTTAACCGGATAAAGCTTTAATTGAGGGACCTCTTTCAAGACTCGATTGATTGATTTTTTCTTGTTTTGCATGAGATCAACCAAATCACCCATGACCGCTGTAGCAGTCGGATTCTTACCTGCCCCTTTCCCAGAAAAAAATAATTCACCAACGGCTTCACCAACAACACTAATTGCATTGAACTCATTGTTGATTGAAGCGAATTTTGAACTTGATGGTAACATTACAGGTCTTACACCGATATAAAGGCCATCATCAAATTGCTTTGAAATTCCTAAAAGTTTTATGACTTTACGTTGACTATTTGCATAAAGGACATCTTCATAAGCAATTTTTGTGATTCCCTGAACCGGAACTTCTTTCCAATTGATGTTCGTCTTCATGCCAAGTTTGGTTAAAATGGTTATTTTTCTAGTGGCATCTAATCCTTCTACATCTGATGTTGGATCAGCCTCAGCAAATCCAGCCGATTGGGCTTCTGCTAATGCATCATTATAGCTCATATTTTCATGAATCATCTTTGTTAAGATGAAGTTTGTAGTGCCATTGATAATGCCCATAATTTCATGAATCTGATCACCACCTAGACATTCTCTAAGTGGTTTAAGCACTGGGATTCCGCCACCTACACTTGCTTCATAGCTAAGCTCAACCTGATGTTCAAGTGCAAGCTGGTGCAGTTCGGCACCTTTTTCAGCTATTAAATCTTTATTGGATGAAATAACGGGAATGCCTCGTTTTAGCAGTTTACTGACGTAATCAAATGCAGGCAGAATACCACCGATGGTTTCAATTGCTACATCAAATTCCATTTGAAACAGTTGATCAAAGTCATTGGAAAATAAATTAAAGTGTGGCAATTTGGCATATTTATCTAATCTGTTGACGAGGATTCCTACAACCTCAACATTCTCATCATATTCTTCAACAAATCGGTTTTTATTTGCTTGTATTAATTCATAGACGCCAGATCCAACGACGCCATATCCTAATAGTAGTACTTTCATTTTTCCCCCTAGGTGATTTATTCGTTTGATTCGATGGCGTCTAATGTAAATCGAAATACACCTTCGATGTTTTTTAATTCCTGTGTCAAAGAAGTAAATGTCGTTGACATTTCAGTAATATCTAAAGTAATGGTAACATTTGCTTTTCTATCAATAGGTGTACTTTGACTAATGGTAAGAATGTTGCCATGATTTTCAGCGATAATCTCGAGTACTCGTGATAGTATCCCAGAATGATGATCCAAAGTCATTGAAATCGTTGCTTTCTTACCTAAAAAGCCATCTGTAAGAGTGAAAACATAATCATTGTATTTATAAAAAGTACTTCGACTAATTCCGACAATTTTTACAGCCTCTGCCACAGATGATGCCTTTCCATTATGTAGTAGTTCTTTGGCTTCAACAACTTTTAAAAACACTTCTGGTAGAACATTAATGTGAATCATCAAAAAATTACCTTTTTCCATATTGCCTCCCTGTCTTTCTATCGCGTACAACTGTACGTCTATTGCATTACAAGGATTATAGCATAGGTCAAACATAGTGACAATATAATGCTTGATAAAAATAATGTTTTTTTTATTGAACATGGGTATAATACTGATAAATACAATTATTTGGAGGCTTAAAATGTCGTATTTTAAAGAGAACTTTGAGTTACCTGCAACGGGTGATAAAGTAATAACTTTGGACTTATTAAAAAATCAAAATTTTGTTCTTTATTTTTATCCTAAAGATAATACTTCTGCATGTACAACTGAAGCGATAGAATTTGGTGAGTTATATGATGACTTTAGAGCGCTCGGATATCATGTTTATGGCATTAGTAAAGATACTATGAGTTCACATGTGAAATTTAAGGACAAGTATCAAATTCCATTTACGCTAATCAGCGACATAGATAAATTATTACTTACAGAATTTGATGTTATTAAGGATAAAAAAATGTATGGAAAAGCGGTGAAGGGGACTGTGCGATCAACGTTTATTTTTAATGAAGGATTAAAGTGTGTAAAAGAATTTAGAGACATAAAAGCAATCGGACATGCGAAAGAAGTTTTAAATTTTATTGAGGAACATCTTGTAAAGTAGTAAGCTAAAGAATATACTATATATTGATTAGAGTGAGAGGTTATGAACAAAATATAGTATATTTTTAATTTTAAGAGCATAAATATGATGTTTATAGCTTGACAATTATTTATCACAAGATTATAATGAGCTTAATTGAATAGCCATCTAGGTGCTTAGCCATAAGCTAAGAGGGAAAGAGGTTAAAATCCTCTGCAGCCCCCGCTACTGTAATTAGGGATGAAATCCGGAATACCACCGATTATCGGGAAGGTCGGAAAGTAAAGTGAACTATAAGCCAGGAAACCTGCCTTGATGCAATATAACCAATACTTCGGAGGGAAGTTATGTGGAATGGTAGATACCAGCACACGTTTTCCTCGTGTGCTGTTTTTTTTTATCACAAACTAGGATGTGGTAAATTCTGAAGGCTCGATGCCAGAAGATTATTATTTTTAGACATGTATTCTTATTTATAGAGATTATTATAGATGACTTGGGGGAAATATGGCAAAAAAAATTATGTTTCAGGGAACGGGTTCTTCTGTAGGAAAAAGTTTAATTGTGGCCGCGATGTGTCGTATTTTAAATGACGAAGGCATCAAAGTAGCGCCTTATAAATCACAGAACATGGCACTGAACTCTTTTATAACAGAAGACGGAAAAGAAATGGGGCGTGCGCAAGTGGTTCAAGCTGAAGCGGCACGAATTAAACCGACTGTGGAGATGAACCCCGTTTTATTAAAGCCTACAAGTGATGTGGGCAGCCAAGTCATATTAAATGGCGTCGTATTTACCAACATGGATGCACTTAAATA
>DJWQ01000063.1 GCA_002441045.1 Firmicutes bacterium UBA6226 | reverse complement strand
GGCATATCGTAGTACCAGCGAGGTGGATAGTGAAACTGGGTAAAACGTGGATGGATGGCTTCGCCCGTACTTTCACGGCGGAAAAAGCGCTTTTTAAGAATGAATGCTTCACCGTCCTGTAGACATTTTTCGATACGGTCACGCTTGTAGGGATAGCAATTTTTTAGCACCTCTGCAAAGCCCTCAAGCACTGAGAGTGTCGTGTGGAGTGAACTTTTTTTCGATCCACCCCTTTTAGGGTGATAGCGGCAGTTCCATCCACCGTCAGGCTGTTGATTCTCTATGATAAAGTCGATCATTTCAAGCAGTCGAGGGTCTTTTGAGTGACCGTATGCAGAAAGCCCGACGAGCATGCCGATGATACACATGTCCACTTTAAGTGGGTCATCAGCCACCCATTCATAATCGATGACGTGAGAGAGCCCCTCGTGGTAATAAGAATGATCAGGATCGATGGCCATGTATTTTAGTTCCATCAAGGTATAGTGTGTGGAGATCCATTTCGGACCGTAGACACCGCCTCCCCAGAGCCGAGTTGAGGGGTCGTATAGATCGATATAACGCTGAATATACCCATGCGTTTCAGATAGCACAGGCTCGTTTTCCAAATGCCGTTTGGTAAGTGTTTCAATGACTGGATCTCCTTCTTTTAGCCAAGCAAGTACTCTCATAAGACCTCCTTATTGTCATTCCCCAATTTCTATTTGTAGCTTATAATAAAGGTTTTGTTCACCTTACTATCTTTTACGCACGGATATTATGTATGATTTTAGTATGATACCCAATATAAAAAAAATATTGACATGAAAAACGGTAGGTGCTAAGATAGGAAAAACCGAATAACAAGATACTCTTATCCAGAGTGGCGGAGGGACAGGCCCTATGATGCCCGGCAACCAGCGAAAGCATGGTGCTAATTCCTGCAGGTATAAACCTGAGAGATGAGAGAGGACGAATCCGCATGTTTTGACCTCTTTCTAGGAAAGAGGTCTTTTTTATTTAGCCGCAACCTTGCTTGTGGGAAAATCTAAAGACGCTATGTCTGAGGACTTTTAGTTTGATATTAGATCAGCCGAGGATAGGCTTAAAAAAGGAGAAAAACATGAGTGAAAAACATTTGAGATTCGAGACATTGCAAGTACATGGTGGTCAAGTTGCAGACCCTACAACTGGTTCAAGAGCGGTCCCAATTTATCAAACCACTTCATACGTCTTTAACGACGTTCAGCATGCTGCAGACCTTTTTGCTTTAAAGGCAGAAGGCAATATTTATACGAGAATTATGAATCCGACAACAGACGTTCTTGAAAAACGCATTGCGCTTTTAGAGGGCGGTATCGGCGCACTTGCAGTGGCATCTGGCTCTGCAGCGATTACCTATGCGATTCAAAACATCGCTGAGGTGGGCGATGAAGTGGTAGCGGCTACGACACTTTACGGCGGTACTTACAACTTATTGAAGGTGACGCTACCTAAGTTTGGGATTAAGACGAACTTCGTAACCCCTGATCCTGAAAATCCAAACTCTGTAGATGCATTTGAAAAAGCGATTACTGAAAAAACCAAAGCGATTTTAGTAGAGGCAATAGGCAATCCGGAGATCAACATCCTCAATATTGAGAAATTAGCAAAAGTGGCACACACACATGGCATACCGCTCATCGTGGATAACACCTTTGCAACCCCATATTTGTTTAGACCTTTTGAGCACGGAGCAGATATCGTAGTTCACTCTGCGACGAAGTTTATCGGTGGCCATGGTAACTCTATCGGTGGCCTCATCGTCGATTCAGGCAACTTTGATTGGGCAGCTTCGGGCAAATTCCCTGGGTTAACAGAGCCAGATGAAAGCTACCATGGTATCAGGTATGCACAGGACGTCGGTGCAGCAGCCTACATCACGAAAGCACGCGTACAACTGCTCAGAGATACAGGTGCTTGCCTCAGTCCATTTAATGCATTCTTGCTTTTACAAGGCTTAGAGACACTTTCGCTAAGAGTAGAGAGACACGTATCAAACGCTACTAAAATCGCTAAGTTTTTAGAAAATCACGAAGCGGTAAGCTGGGTCAAATACCCTGCACTTGAAAGCTCGCCATACTTTGATCTGGCGACGAAATTCTTCCCAAAAGGCTGCGGCTCAATCTTTACCTTCGGTATAAAAGGTGGCACAGAGGCAGGAAAAAAATTCATTGAAGCTTTAGAAATCTTTTCGTTACTAGCAAACGTAGCCGATGCTAAATCACTGGTGATTCACCCGGCGAGTACCACGCACTCACAGTTAGGCGAAGCAGAGCTCCTTAAGGCAGGCGTCACACCAGATTTAATCCGTATCTCTATCGGTATAGAAAATGGCGATGATCTTATCGCTGACCTTTCTCAGGCACTTGAAGCCTCACAATTATAAACCGAAACGAAGTCAGTATAGATCTGCTTAGTGAAAGGAGCAAATAGATGCCAATTATTATCCCAAACGACCTACCAGCTGCTGTCCAGTTAGCATCGGAAAATATCTTTACCATGACTGAGTTTCGTGCGATTCATCAGGACATAAGACCGCTTCGCATCGGCATACTCAATCTTATGCCGACGAAGGAAGTGACCGAAACCCAGCTCCTTAGAGTTTTGGGTAACTCGCCACTTCAAACTGAAATCGTCTTGATTCAGCTTGACGGTCACGTGCCACAAAACACGACAAAAGAATATCTTGAAAGGTTTTACGTCCCATTTTCAAAGGTCAAGCATCTGAATTTTGATGGACTTGTCATCACAGGTGCACCAGTGGAGAACCTCGCATTTGAAGAGGTGAGCTACTGGAACGAGCTTGAGGAGATCTTAGACTGGTCAAGACACCACGGCTTCGCCACTTTCCATATCTGCTGGGGCGCACAAGCTGCTCTTTACAAGCACTACGGCATTCCTAAATATCCACTGAACGCCAAATGCTTTGGCGTCTTTGAACACAAATGTGTGCAAAAACACGTCAAACTGTTAAGGGGCTTTGATGATACGTTTAACATCCCACAGTCCAGACACACAGAGGTGAAGCTCACAGATATAGAAAGCGTTTCAAACCTTGAGGTGATTGCGTATTCTGAAGAGTCTGGTGTCGGCTTGATCGTATCGAAGGATGGACGAGAAGTGTACGCCACTGGTCACTCTGAGTACGATGCGGAAACACTTGGGCTTGAATACTTTAGAGACTTAGATAAGGGACTGCCGATTACGGCACCGAAGTACTACTTTGTAGACAATCAGCCTGCGAAAGGGGTCAGCGTTTCATGGCGTTCACATGCACATCTGCTGTTTTCCAATTGGCTGAACTATTATGTGTATCAGGAAACACCGTTTGAACAACTTGAATAATTAAGTATTTAAATTAAAAACACCATCTGATCATTCAATATAGTTGATCAGATGGTGTTTTTTTAGGGACAAACAAAGATCATTAACGGCGATGATCTTTAGAAAATAACATCATTCCTACATGCATTAGTGGACACATTAGAAGCAATAACCATCTATACGCACCACCTGTTACCCCCAAAACTGGGAGTAAAAAAATAAGTACAATTGGGATTAAACAACATAATAACATCATTAGCATGTGCTTACTGTGGTTACTACCGTGTGATGATGATTCAGAAGAGTGGCAATCACTTTGATTTTTTTTAACTTCTAGATTCTTAGAATTGTCATTTTCCATATTGGTTACTCCTTCTAATAATAAATATTTCATAATTTGGTATTTCAATAAAAGCTTAAATCAACTGTGTCATTTCACACAGTTACTGTTGCATATAGTAATTATATTTAAACTATCTTCTTTTTAATGAAAGACCAGATACAATTATTGAGTTTGTAAAAATATTCTTTTGTAGGCTAAAAGCTAATGTAGATATAATAATCGCTTTTTTAGACATAAATATGGTAATACCGTTGGATTGATAAATATCATATGTGTTTATATCTTTTGGTTTGCCTAATTCAATTTCAGCGATTTCAAAAGTTGGACAGCAGCCACCGCCAGATGTTGTAATATTGACTGCAAAACTATCATTTTTTTTCTTTTGAAGATAATTGATTACAGCCTCCTCAATGTTAATGTTGATATTCATTTTAATTTCCTCCTTTGTTATTTATAGTCAAGTCCATTTTAGTGTGTAANNTTATTTATTGATACCTTAACTATAAATTATGCAAAAACGATGCCAATTATTTTGTTGATTAAATATAGTCATATTAAACAATAAATATTGTTGACATGTCATAATTCTGTCATAATGATATTATATTCTTTGTAAAGAAAATAATGCGGAGGCTTTTATGTTAAGAAAATTAAAAATAAGCTATAAATTGATTCTTATTTCTGCTGTATCAATGATTATAATGATTGTTATGAGTTTTTTGAACCTATTCCAATTGAATGAAGTCAACCAAAATTCAATTGTCATGTATGAGGATAATTTGATGCATATTAGAGAAATAGGTGAAATAAAAGAAAATTTTCTTCAAATTCATAGCGATTTAGTTTCACTTGTTAGCATTCACGATTCAACTATTACAAATACTCTTAAAGATGAAATAGACCATCTGAGTGAGAAAAATATGATGCTAATTAATGAGTTTGATAAAATGACCATGCAAAATGAAGAAGGAACTTTGATTAAAGAATTTTCATCTAACCATGAGGCTTACATGATGATTCGGGATGAGTTATTAAGTGCAATAAATCAAAATAATACAAACAAAATAGATGAAC
>DJWQ01000054.1:249-15875 GCA_002441045.1 Firmicutes bacterium UBA6226 | reverse complement strand
TATAATATACCCCTACAGATGTATTATTCTAACATAAATTTTTACAATAAAAAAGAAAGTGTATAGACACCTTCTTGTCAACTAAAACTTATATAACTATAATATAAAATCTATATAAAAATTATTGTAGATTTGCAAGTATTTGAATTACTGATGTTTTTTGATATCTTCTAAAAAATTTTTAGACTTAATATCCTTTATTTGATTATGATATGTTATTAATTCTTCGTAAAAACTACACAATCTTTGAATGTAGTTGGGATGAATTTTCGTTTTAATAATCACTCGAGGGTCCTTTAACTGAAGATAATTGATGAGATGAATATAAGTTTGATTAATTTTATATCCTCTGTATTTGCTCTTTTCACAAATACCACAAATTACACCTCCTGCATAAGGTGAAAAATATAGATTTTCATTTAATTCACAGCCACATGAAGTACATTTCGTGGAAAGGTTTGCCTGATGACCAGTAATTTTCGATAATTTGATTAGATAGGCTGCTCTTAATAGCTCAAGTATATCCGTTGTGAGCGGTGCTTCTTCCCTCCCTGAGTTTGACAGGATAGAGATCAACTCAACGATTAACTGATAATGCGGAAAATCTCCAACATTAGGCACGGTTGTTAAATTACAGAGCTCTATAAAGTAATTGCCATATGCTAAAACTTCTAAATCGTTTGTAACTCTGAAATGAGAATCAATGATTTCACAGGAGATTACTTTAGGGATCTTATTAGATGTATTTATGGTGAAGGTGCCGTACACAAATGGTTTGGAACTGGCTGCTAGCTGAGACTTTGAACTTTTCGCACCATTCGCTACAACTTCCATTTTTCCCGATTTTCTGCTAAATAGAGTCAAGAAAATATCATTGTTCAAGGATTTATTTGATTTTATTACTAAGGCATCCGTATCGAAATACATATAATCTCCTATCGAGTTATAAGCTTGTCATTAAAATCGTTGCAAGTGAAAAATAAATTGTAAGACCAGTTAAGTCAATTGTAGTAGTAATAAAAGGAGCTGAAGCAACCGCAGGATCAATACCGATTTTCTTAAATACCAAAGGGACGATTGTTCCAATAGTTGCAGCTGTGGTCATATTCGCCCACATTGAAATACCCACTATAATTGCGATATGAAACTCAGCATTCATGATGATTGCAGCAAATCCAACTAAAACTGAACAGACGATACCTACAAATAAGCCAACTGAGATTTCATGTATTAAGGTCCTTAAAATGCCAGTCCCCTCAATGACATGCGTCGCAATATTTCTAACAGTAATCGTTGAGGACTGTGTGCCGACATTACCTCCCATACCAGTTAAAAGAGGCATAAACATTGCCAATGTCGCATTTGCACTGATGGTGCCCTGAAACTTTGCAAGAACACTAGCTGATAGTAAACCGCCGAAGATAGTAATAATCAACCAAGGTAATCTTGATAAGACAGAATTTTTAACACGTTCAAACAAGGAGTCATCATTTTCGTACATTTCAGTTTCAGAGGCACCAGCGAATTTAAAAATATCCTCAGTAGCTTCTTCTTCCAAGATATCCAAAACGTCGTCAATGGTAATGATGCCTCGTAAAACGTTATCATCATCAACTACGGGGATTGCTAAAAGGTCATATTTAGAAACGACTTTTGCAACATCTTCTTGATCATCATGAACATTAACAGTAATTAAGTTTTCATTCATAATAGATTCGATCGGTTTATTAGGTGAAGAAATAATCAGTTCTCTAAGCGAAATAACACCAACTAATCGATCGTTACTGTCTGTTACATAGACGTAGTAAATGGTTTCAGCATCTGGTGCAATTGCTCTAAGCGTTTCTATAGCATAATAGACAGAGAAATTCTTTCGAACTGATACGAAATCTTTGGTCATGCTACGTCCAGCAGTTCCCTCCTCATAGATAAGAAGTTCTTTGACGTCAGCAGCATCTTCATAATCTAGAAATGCAATAATTTCTTGTTGACGACTTTCTGGTAGTTCACTTAACTTGTCAACGATGTCATCTTGAGACATATTTTCTAACAACTCGACCTTTTTTTCATACGTCAAATTCTTCAAGATATCACTAAATTGTTCTGAATTGATCTCCTCAAGAACTTCGGTCGCTTTTTCTGTAGATAATAGTCCAAAGACAATTTCTTGCTGATCATCTTCAAGATTTTCTAAAACCTCTGCAATATCAGCAGCATGCATGTCTTCTAGATAGACATGAAGCTCGACTTCATTATTTTCTTCAAGGAGTCTCTCTACTTTTGATAGATACTCATAAAACATTAATAAGCTCATGGCTACCTCCTCTTGCCTAAAATATTAAAAAAAGGTAAGTGTGGTCACTTACCTTTAGATTACGATACAAATTACTCCTTATAGCCAATGCTTTTTAAGAAGTTTTGGTTGTCGCGCCATCCTTCACGAACTTTGACAAATAGTTGTAAGTTAACGGAGCACTGTAATAATCTCTCGATATCTTGTCTAGCACTTTTGCCAATGCCTTTTAATTTTCTGCCCTCTTTACCAATGATAATCCCTTTGTGTGACTGTTTTTCGCAGATGATATCTACTTCAATGTCATACAGCTCTTTATTGCTTCTTTTTTTAAAGCTCTGCACTTCCACTGCAACACCATGAGGAATTTCTTCATCGATGTAAAGTAAAACTTTCTCACGGATTATTTCAGATACAATGGTTCTTTCAGTTTGATCCGTAAGATGGTCAGTTGGGTAAAAAGCTGGTCCTTCAGGTAATTTAGCTTTTATTGCTTGTAGAAGTTCTACTACACCTTTTGAGTTTATGGCGGATAATCCAATAACAGTCTCTATGAAATCATAGGTCATATAACGGTCATATATTATCTTAAACTCTTCTGGACTTATTAAATCAACCTTATTTATGGCTAAAATCACTTTAACTTTAGCCTCTTTAATAAAGTCGATTAAATATTCATCTCCAGGTCCCATTTTCAAAGAGTGATCCACCATTAAAATAACGACATCTACATCTTTAACTGCGCTTTTAGCACTGGTTACCATATAGTCGCCGAGCTTGTTTTTTGGTCTGTGTATGCCAGGCGTATCTACGAAAATTATCTGGCTGTCCTCATCATTATAAAAGCCTGATATCTTATGACGAGTGGTTTGTGGTTTACTCGACATTATGGCAATTTTCTCACCGACGATTTGATTTAACAAAGTTGATTTTCCTACATTCGGTCTACCTATAATGGTCACAAAACCAGATTTAAACTGCATAGCGCCTCCGTTTCTTTAATTACTTTCTAATTTGAATCTACTTTAGATCAATTTGAGTAAATGATTTGGGTAGTAACTCGTCTATTTTATAGACTTCATAATCATAGTCTTTAGCGACGATGATGTCAATATCTTTACCAAACTCCACGATAACTTGTCTACAGATACCGCAAGGATATGTCCAATCTCTGCTTGATGACACAATTGCAATGGCTTTATAATCTCTATCACCTTCTGAAATTGCTTTAAAGATGGCAGTTCTTTCAGCACAATTTGTAGCACCAAAAGAAGCAGCCTCAACATTACATCCTGTATAAACTTTTCCAGATGTGGTGAGTAATGCAGCGCCTACTTTAAAGTTTGAGTAAGGTGAGTAAGAAAATTCCATTGCCTCATATGCTTTTTCAACTAGTTCACGATATGTCATATAATACCTCGCTATTTAATTATTTCTTCCCTGCCAATTTTCATTACTTGAATCCAAGTTTTCCCTGGATTGAGTTGAATAGGGTGGCCTTCTAGGTCAAAAAACTCAGTTAATGCATCTGCACTTTTCTTTGACCAAGTCACTTCGATATACTTGCCACCTGTATAGTACTTACCCGTTCCAGATGTGATTAAATCAATATCAAGTCTACCCTCGTTGTCTATGACAACTGTTTTAGCGTATTGAACCAAGATGTTCGTACATGTTAATTGAGATTTTGAATCCTCATCTTTATGGGGAGTACCATTAGTATATCGATAATATACTTTTTCTTCATCGTTATATATATACGAAGTGTAATAACCTGTAGGGTCAGTTTTAACAGGGTCTTTGTAAACAAATCTAATTTCACTTGCATCTTCACCTATAAGGGGCATAAAAGCTTCATTAAATTTGATAAAATCAGGATTTATAGAGGTCTTATAACCAAGTCGATTACCATCTTTAATAATTGACTCGCTTGAGGTGTACATGTTGTGAGGAATTGTTTTGTGGTTTTCACGCCAAAATGCCCCACTGGTTAAACCGTCAATGTCCGCAAGCTCATATTTTCTAATATCAGATAGTGCTTGCATTGAGCCACCAACATGTACATAGTATGGATCATATTCATAAGCCTTTTCAACAAAATAAGGTCTTGAGCTTCTAACAGGTCCTATATGATCTGGAAGATCACCATAAAAGACCGCCATATATCTAGTAATAAGCCCTTCCGCTAAGATTTCATATACAACATCAGCTTCATCTAAACCAGCCTGAGGTCTTGCTAGATATTGATTATCTAACATAACGACTATTGGTCTTCGATCGGTCAACTCCGAGTCAGAGTATAATCCAGTATAGGGATTATAATGACTATCGTACTTAATATCTTCTGTTGTTTCTACTGCTTCAGTTTCCGTTGTATTTTCTGTAGGTTCAGTAGTGATAAGTACAGATGTTGCTTCAGTAGTTGGTATTTCATCAGATGAAGACTTTTTTAATACAATCCCGATGATAACTGATAAAACTATAATACCAACGATTCCAGCTGCTGCTATATGTTTTTTATTCATAACACATCTCCGATAGATGTGCCTTTAAAAATTTTCATTGCACCAAGAACGAGCTTTTCTTTAGCGCGCATCACACTTTTATCTTCTTCAGTCATATGATCATAACCAAATAAATGAAGCATGCTGTGAACCGTTAAATAGACGATTTCTCTTTCTAGAGAATGACCAAACTCATCTGCTTGTCTTTGAGCCTGCTCTAGAGAAATGACCACATCACCCAGATAAATAAACGGATCATTCACACCATTTTCAATGATTGAATCATATTGAGGAAAGGATAAAACATCCGTAACCGTATCTTTGTTTCTGTATTCTTTATTTAATTCCTTAATTCTCTGATCGTTAACAAAAAGAACGCTAACTTCTCCCTCAATATCAAAATCCTCATACTCTAATACTTTCTCACTTGCTTTAACGATAAGTGACTCTAACTCTTCTGATAATTCTATTTCTGTTTCGTTGAGTATCTCAATTTGCATATTAGTTCTCCTTTGCTTCAGATTGATCAAATGCTGATTTTGAGATTTGATCTAGATTTACTTCAGGATAAGCGATACGCTCATGGAAAATCCCACTTAAAACCTTTAAGAATGAGGATTTGATTTTTTCAAGTTCTTTAAATGTAATATTTGCATTTGAGAACTGGTTTTCAGAAATTTTTTGATTGAATATCTTATCAATTAGCTCTGTAATCGAATCCTTAGTTGGTTCATCTAAGCTTCTTACTGCAGCCTCAACTGAATCTGCTAACATTAGAACAACAGCTTCTTTCGTATCAGGCTTTGGTCCAGCATATAAAAACTTTGTGACATCTACTTCTGGATTATTGACTTGCTCACGATGATAAAAATACTTAATCAAAGATGTCCCGTGATGCGCTTTAACAACGTCGATAATTTCCTTAGGTAATTTGTTTTTTTCTAGTAGCTCAGCACCCACAGTCATATGATTTTTTATGAAGTTTGCACTTACTTGAGGTGGTAACTTATCATGTGGGTTATCATGTCCAACCTGATTTTCTTTAAAATAATACGGCCTCTCAAGTTTGCCAACGTCATGATAAAATGCAGCAACACGTGTCAATAAACTATTAGCGCCAATATCATGTGCTGCTGTTTCAGCTAAATTTCCCACTAGAATACTATGATGATAGGTACCTGGTGCTTCAATTAACAAACGTTTTAATAGTGGTCGATTTGGATTAGAAAGCTCTAATAATTTAAATGGTGTCAATACCACAAAGAAGCTTTCAAAAAACGGCATAATACCAATTGTTAATATCGCACTTAAAACGCCATTTGAGGCTGAAAATGCAAGATCATAAGCTAAGTTTGTAGATTCTGTCTTAAAGATTAACCATTCAGTAAGAACAAAGATCATTAAAACCAAAGATACATATAGACCAATACTTATAAGCTGTGATCTCTGTTTGATGTTTTTTACTAGGGCTCTTGAGATCATTATCGTTGAAAGATAAGCAATTAAAGTAAAACCATCTATTCCTGAATGCAAACTAACGAGTATCAGCAAACCTGAGCCAAAAAACAATGCGATTGTAGGTGTAAGCATGATACTTGCAAGTATAGAAAATGCAGGTAGTGGAATTAAATATGGCGATATCTCATAAAAGAATCCAGAGCTAATGAAAAAAGTTAAGAATAAGCTCATCAATATGCCATATTTTCTATTAGATTTGATGATATCAATTTCAAAATACCATAGATAGATATGAAGTATAAACCATAACAAACCTAACAATACGACTAGTCCAAGTTTCATGATTAAACTGTCAATTGTGGAGTCTAAAATAATACCACCACTTTTTAGCAGTTCATAGTCACTTTTAGATAGTGTATTACCTTTAGCCAAGTACAAGGTTCCTTTGTTATAAGTTACATCATCAATTTTAGCAAGTTCTGCATCAACTTTAGCTTGTGTCTTTGCTTCGTCCACAAACTTGTTCTCTACAATTGCGCCACTGATTAGCTTTAAGAGTATACTTTTTTCAAAATCGTTGATATCTGATTGTGATGCAATATAAGCCTCAATAGATTGTGTAGCTGTTGTAATTTCAGAAGCCGTTAATCCGTTTGACATATTCTCTACTGTTATATCTACGGCATAGTTTTGAATTAAACTTAGCTTTTCATTAGATAATATAACCAAACTCATAAGCTCAGCATCATCAAGACCATAAGCATTTCTTCTTTCAATTCCAGCATATACTTTTTTCATCAGTTCAACATCATTGCCATAATCCGTTTTGATTTCAATTATGCGTGAGAAAAACTCCGTGAGATTTTTCTTAGATTCTACTTGCTTAGAGAAATCCACATACATGATGGGTTCAATTTCTGATGTTTTTTCGTTTTTCAATTTATTTGTTGCTTCATAGTCGATCAAATCATTCTTTAAGTAAATATCCTCTTTTATTACATCACCAGGAACATAATTATAAATGCCATAAAATGAGGCATTATTCATCATTAAGAATATAATGACGAATGAAATTAGCATAATCAAATTATTGATTAGAAGATTTTTATTTCGAATTTTAATCCCGAATCTTTTACGATTCTTTTTGGAAGTCTTTTTTGTTCTCTTGTTTGAATTCCTGCTTTGAGCCATGTTTCACGTCCTTATTCTCTTTCTCGTATCGATCATAACTAAGGATAATTTTCTTAACGAGTTCGTGTCTAACAACATCTTTTTCATTAAAGTAAACAAAACCGATTTCTTCTACACTTCTTAAGACTTCTATTGCATGTATCAATCCAGATTTTCTGCCATTTGGTAAATCAATCTGCGTTGTATCACCATTGACCACAACTTTTGAGTTATAGCCAAATCGCGTTAAGAACATCTTCATTTGTTCTCTAGTGGTGTTTTGCGCTTCATCAAGGATTATAAAAGCGTTATCAAGGGTTCTACCTCGCATATAAGCTAGAGGCGCAATTTCGATGAGTCCACGCTCTCTAAATGAGTTAAAAGTGTCAACACCAAGAATATCAAACATAGCATCATATAAAGGTCGTAAATAAGGATCAACCTTCATCTGCAAATCGCCGGGTAAGAAACCCAAGTTTTCTCCAGCCTCAACTGCAGGACGAGTGATGATGATTCGAGAAACCTCATTATTCTTAAATGCTCGAATGGCCATAGCGACAGCAAGAAAAGTTTTACCGGTACCAGCAGGACCGATACCAAATACGACGTCTTTTCCTTGAATGGCTTTAATATAGTTATTCTGTCCAATGGTCTTTGGCTTAATGTACTTTCCACGTGTGGTGACGCAGATAAAAGATTTACTTAAGTCCTCCAGTTGATTACCAACACCATGATCAACAGATTGTATGACATAGTTAACACGCTGCTTATCAACGATCTCACCCGATTGAATATTTTTAATTAATATCGAGATAACCTCTTCTACCTTTTCAATTTGATCCGGTTCGCCCTTTATACTAATTTCACCATCTCTTGAGGTGATATTAACGCGATATGCTTTTTCAAGCAACAAAATGTTTTCATCTAAATTACCAAATAAAAGATGAAATGCACTGAAATCATTTAAAACGACTTTTTTTACTGTACTAGCTGTCATAGATCCTCCAATTGGGGAAAGTTACATTTATTTTAACATAATTTAATCATTAAAGCACTTAATCCAAGTTATAATTATGTCAAAAAAAAATTAATGACACACCATAGGGTGTGCCATTTAACTTTAGGTTAAAAACTAAGAAAGACCTTTTTTAACGAGATCAGCAACTAGCTTGCCGTCTGCTTTGCCTTTAGTAGCATTAGAAACGATTCCCATTACTTTACCCATATCTTTCATAGTCGTTGCGCCAACTGTTGCGATTGCTTCGTCAACAATTTTTTGAACTTCTTCAACTGAAAGTTGTTCAGGCATATATTTCATAAGAAATTCGATTTCTTTTTCCGTCAATTCAACCAAATCTTGACGATCGCCATTCTTGAATTCTACAATGGCATTGTTCTTCTGTTTGATTTGCTTCGTAATGATATCAATAACAGCTTCATCGTCAAGGTCTCTTCTCTCGTCTACTTCCACTTGCTTTACAGCAGCGCGAAGCATCGTGATTACAGACTTTTTAACAGTGTCCTTGTCTCTCATCGCTACTTTCAAATCATCCATGAGCAACTCTTTTAGTGACATCTTTTCACCTCTCACTAAAACTGCTTTTTCTTTTTCTTTCTAGCTGCTTCAGATTTCTTTTTACGCTTTACGCTAGGCTTCTCGTAATGTCTTCTTTTCTTAATCTCAGCCATTACGCCAGCTTTAGATGTTTCTCTTTTAAATCTCTTTAAAGCACTATCAATACTTTCATTTTCTCCAACTTTGATGCCAGACATTCACATTCCCTCCCTCCGTTATTAGATTCTTTAAGTACAGAGGAATGTACCTAGAACATACCTTGTTATTATATACTAGGTACGGCTAAAAAGCAATAATAAACTTACTATTTTTTAGCCTGGTGGCCATTTTAGTTGACGTCCTCCAAGCATATGATAATGCAAATGGAATACTGACTGACCACCATCCTTACCGATATTTGTAAGTAAACGGTAACCACTTTGATCAATGCCAGCTTCCTCTGCTAACTGCTTGGCAACTAAATGTATGTGCCCTATTAAATCTTTATGAGTGTCATCTAGATGAGCAACCGATTCAATGTGTTGTTTAGGTACTATCAATACATGAACAGGCGCTTCGGGATTGATGTCTTTAAATGCGTAAACCTGTGAGTCCTCATAGACTTTCGTCGAGGGAATGTCTCCGTTTATAATCTTACAAAATATACAATCCATCTTTTAACACCTCCTTTCATGCAATCATAATACTTAACTATTATATCAAACTTTTAACTTGAAATTAAGTGGTAATAACCAAATAAAGTAAATATTCTTACAAATAAGTACTAAAGCTCTATTGTAGCCATTAACTTATTTTCTAAGATCTCAGTAACAA
Source organism: Firmicutes bacterium UBA6226 (assembly GCA_002441045.1). The sequence goes on along the minus strand of DJWQ01000054.1, from coordinate 6,061 downwards.
TAACTTTTAATAGAGTACCTGATTTAACCTTATCTTTAATTAACACATTCAAATAATTTGTACTATGACCTTGTGAGAAGCCATCTTTATCTTCTTCTACCAAAACCTCAAGCTCTTGATTGATAAATTGTTTTTGATAGATCTGTGTTAACTGACTCGCTTTTGTAATTAACTGCTCACTTCTGAATTTCTTAATTTTACCGTCTATTTGATCTTTCATTTCAGCGGCAGGTGTGCCTTCTCGTCTTGAAAACTGAAAAACATGAATTTCACTAAATCCAACTTTTTCAACAAAGGACATCGTTTCAAGAAACTCTTCATTTGTTTCACCTGGAAAACCAACGATAATATCTGTTGTTAACGAAGGTGCTTTATACACTGATTTAAGTCTTTGAACTGATTCGTAGAATTCTTCAGCAGAATATTTACGATTCATTCTCTTCAAAACTGTGTTCGAACCACTTTGGAGAGAAAGATGGAAATGATCACAAACTTTTGGAAGTAAAGAAAGTCGCGTAACAAATGAATCAGATATCAATCTCGGTTCAATGGAACCTAAACGAATCCGTTTAACACCTTCTATCGCATGGATCGATTCAATCAAATCAATTAATTCTACTTGCTCTAAATCCAAACCATATGAACCTATATGGATGCCTGTTAAAACAAATTCAACATATCCTTTTAGAGTCAATTGCTTGATTTCATCTACTACATGTGCTAACTCACGACTTCTCACTCTTCCTCGAGCATAAGGGATGATACAGTAGGTACAGAACTGATTACAACCTTCTTGAATTTTAACAAACGCTCTTGTATGAGTGGTTATATTAGAAACTGTCATTTCTTCAAAAATCTTTATTTTAGAAATGTCTTCTACGATGACGTATGGTTTTGGTGTATTTCCACTGATGTAATCGGAGATATAGTTGAGAATGGAAGTTCTCGCATCCGTTCCAACTACAATATCAACATCTTCTATCGCACTAACTTCATCTGGTGAAATTTGTGCATAACAGCCAACAACTACTACGATGCCATTAGGATTACTCTTTTTAGCACGTCTAATCATCTGTCTTGATTTCTTATCACTAATACTAGTAACTGTGCACGTATTGATCACATAAACATCTGAAAAGTCGTCAAAATCCACCACTTCATATCTATTCTTATAAAAAAGATCCATTAAGGCATCTGTTTCATATTGGTTTGTTTTACAACCAAGTGTGACAAATGCTACTTTATTCATCAAATACTCCTTAATCTAACTCGCCGATTTCATATTGGATGCATGTTGTTGCAACAAACCCGGCGGTTTCTGTACGTAAAATTCGTCCACCCAGTGTGACTGATTTAGCACCTGCAGATACTATTTTCTCCACTTCAGATGTTTCAAATCCACCTTCTGGGCCAACAAGAATTGCTATCTTACTACCATTGAAAGACTGCATGTGTTGCTTTAACGACGCAATTTTTTCTTTTTCGTAGAGAATAAAGAAGGCATCATATTCTGACACCATTGCTTCCAGTTCATTTATTTTCAGAATGCCATTAAGACATGGAATTCTTACTCTCTTTGACTGTTTTGCAGCCTCTTTGATAATACGTTCTAATCGTTCTAGCTTTTTTGGTACATCCTTAGGCTTATAATCGACAATACATCTCTTTGACTGCACCAAATAAAAATCATGAATGCCCAACTCAACATTCTTTTGTAGAATCAGTTCAAGCTTAGAACCTTTTGGCAAACATTGAAAAAGATCCACTTGAATATTTGATTCATTATCTATAGGGTGTTTGCTTTCAATGATTAGAACAACCGCATTTGTGCAAATTTCATTGACCTTAGCTATTATGAGATCAGTCTCTGAAACGAGTTCAATCATCTCGCCAATCTTAGCTCTTAAGACCTTCGTTAAGTGCGTCACGCTTTCATTGTGATTGAGAATAACTTCATTCTCTGAAATATTATCTTCAGGTTCTAGAAAAAAACGATGCATATCCTATCCTTTAACCTTTCGTGAGACAACAACAGCCCACTCGCCTTTTTTCATAACTTCAACAATTTCAAATTGTCTTTTCTTAAGTTCTTCAATTACCCAATCTACTTTATCAAGTATTAATCCTGAGCTGACAAATAATGCTTCTGGCTTCATAATGCTTTCAACATCATCAGAAAGTCTAACGATTATATCAGCGATGATATTTGCTACAACCAATTCTGCTTTCTCAGGTACAACTTTAATCAAATCACCATGTCTCACTTCAGATCGATCCGCTAGAGCGTTAAGTCTTAGATTCTCACGAGCTGTATTAACAGCGTTTTCATCTATATCGACAGCGATAACTTCCTTTGCACCCAGTTTGCCTGCTGCAATGGCAAGAATACCACTACCACATCCTACATCTATAACTGTATCAGAAGGCTTCATATACTTCTCGATCATTTCTATGCACATGGATGTGGTTTCATGTGTCCCAGAGCCAAAAGCATTACCAGGATCAATCTCAATCACTAAGTCATCTTCCTTTGTCTCATAAGTCTCCCAAGAAGGTTTGATGACGATGCGGTTACCAAGTCTAAATGGTTTAAAGTATTTCTTCCACTCATTTTCCCAATCAGATGCATAAATTGCTTTATGACTCACTTCATTAAGACCTATAGGAATATCAAAATCAAGTAAATTTTCAATACTCTCTTTTAAATTACTTGCCACTTCATCAATATTACAATCGTCAAAGTAACCAGTTATTAAAACACCTTCAAAATCCAATTTTAAATTTTGCGGATCATAATAATCCCATTTTCCCATCTCTTGATTTGTAAAATCTTCATCATTTGGATTATTAATCATGACGCCTGTAGCACCATATCCATATAACAAGTTAGTAACTGCATCTATGGCAGCTTCAGAAGTTTTAACATTAATCTCATACCAGCTCATACTTAACTCCTTATTTATGTTCAAGATAAACCCTATTTAAATACTAAGATATCCTAAATAATATATCATAATTCACCTCTATCGTCTATCGTGAAAAAATCCTGCTATCACTTCAAACAAGTGCATAGCAGGATTGATTTGATTTAACTTATCTTAGCTAAAATTGTCTTTCAGCTTATCGAAAAAATTTTTATCGTTTCCTTTTTTTCCTTTAGAGTTAGGCTTTGGATTTTCTTCAGTTTCAGTAGTTGAAGCTTTTACTCCTGATAACTCAGAATCAAATTGCAATAATGCTTCCTTTTGCTTTTTGGTCAGCTTAGTCGGTATTTCAACATTGATTTTAACAAATTGATCCCCTCTACCATAGCCATTGAGTACTGGAATGCCTTTTCCCTTTAATTTAAATTGTTTTCCAGATGGTGTTCCTTCAGGAATGGTAAATTTTGCCTTTCCATCGAGTGTTGGAACCAAGACTTCAGCACCTAGTACCGCTTGAGGGTATGTTATCCATAGATCATAATAAATATCATTACCATCTCTTGTAAAGAATTTATGTGGTTTTACTCTTATGACGATCATTACATCGCCTCTTGGACCACCGTTTTGTCCTAGGTCGCCTTCACCTCTAAGTTGCATTTGTGCACCATGGAAAACACCAGCAGGAATATCAATTTCTTTGGTGTATCTTTTCTTAATGATGCCATGTCCCTTACACTGATGACAGGCTTGGTCAAATGTCTCGCCTTTACCTTTACAAGTCGGGCATTGTTTTACACTTATAGACTCACCAAAAAGAGATCTTTGTGAATATCGAATCTCTCCTGTGCCATTACATGCACTGCATTTATGTGTATCTGTCCCCGGTTCATTTCCAGCGCCGTGACACACGTCACATTCTTCAGTTCTTAGGTATTCTATCGTTTGCTTCTTACCAAATGCAGCTTCTTCAAACTCAAGTGTTAAGTCTACTCGTATGTCCTTACCTTTTCTTGCACTGTTGCGACCTCTCGAAGAAGAACCGAAACCAAAGCCTCCACCGAACATCTCGTTGATAATATCTTCGAATCCACCAAAGCCTTCAAAACCACCGAACCCTGCACCAGCGCCACCATTTTGGTTGACACCTGCATGACCAAACTGATCATAAAGACGACGTTTTTCTGCATCACTTAAGACTTCATATGCTTCGTTGATTTCTTTAAATTTTGCTTCGGCTTCTTTATCATCAGGGTTTCTGTCAGGATGATATTTCATCGCGAGTTTTCGATAAGCGCTTTTTAACTGAGCTTCATCAGCATTTCGTTCCACTCCCAGTAGTTCATAATAATCGCTCTTGTTGCTCACACCTCAAACCGCCTTTCTATTGATGAAGGGCATCGTTAGATGCCCTTATTACTGTCATGTCCTGAAATTTAGTCTACCACTTCGTAGTCTGCTTCGTCAACATTATCTTGACCATCATCTTGAGTCGTTTGTTGTGCACCAGCTTGTTCTTGAGCATATAATTTTTGAGCAATTGGTTGGAATGCATTAGTTAATGCTTCGAAATCTTTCTTAATTGCTTCAACATCATCTGTTGCCATAGTTACTTTAAGAGCTTCAATTTTTGCTTTAACATCTGATTTTTCAGCATCAGATGCTTTATCACCGATTTCATCTAATGATTTTTCGATTTCGTAGATCATATTGTCAGCTTTATTTCTCTCTTCAATTAACTCTTTACGTTTTTTATCCTCTTCAGCATGAAGCTCAGCTTCTTTAACTTTTGCTTCGATATCAGCATCAGATAAATTAGTTGAAGCAGTAATTGTAATATGTTGTGTTTTTCCAGTTCCTAAATCTTTGGCACTTACATTTACGATACCATTTGCATCGATGTCAAATGTTACTTCGATTTGTGGTAATCCTCTTCTTGCTGGTGGAATACCATCTAATTGGAATCTACCTAATGCGATGTTATCATTAGCCATTTGACGTTCACCTTGTAATACGTGAATATCAACTGCTGTTTGATTATCAGCTGCCGTAGAGAACACTTGAGATTTCTTAGTAGGAATTGTTGTATTTCTCTCAATCAACTTAGTAAATACGCCACCTAATGTTTCGATACCAAGTGATAATGGTGTAACGTCTAATAACAATACGTCTTTTACATCACCAGACAATACACCACCTTGAATAGCTGCACCAAGTGCAACACATTCATCTGGATTTACGCCTTTGTGTGGCTCTTTACCAGTGAAACGCTTTACAGCTTCTTGTACTGCAGGAATTCTAGTAGAACCACCAACTAAGATAACTTGCTCGATATCGCTTGGATTTAAACCCGCATCTTTTAAAGCTTTTTTAGATGGTTCCATAGTCATATCTACTAAGTGTTTCGTTAATTGTTCAAATTTAGCTCTAGTAAGATCTAAATTCATATGAAGTGGACCTTCAGCAGTAGCTGTGATAAATGGTAAGTTGATGTTTGTAGATTGTGTACTAGAAAGTTCTTTTTTAGCTTTTTCTGCAGCTTCTTTAAGTCTTTGAAGCGCCATTTTATCTTGTCTTAAATCAACACCGTGTTCAGCTTTAAACGTTTCAGCTAAGTGATCCATTACAACTTTATCAAAGTCGTCGCCACCTAAATGGTTGTTACCGTTAGTTGCTAATACTTCAAACACACCATCACCGATTTCAAGGATTGATACGTCGAAAGTACCACCACCTAAGTCAAACACCATGATTTTGTGTTGTTTATCCGTTTTATCAAGGCCGTATGATAAAGAAGCTGCAGTTGGTTCGTTGATAATTCTTTTTACTTCAAGACCAGCAATTTTACCAGCATCTTTAGTTGCTTGTCTTTGAGCATCTGTAAAGTATGC
>DJWQ01000054.1:0-162 GCA_002441045.1 Firmicutes bacterium UBA6226 | reverse complement strand
CTGGATTTGTGATTGCTTGTCTTTTAGCAGTTTCCCCTACTAATCTTTCGCCATTTTTAGTAAACGCAACAACCGAAGGTGTGGTTCTATTCCCCTCTGCGTTTGGAATGACAACTGCTTCGCCACCTTCTAATACTGATACACATGAGTTTGTTGTACCTA
>DJWQ01000156.1 GCA_002441045.1 Firmicutes bacterium UBA6226 | reverse complement strand
TTTTTATATACCAAAACTTATCTATTTAACCTCAACGACTTCATATCCAATTTCTTCGATTACGTTTTTAAGTACATCATCAGAAATTTCATTTACAATATCAAAGGTAGCAGTTTTTGCACCTAAATCTACTGTTACATTGCCTACTCCTTCAACACCTTCTAATGCATTTTTTACTCTTGACGAACAATGACCACATGTCATTCCATTAATAACGATTTGCTTACTCATACTTTTCCTCCTAGAATTTATTTTGAAACCTTTTTAATCCACTCATCCGAAGTTGCAGTAACTACAAGTTCATCATTTACGTATCCGTATGCCTCTGTTTTGTAGCAACCACAATTTTCCATGCAACCCACTTGCACTTTAATTTCTCCTACAGCTTCTTGTAACTGTTCGATATTGATATTCGAGCAGTGCTCACAAACTTTAATCATTGACATCTCCTTATTTATTATATAGTTGGTTTAAATCTTTTTAATCTAAGTGCATTTAACAATACTGATATTGAACTAAATGCCATCGCACCACCAGCGATCATAGGGTTTAATTTTGGTCCACCCAATGCGAACAGTATACCTGCAGCTATTGGAATTCCAGCTGTATTGTAAGCAAACGCCCAGAAAAGATTTTGCTTAATATTTCTAATCGTATTTTTACTTAGCTGTACAGCTGTTACAACATCCATTAAATCACTTTTCATTAGTACAATGTCTGCTGATTCAATAGCAACATCAGTTCCTGAACCAATTGCAATCCCCACATCTGCTTGAGCCAATGCAGGAGCATCATTTATTCCATCGCCAACCATAGCTACAATCTTATTTTGCTTTTGAAGTTTAAGAACTTCATTGGCCTTATCTTCAGGTAAAACCTCAGCAAGAACTAAGTCTATTCCTACTTCTCTAGCGATTGCATTAGCAGTTCTTTTATTATCACCAGTAATCATTGCGACATTTATCCCTAATTCGTGTAATGCTTTAATTGCAGCATAACTGCTTTTTTTGGTGGTATCCGCAACCGCTATGATACCCTCTAACTTATTGTCGATCACAACATACATAGGGGTTTTACCATCGTTTGCCAGTAAATCAGACTTTTCCTCGAGTATGTTTTCTATCCCTTTATCTGAGAGCAATTTCTTATTGCCTAGCATCAGATGCTTGCTAATAACATCTACCTCGATCCCATGTCCAGGAATTGCTACAAAATTTGTTATTTCAGTTAAAACGAGATTTTTTTCTTCTGCCTTTATTACAATTGCTTCTCCTAGTGGATGCTCTGAACCTTTTTCAGCTGAAGCAGCTAAACGTAAAAGCTCATCTTCACTATAGTTACCTTGTGTAATTATATCTGTAACTACAGGTTTTCCCTCTGTTATCGTTCCAGTCTTATCAAAAACAATCATATCGATTTTATGTGCTGTCTCTAAAGGGGCGCCTCCTTTGATCAAAACACCATACTCTGCGCCTTTACCAGTACCAACCATTATAGCCGTTGGCGTTGCTAAACCAAGTGCACAAGGACATGCGATTACTAAAACTGCTATAAAAATTGTAAGTGAGAATACCGCTGATTGTCCTGATATCAACCAAGCCAATCCTGCTATGATTGCAATGATAATTACTATAGGAACAAAGTAACTCGAAATCACATCTGCCAGCCTCGCTATCGGTGCTTTTGATCCCTGTGCATCTTCGACAAGTTTAACGATTTGTGCGAGTGCTGTGTCTTTCCCAACTTTAGTAGCTTTAAAATGAATCAAACCATTTTTATTGATACTTGCGCCAACTACATTTGAACCAACTGATTTTTCAACAGGTAAGCTTTCACCTGTTAACATAGATTCGTCGACTGATGACGATCCTTTTACAATAATCCCATCAACGGGTATTTTCTCTCCCGGTTTTACGACGATAACGTCTCCAACCTCAACTTCATCAACAGGTAAAACTACTTCTTCACCATTTTGAATGACAATTGCAGTTTTAGGTGCCAACCCCATTAATTTTTTTATCGCTTCAGAAGTTTTACCTTTAGTAACAGATTCTAAATATTTACCTAACAGGATCAAAGTTATAATTACTCCTGCCGTTTCAAAATAGAGATCTTTCGCATAAGATACTTCTCCTTGTGCTATCATAACTGTAGCATATAATCCGTACAATACAGCAGAGGCAGTTCCAATAGCTATTAAAGAGTCCATATTCGGAGTACGTCTAATCAAAGCGCTAAACCCGATAGTATAAAACTTATAACCCACCACTACCGAAGGAATCACGAGAAACAGCTGGATTAAAGCAAAATTTAAAGGATTCATCTTAGGGTCAATGATCATAGGTAAATGTAAGCCCAACATATGACCCATCGCGATCACTAAAAGTGGTAACGCAAATATTGCAGATACAATAAACTTCTTCCAAAGTGTTTTCATAGCTTTTTCTTGTCTGGTCTTTTCTTCATCTGAAGAAGAAGTTATTTCGATCTCTTGCGGCTCATAGCCTGCCTTTTTTATAGCCTGTTTTATTTCAGATATTCTTACAAGGTTTGAATTATAAACAACTGTCGCCTTTTCTGTAGATAGATTTACGCCAGCTTTCTCAATTCCATTCAGCTTTTTTATTGCCTTTTCAATATTTGCAGCACAAGATGCACACGTCATGCCCATAATTGGAATTGTTATCTCACTTAATTCTTTCTGCTTACTTACGGAATAACCCGCTTTCACGACTGCTTGTTCTACATCTTCAACACTTACAGAGTCGTCGTATTCCACGTCGAGTTTTTCTGTTGCAAAGTTAACGTTTACCTTCGAAACGCCTTCAATTTTTCCAACACTTCTTTCAATTGCAAGTGCACAAGATGCACATGTCATTCCTTCAATTTTTAAAGTTTCACTATTTGATTTCATCATTACCTCCAAATCATTCGTACTCTTTAACGATACTCATAATTGAGTACATAAAAGAGGGTGTTCCCCAAAATACAAGCCTGATTTTACTATCCACTTCATCGTAAACATAGTTAAATCTACTTTTCTTATTATCCAAGCTATGCTCTGCAACTACACTCATTACTTCTTTTAATAATTCTTTTACATTCTCATTTGAAACATAGCAATCAACAATGGAACAAACTTGTAAGGAATCTTCTGAATCAAAGTACTCGCTATCCATAAAGATACAAAAATCATCCTTACTAATGTGATTTTTTCCATGTCCACTCTCACATGAATCCAAGTATACATCTAAAGATTCAGGATTGATTCGCCATGCACCACCAATCTTTTGCGCTGATATTTTACCACTGTTGATATACCGTCTTACCGTCTTCGGATGAATGCCCAATTTGTCTGATACTTGATCTATGGTTAAAAACTCTATCGCCATCGTACACCTCCATTAAACTTTGTTCGTGATCTTATCTATACAATAACACCCTATTTTGTACATGTCAATACCTTATTTGTACTTTTTTGTCCTTCGCTGTCTACGATTGTCCACTTTTAGTCAAATTCTATCTCTTAACTCATTAAAGATGTTTTCAACGTGGAGCGTTTTACTCATATTAAATAATATAAGCCTGTTGAAACGCTAATAAATTAAACATTTCTACAGGCTTATATCAATATTATAACCTTACTTAATCTTTTATTATTTCACGTACGAACTTCTGCGTGATGAGCTGTGGTCTCGTTATCGCAGCACCCACTACTACGCTGTAACAGCCAAGTTCTAAAACACGCCTTGCTTTCACTGGTGTGTCGATATTGCCCTCTGCTATAACAGGAATTTTGAGTTGCTTAACAAGTGCTCTTATAAACTCAAAGTCGTTGTCTTCAACTCTTTCACCCTTAGTATGCAATGTATAACCTAGAAGAGTTGTACTTACATAGTCAAATCCAAGTCGTTCAGCTTCAAGAGCCTCTTCAACTGTCGAACAATCCGCCATAAACTTCTGATTGGGATACTTTGCTTTGACCTCAGTGAAAAAATCATGTAATGACTGCTGATTAGGTCTTGTGGAAAGAGTAGCATCCATCGCGATAATATCCACACCTTCATCCACTAATTCACCAACTTCTTTGAGGGTGGGCGTGATATAGACCTGAGAACCCGGATAATCCTTTTTAATAATCCCAATAATGGGTAATTTCACTGTATTTTTGATAGCCTTTATATCAACAATTGTATTGGCTCTAATTCCTGCTGCACCACCTTGATAAGCAGCCAGTGCCATTCGACCCATGATAAAGGGCGAATGTAGCGGTTCATCAGGCAATGCTTGACAAGATACAATTAGTTTTCCTTTGAACGCAATCATAAATGCCTCACAATCTTCAATTATGTAGAGGATACACGCTATGTTTTAACTTATATGCTAATCTTGGACTTGATCTACGCATTTTGCAAATCAATTCTAAATATATTATTGAAAATATAGCATATCGCAGTAGGCTTGTAAACCTGCTCTTAACAAACCACGGTAAATCCACTATAATGAAATCAAATCTAGAATCCAGAGATAATAGTTCAGTTACCCAAGCGGTCTATTGTATTTTGTCATTCTAATTTAAGAATAAATGGTGATTAAGAATGAAAGCTTTATAGATAGCAACATATGCATTAAAATTGAGATTCATCAAAACAAAGCGATTATAACGAATAAGGAGTCTTTATGAATGAAAAACAAAGAAGGATTTTGATGACCGTCATAGGTGTTCTCATCTCGGGATTTAGCGTGGGAATTTTTAACTTTTCTATGTTTGGCATGGATCCCTTTCAAGTGTTTGCACACGGTGTTTGGACGCATACGACACTTGGATATGGCACTTTTTATACCATTGTTAACCTCATTATGCTCGTGGCAATATTCTTTATGGATAAAACTAAAATTGGGCTAGGTACCATGATCAACATCTTCTTATTGGGCTATGTGGTTGAATTCTCCTCGTGGCTATGGATAACGTTGATACCCGATCCTTCTTTTATACTTAGAAGCATCGCCCTTGGGATCGGCATCCTACTGATCAGCTTTGGATCTGCACTCTATTTTACTGGTAATCTTGGTGTTTCTACGTACGACGCAGTCGCTCTTCTAATGGCAGAAAAGAAAATTGCGAAATTTCAGTACTGTAGAATTGGAACCGATCTCATCTGTACGATTACAGGATTTGTGTTAGGGGCAACCGTGGGCATCGGAACAGTGGTAACTGCCTTTTTTATGGGTCCAATCATCGCCTTTTTCAATAAAAAAGTGGCCATTCCCTTCCGCTATGGGAAAAGTAGACCACAATAGAGCTTATTAAAGCAGTTTGTAACGTCAACATCAACCACCACCAACAGGTGGAAATAATGCGAGGACATCACTGTCATTTAGCGGTGTATCGTTCTGAACGCTTCTACCGTTGACCATGATGATAGCAACGGTGTCGATCGGTATATCTAAAATACTACAAACATCCATTGGTGTCGCATTTGCACCAAGTTCAAGCGGAAATATTTTTTCTCTATTTTCACGTAGAGTTGCAAATAACTTTACCGTTATGGTCATATTGCCTCCATCAT
>DJWQ01000100.1 GCA_002441045.1 Firmicutes bacterium UBA6226 | reverse complement strand
GAGATTTTCAATTTATCGGGAAAAGAAACTTTGACCAATCAAGCTTTGATAGGGGAAATGCAAAAGTGTTATCATGAGATTTTTAAACAAAATTCACTGCCCATAGTTTATGTTAAAGACAGAGAAAAGCACGATGTTGGGTATCACATTTCAGACGAAAAGTTGATGGGATATTTAGCTGATCGGGGTGCTATGGTATCTTATAAGAGAATCGTTGATTTTTTTAAAGCTTATATGAATGAGGCGAAAAATGGATTGGATCGAAGCGAAACAAATCGTATCAAAAACGAAAAATGATCAGTGGTTTGGTACGGATTTTAATATGAATCTTTACCGTGGATGTCACCATGGCTGCATTTACTGTGACAGTAGAAGTACTTGCTATCATCTTGAGGAATTTGATCGGGTAAGAGGTAAAAAAGACGCACTTGAAAAGCTTAAACGGGAGCTCGCTGGTAAGAGAAGTACTGGCGTAATTGGAACGGGTGCTATGAGTGATCCTTATAATCGATTTGAAGTATCTGAACAACTGACCAAAGGTGCACTTGAAATCATAAGAGATAATCATTTTGGTGTTGCTATAGCGACAAAAAGCGCACTAGTTGCCAGAGATGTAGATTTGTTATCTGACATAAGTCAACTTGCACCTGTCATCGTTAAGATGACCATTACAACCTTTGATGAAACACTTTGTCGAATCATTGAGCCTAACGTTAGTTCGACTCGAGAACGATTTGATGCGATAAAAGTCTTATCAGAGGCAGGTGTATTCACAGGTGTATTACTGATGCCAATTTTACCATTTATCAATGATACTGAAGAGAACATTTCACAAATTGTAACCACTGCAGCAGAAAAAGGTGCAAAGTTTATTTATCCTGCATTTGGTGTGACTTTGAGGGAGGGGAATCGAGAGTATCTCTATCAGGCGTTAAATCGGCTAGATCCTAATCTAACTTTAAAATATCAACAAACCTTTGGTAACCGTTATTACTGTGAGTCACCCAATGCAAAGCAATTGGCAAATACCTTTAAAAAGCTTATAAAAGAATATGGACTTTATAGCAAAATGACTGAAATCACTGAAGCTTATAAGTGGCAAAGAAAACAACATCAGCTTTCCATTTTTGATTTATAAATTGTGTTATTCTATTAATTGATTCATTAATAGCAGGAACAATTAAGGAACTTTTTTGTAAGTGTTACGTCTAAATAAGTATAAAACTTTAAAAGTGAGGTGACATCATGAAAAGGTCATTATTAGCAACCGGACTCGCAATCCTAGTTGGCATTTCTGCACTTTCACTGCCGACCTATGCGACCACGAAATTTGTAGATATCAACGAAACACCACAGAAAGCAGCGATTGAGATGCTGTTTGATAGAGGCATTATACATGGAACAAGTGAAACGACATTTGAACCAAATAAACTGCTCAATCATGCAGAAGGGATCTTACTTCTCGTCAACACATTTGATTTAAATCTAGATACTGTCAGATTTATCAAAGAACCTAAAGCAACCGACTACTTTAAAAATGCAGATGACGCTGCTTGGTATGCAAATGGCTTTATTACTGCAAGTGTCAACGGCGTGATACTAGATGCGAATTTGTTACCACTGGAGAATTGGACAAGAGAAGATTTTATTAACGTATTGGTAACGACCTATGAGCAAGAGTACAATTTACCAATGGTCAAATTAATACCTGTCGAGATCGCAGATGAAGATAGTATTACACCAGAATATAGCGGAACAATACAAAGAGCTTTAAGCTACGGCTTAGTAGAATTAGATGCACATAATAAAATCAATCCAAAGGATCCATTATCAAGAGCGGAAGCAGCTGAGATAATTGCGCATCTTATTGAAAGAGAAGTTGAAGGACAATAAAAAGCCTTGTTAAACTTTGATAAGAAATGATTTGAAATAAAAATTTAAAAGATACTAAAGTAAAATCCTATGTGCTACTGTAGACGATTCTACAGCCTAGCCATAGGATTTTTTGTTTAAAACATGAGAATGCCCTTATATACTCTGTTTTTCAATGAATAAATTTTAATAATTAAAAAATAGTGATTCTTTGGCTTGACAAAACAAATGATAATAATTATCATTAAAGCGAACAATTGATAACTATTTTCAATAAAGGAGTAAGCTATTGAGTCTCGATCAAATATTAGCATTTCATTGTGCCCCAACGTTAGTTGGCCTTAAGCCTGCAAACTTAATCTCTCATAAACCTTTTGAAGTGGTTGCTACTACAAAAAAAGCTCTAGAGGATAACGCAATTGATATGACTTTACTGTGGCACTGTAATTGTAAAGATTTAACCTTGGTATACCATCGCGATAAGCTGTGGCAACATTTACATTCACCAGAAATATGGGGCTACCTTATGGTACAAGGATATCCAATGTACAGCGCTTTAGATACCATAATTGGACATCTTAAAAAAAGAATTATTGAGTTGAAAGAGTTCCCGCATGAAGTCGGGTTGTTTTTGGGCTATCCATTAATCGATGTATTGGGGTTCATTAAGAACAATGGTCAAAATTGTAAGCTATGTGGTTATTGGAAAGTTTATGGAGACGAAAGTGAAGCGAAATGTCTCTTTGATTCGTTTAGCAAGGCGAGAGATGAAATGTGCGCAAAGGTAAATTCGGGCTTTACAGTAGCAGAAATATTGACGTTAGCATCTTAAAAATAGGAGGATAAAATGGGAAAAACAGCAGTCATTTATTGGAGCGGTACAGGTAATACTGAAGCAATGGCAAGAGCGATTACGGAAGGTTTAAAGAGTGAAAACAGTGAAGTTACACTTTATAATGTATCTGAAATAACAGCTGAACAAGCTCTTGGTTTTGATCGCTTAGTATTGGGATGCCCTTCAATGGGTGCAGAAGTTCTTGAAGAAATGGCGTTTGATCCATTTTTCACTGAACTAGAAAAAGGACTTAGTGGGAAAAAAGTTGCGCTCTTCGGTTCATATGGATGGGGTGATGGCGAGTGGATGAGAGACTGGCAAAGTCGTACAAATGAAACGGGCGCTTTACTCTTTGAGGAAGGCTTAATCATCAATGAGACACCATCCGAGGACGATTTAGGTCAATGTGCGCAATTTGGAGCTAGATTTTCAAGATTCTAATGCTTTTCTAATGAAAATCAAAGACGGTTTATAGAAAAGAAGGCTAAACTAATAGTATCAAAAACATATCTGTAATGGAGGTCTTATGAAATCCGTTAAAGAGGAAATTAAAATTGGTATCTTACCAATTATCGGTTTTTCTACTATTATACTGTTTGGCATCCTCTGGGTGATCATGGTAACTAAATTTGTTGCCAAGGTGGGAAGTTTGGGCCCAATGGGGGTATTCTTTCCTTTTATTGGCTTGTTTTTTATCGGAGCGGGAACGATAGAGCTTATCGCGTATATCAAACGAAGAACGCATGATGATGAACGCTAAAATGTGATATAATGAGATGTTAATTAAGACTTTAATCTTGAAAAGGTTAGAGTCTTTTTTATTTAGCAGCAAAGAAATTGATGTAAAATCTGAGGACTCGATGTCTGAAGATTTTTATTTAAAAAACGTTTGAAAAAATGGAATAGCATGATAAGATGAAACTAATTATAAGGATTGGAGTAAGCCTATGGGCTGTGGAAAATGTGATATAGTTCCCGAAATTAATGATGCTTTTGAAAGTATTTTTATTATGTTGCCGACAAACCACCGCCGAGTAACATTTGAAAATTGGCTAACAAATACGCTTATTACATATAAACACTTTGATGATGGGTATTTGATATATACTTCTTCTGTTGATGAGTTCTTTGGTAAGTACATCCTTAATTATTTTAACTCTGTAGAGATGAAAGATGTAAAGCTACTCCCACTCAAAAATAAAAATGAAATCACATTTAGTGACTTAAAGAATTTTAAATCCTTAAAGGAGTGGCAGGATATTATTAATGGCAAACAGGTGATTCAAATTATTAAGCATCAAAGGATAAAGACACTCTTTCAGCCTATTATCGATATCAGAAATAATGAGATCTATGGGTATGAAGCGCTTAATAGAGGTATTTTACCTGATGGCTCACTGATGCAGCCAGGGGTGCTGTTCAGCAAAGCAAAAGAGATAGATTTGCTATTTAATTTGGACCGAATATGCAGAGAAGCTTCAATAAAAGCAGCTTCTAGTCAGAATATAAAGAGTAAGATCTTTATCAATTTTATACCCACTGCGATCTATCAGCCAGAACTCTGTCTTAAAAGTACCTTACAAACCCTAGTGGATGAACATATTGATCCAAGACAAGTGGTATTTGAAGTTGTGGAGTCTGAAAAAGTAGTAGATTATGAACATTTAAATAGGATTCTAAACTACTACAGAAACAAAGGATTTTCTGTCGCACTTGATGATATAGGTAGTGGCTATTCAAACGTAGAATTCTTACTTAACTTAAAGCCAGACTATATGAAAATTGATATGAGTATCATCAGAGGGATTGATAAAAGTCCTGATCAGCAATTGATTCTTAAAGAGCTTGTCATGCACGGTAGAATGTTAAACCAAAAAATACTTGCAGAAGGAATCGAAACTGTTGAGGAATACAACTACATCAAATCACAGGATATTGATTTGGTTCAGGGATTCTATTTTGGAAAACCCAGTGAAACGCCGATCCTGCAACCGCTTAACCATAATCCATCTGAAATGGAATTTAGTTTAAAGAAAAATGAGGAAAACCAGTAACGTGAAAACACGATACTGGTTTTTTTATTAAGTCTTAGAATGCAGGAACAACTGCTCCTTTGTATTGCTCTTGGATGAAGCTTTTCACATCATCCGATTGTAACACTTTAATTAGCGTTTGGATTTTTTCATCATTCAAATGCTCTGGCGTTACAGTTACGATATTAGCGTATGGTGAGTCTGCACCTTCGATCACAACTGCATCTTCAGTTGGCACTAAACCTGCTTCAAGCGCGTAGTTGGTGTTAATAACCGCACCATCAACATCTTCAAGAGTTCTTGGAAGCTGTGCTGCATCGATTGGCTTGAATACAAGTCCAAGTGGATTTTCAACGATGTCAGCTTCTGTTGCTTCTAATGTTGCATCAGATGATAATTTAATTATGCCATTTGCTTGAAGTAATAAAAGTGCACGGCCTTCATTCGTTGGGTCATTAGGGATCGCAATAGTTGCACCTTGACCAATTGTATCTACAGAATTGAAAACATTTGAATATAAGCCAAGCGGCTCGATGTGAACTGAACCAGCGTTAACAAGCTCAATATTGTGTTCTTTTGCAAATGAGTCCATGTAAGGAACGTGTTGGAAGAAGTTTGCATCTATTTCACCTTCGCTAAGTGCGAGGTTAGGAGTCACATAGTCTGTAAATTCAACGATTTCGAGTGTAATGCCTTCTGCTTCAAGTGCAGGCTTGATGTGTTCTAAAATTTCTGAGTGAGGTACTGGTGTTGCACCTATTTTAAGGACGCTTGTCGCTTCTTCTTTTTTCGCACAGCCTGTAAGTACAAGGGCTGCTATTAAACCAATCGTTAAAACCAAAGTCGTTATTTTTTTCATATTATGCCTCCAAATTAGATTATTTATTTTTATGGTTTATTATTTTGATTAACCTTTTTATGATTTTCTATTTTCTTCTGTGAACCAGTAGGCGATTTGCCAACCAGTTACCTAGTGATTGCAGGATTTGGACTATGACCACCAATATAATGATCGTTGCAATCATGACGTCTGTTTGAAAGCGGTGATAACCATAGCGAATTGCGAGGTCACCGATACCACCACCACCGACTGCACCCGCCATAGCAGAATAGCCGATAAGGTTGATGATGGTAATCGTCGTACCAAGAATGAGGGCAGGCAATGCCTCGGGTAGCATTACTTTCGTAATGATTTCCCATTGGTTTGCACCCATAGCAGTGGCTGCTTCTATGACGCCACCGTCAACTTCATAGAGTGAAGTTTCTACGATTCTGGCAAAGAAGGGAATTGCAGCGACCACGAGTGGTACGATGGCAGCATTGGTTCCGATAGAGGTTCCAACGATCAAACGCGTAAATGGGATGATAAAAATCATCAATATGATAAAGGGCATCGAACGCATCATGTTAACGATGTAAGATAAGATGCGATTGAGCGAGGGCTTTTCTAAAATATGACCTTTAGAAGTAATCACGAGTACGATGCCAAGCGGTAAGCCAAATAAAATTGTAAATGAAGTTGCCACAAACACCATGTAGAGTGTTTCTAGACTGGCTTTTAATAGTAACTGAGTCATTAGAGCACCTCCACTACAACATGTTGCTCTTCAAAATAAGCGATAATGCGAGCCATTTCATCTTCAGAGGGTGTTAGAACTTCGATTAATAATTTTCCAACCACCTGTCTCTGTATGGATTCAATATTTCCAGACAAGATGTTAACATCATATGGAAATTGTCTAATGAATCCTGATATGATTGGTGCGTTTGCACTGCCATTTGAAAAGGTTAGGTGGAGTCTGGTTCCCTTTTGAGATAAAAATTCTGGTGCTTCAAGCTCGCCTAAAAAATGTCGTGTTTGAGGTGTTGGTACGGTCGAAAAGAGTTCTGCAGTAACGCCTTTTTCGATTATTTTGCCTGCCTCAAGAATTGCGACTTTATTGCAAATCGCTTTAATGACTTCCATCTCATGCGTGATGACCACCAATGTAATGCCAAGCTCATAGCAGAGCGCTTTTAATAATGACAGTATCTGCTTGGTGGTCTTTGGATCAAGTGCTGAGGTGGCTTCGTCACATAAAAGGATTTCTGGTTCAGTAGCCAGTGCTCTTGCAATGCCGACTCTTTGCTTTTGACCCCCACTTAGATTACTTGGATAAACATTGGCTTTGTCTGTTAGTTCAACCTTTTCAAGTAAAGAGGTAACTTTTTCTTTAATGACAGCTTCGCTGTATTTTTGAAGTCTTAATGGAAAAGCGATGTTATCATAAACGGTTTTACTACTTAAAAGGTTGAAATTCTGAAAGATCATACCGATATTTTGTCTTGATTTTCTAAGTTCTTTTTCAGAAAGAGCAGTAATATCAACACCTGAAATTACAACGCGTCCTGAAGAAGGTTCCTCTATGCGATTGATACATCTAATCAGAGATGATTTACCTGCACCACTTAAACCGATGATTCCGTAAATGTCACCTTTTTCAATTTCTAGGTCAATACCGTCAAGCGCTTTAACGATTTGACCATTTTTTGAATATACTTTTGTTAACTCTGAGATTTGAATCATTAAAAAACTCCTTCTGCATAGAACATGCAAAAGGAGCTTAAAGAAACATCCTCTCACATCTTCCAGTTACTCTGACGGAATTAGCACCATGTCATAAGACTGGTTGCTGGGTTTCATCGGGCCGTTCCCTCCACCTCTCTGGATATGAGCTCATATAAAATTTTCGCGAAAACTGCAACTAAAAAGCCTCTTTTCACACAAGAAAAGAGGCCATGATAAACATTTGCACTCTCTCATCTGTGGATTTCTCCCAGGAATTAGCACCACTACCTTATGAATGGTTGGTTGCCGGGCATCATCGGGCCAGTCCCTCCGCCGCTCTGGATAAGAGTTAAATTGTAATTGCTATGAAATGGATTATAGACAATCTGATATATGCTGTCAACACTTTTAAATTTATTTAACATTTAAAAGTTAATTCTGAAAATTCTCACATTTCGTTAGGCGTATGCAAAAGGACTGATGGCCTTACTCTGTTGTACTGACTTTATCCATTGGAAATACAAAGTAATTGATGAGTCCACTAATGATCAAACCGATGAATGTATCAAGTGTACGATAAAAAGCATAAGACACTTGGTTGCCACTGGATGTCCCAAGTCCTATCGCTAAAAAAACGATGATCGCTATTTTAATCGTACCTTGCCACTTAAATAAGTTACAGACATAAATAACGATGACAATTCCCAGACCGATAGTAAATGGATTCATGGGAAGTAGAAGTGAAAATGTCAGAGCAATCAGTGCGCCAAGAACGGTCCCTAATAGGCGATCTCGAATCACAGAAAGAGTAGCGGTCATCGTTGACTCCATAGCGAAAACTGCAGCGATGGCTGCAAAAAATGGGTTGGTCAGCTGAAAGCGGTCTGCGACAAAAAGGGTAATCATAACTGCGATACCGGTCTTAATACTGCGTGGGCCAATGCCATGTTTTGTGAGTTTGTCGAGTGTGTTTTTGAGCATAATTGCCTCCATTGATGGGGGATGTGATTAAGTGAAAACATATTCTACTTGATCGTGTTAAAATCATGATGTCTTATCCGCAATCAAGTGGATAATGTTACTCTCTGATGATACCCAATTTAGCTCTAATTAGTCGAGTTCGATGATATGTGTTGCGATGCGCTCCACAAAATGAGGATCATGCTCGATAAAAAGCATTGTAGGTTCATAATTAAGAATCATATCTTCTAACTGAACACGTGAAAGTAGGTCGACAAAGTTTAAAGGTTCGTCCCAAATGTAGAGATGCGCTCTTTGGCAGATACTAGCTGCAAGTAACACCTTTTTCTTTTGACCCTCACTGAGTTGTTGTAACTCCTTATCGAACAAAACAGAAGAGAAATCCAGCTTTGTTAACATGGCGCGAAGAAGATGCTGCTCAATTTTGTTTGCCTCGGCATAGGCTTTAAAGCTACCTTCAAGAAAGGACGTATCTTGTGATACATAAGAGATAATTAAGTCCCTTGCAATTTTAATTCGTCCGCTAGTCATCAAATTTGAAACATCTTCATCTAAAAGTGATGGCTCATACTGTTTTAATACTGCTTTTAGAAGCGTTGATTTGCCAGAGCCGTTTCTACCTGTTATAGCATAGCGTTGTGAAGCCTCTATCTGAAAGCTGAGATCTTCAAGCACAATGTTTTCATCATACGCTAGAGCTTCTATATCAAACGTGACATAAGGTTGTGAAATTGGCAATTCTTGTATCAACTCTAACGGTTCAGCAACTTCGAGATTTTTAAGTAGTTTTTTCTTATCTTCTAGAGCTTTATCTCTTCTCTTTTCGATTACCTTCGCACGCTTCATCATTTTCGCCGCTTTGTGTCCGACAAAACCGCGGTCTGGAACGTCAGAACCAAACTTACCCTTTTCAGTTTGATCCGACCAACCAGCAGTACGTTTAGCGGCATCGCCCAACCGCTTGATATCCTTTAATAGCTTTTCATTCTCAGCCACTTCAAACTGATCTTGATAGGCTTTGTTTTGCAACCAAGTAGAGAAGTTGCCTTTTTGAATTTCAATATTTGTTTTGTTAATTGATAAAATATGGTCGATGATTTCATCTAAAAACAAACGATCATGTGAGACGATGATAAACCCTTTTTTTCGTTTGAGATAAGCAGCAACCGTAACTCTGGCATCGACATCGAGATGGTTAGTCGGTTCATCGATTAAGAGAAAATTATTGGATTTTAGAAACAGCACTGAAAGAAGTGCTTTTGACTGTTCCCCTTGACTTAATGTCTCGAAAGGACGATCAAGCAAAGATTCGTCCAGACCGATGTAGCTAAATTCACGAATGAGTGCCCATTCTTCTAAATCAGGATCGATCTGTTTTAAAAGTTCTCTCGTGATCAAAGATTGATCCTTTACCTCGTAAGGGAAGTAATCAAAATGAACAGAAGCGTTGATTTGACCGGTATAAGACATTTCGCCTAACAGTAATTTAAGAAATGTGGTTTTACCTCTCCCATTTCTACCTGTAAAGCCAAGCTTCCAGTCGGTATCCATCTGAAAGGATACATTTTCAAAGATTTTGTCGTAGCTGCCTTCATAGGCAAAATTTAAATTCGTGACTTTTATTTGTGACATAGTGGTCCTCCTATTTGATTTGCAGTGTGTAAATGTGTTTGATTTTTTGCAATAAAATAGGATGCAAGAAACCTCGCATCCTAATAAACACTTAGCAAAACAAATCCACCTTGGGAAAGGGGACTTCATGCATAAATCTATAAGTTGAGCGGATGATAACGAACCTCTTGCAGCGTATGACAAAAAAACGGTATAAAACCGATTCTTGACACCTATTTAATTGCTTAGCAAGAAGTATGATTCATCTTTTCAACTCCAATCTTTTTTATAATTCTTTTAGATGGTAACACAAAATTTGTAAAAGCGTCAAGACTTATTCAGTAAAATTTATATGGAGTGGCTCCTCAAAATAGGCTGTTTCTGACCAAAGTGTATAAAAAACATGCATAGGCTTGATCGTCATACTTTTTATGTCATTCTCAGTAAGAATGCCTTGGTATTGATCGTAATAATAGTAATTGACACGATACACTTCTTCTTCATTGTTTTCAGAGATGAGAATGGCTTTATTGGCGTGAGGAAATATTCTCTGTTCTTCCATGCTATAACGATTGGTCATCTTATAGGACATTTTTGAATAAAATGCTTCTGTTGGGTAGCCTTCATTAAAAATGTACCAGTTGAGATCGTATTCACTAAATTTTGGGATACGATAGGTCACTTCGTAGTTGGGATAGCCAGCTTCATCCTCAGTCCAATTGGCATCTATTACCCTAAACTGATTGAGTAGATTTGAATCATTGACGCTAAACGTAATTGAATCAATCCCGAGAAGTTCAAAGTTTTCTATCGGAAGTGGTTTTCCTTTTGATACATCGTAATTGTAAAAACGAAGCGAAAGAACGCCTTTCAAAATATCCTCATTTTCTGAGGGGGTGTTATTATTGGTTGAATACGAATCAGCCATATAATAATTACCACTATAGCCGCGTCGCTCACCGTTAATTTTTGCTGTAAAATTAATACTTCTCTCCTGAAAAGTGTATGGGAAGTCAACTCTAGGGGCTGTATCAACAAAAAAATTTAACTCAAGCTCTTCTCCATCGCTTTTTACGATACCTTCTGTATAAGTCATAGAGAAATGCTTAGAGGGAATTACAAGCTTTTTATCAGCAGTTTCGAGTTCTCTTGTCTCCATTTCATTTGAGTTGTGGCTCGCATAGTTGACGTCAAATTGGCTACTAAATGTAGGCCAACTGATGTAAAGTCCTAAACAACACACTGCAACGAGAGGAATGACTTTTAGAACGTTAGCGATATGAGATGTTTTTGAATGCGTTGGATCAGTCGTTTCATCATGATGATTTGAATTGCGGCTCACCAGCCACTTAAAACAAAATGATATGTAAAGCGAGAAAAGATAAAGTACGATCAGTGTGCCTAGCGGGTAATCTGAATAAGTAAAAACTAACAAAATCAAGATTAAGCCACCATATATGAACCGTCTTTTGTAGGTCTTAACCGATAGTAGTACAAATGAAAGTGATATGGGCAGTAATGTTCCTAAAATGCGCAATAAGGTAATAAAGATTTCACCAATTTTATATTGGTTTTGAACAAAATTACCATCACGATAAACATAGGATAAGAATTCTTGTAGTTTAATTTGCGAAACAAACTCTTTAAACGGTATGTATCGATTATAGTCGAGTAGACTATAAAATGGACTATTCGAAAATAACCAAATAACAATAAAAGTAATTAATGCGCCAAAATAAAACTGATCAAGACGAGACGGTCTTTTGGAAAGCACTTCATTACTTACATAAGATCTAACGCCAAATGCGATTAGTAAAAAGGCGATGATGCCCAGAGTTCCCATCATGTTTCGCTCCTTTCTATGCCAAGCTCATAGCGATAAGCGACTATAAAGTTAGTGTAGATTGCCAAGCGTTCTTCGTAGAGTTTTCTACCTGTACCGGTTTGAAGCCATGGCACTCTGCTGGCTAATTGAGCGTAATAAGTTTCGACTCTGTCTAGTATAGATTTGTATGTGAC
>DJWQ01000234.1:5194-11728 GCA_002441045.1 Firmicutes bacterium UBA6226 | reverse complement strand
AGGACTGTGTCATTATTAACACCATTTGTCTCGCTACAGAGCAAAGACAACAAGCGGTAATAGCACTAGCCTCCGAAGTTGATCTTATGATCGTCGTAGGCGGTAAACACAGTTCAAATACGATTAAATTAGCGGAGCTATGTGCTTTGCAAACCAAAACAATTCATATTGAAACTAAGGATGATTTAAACGGCGAAGCGTTGAAAGGTACACGAAGCATTGGTATTACAGCCGGAGCGTCTACGCCTGATTGGATAATCCAGTCGGTCATTCTTAAAATAGAAAACGAAGGCGAGGTATTTTTTTAATGGATAATCACAATTCAATGGCTGAAATGATGGAGCAAATCGAAGAATCATTGAAAATTCCAAGAAAAGGGTCAATTGTTAAAGGAAGCATAATTCAAGTTAATGCTGATGTTATCATAGTTAACATTGGCTATAAATCTGACGGCGTAATCCCAAGAAATGAAGTGTCAGCAGATGCTAACTTCGATTTGAAAGCGAATTTCAAAGAAGGCGATGAACTAGATGTTTATATCGTCAACCATGATAATGGTGAAGGAAACGTTTTACTTTCATTAAGAAAAGTAAACGTAGACAAAGATTGGGAAGAATTAGAAGCAATTCACGAAAAAGACCAACCAATTCTTGTGAGAGTAACGGAATCTGTCAACGGCGGATTAATTGCTTTCTACAAAGAGATTAGAGGTTTTGTTCCAGCTTCACAGCTTTCTGACAGATTTGTTAAAAACTTAAAACCATATATTGGTCAAGAGTTAAAGGTAAAAGTAATCGAGATCAACAAACAAAAGAAAAGAGCAGTATTCTCTCATAAAGAATTTGCAGTTCTTGAAAAACAAGCTGCTAGAGAAGCGTTCTGGTCAACTATTGAAGTTGGTCAAGTCGTTAAAGGCGAAGTTAAGCGTATTACGAACTTCGGCGCATTCGTTGATATCGGTGGTATGGACGGTTTAGTTCACGTTACTGAAATGAGCTGGGGAAGAATTAAACCAGTTAACGAGTTCGTAAGAGTTGGTCAAACGGTTGACGTTAAAGTCATCGATGCAAACAAAGATGAGAACAAAATTTCACTTTCAATCAAACAATTATCCCCAGAGCCATGGGAAACATTTGCTGACAGATATGAAGTTGGTGGCGTTTACGACGGTAAAGTGGTTAACTTAACTGATTTTGGTGCGTTTGTTGAGCTTGAGCCAGGCATCGAAGGTTTAGTTCACGTATCACACATCGCTAAAGAGCATGTTGAAAAGCCTGCTGATGTTTTAAAAGTGAACCAAACAGTTGAAGTAAAAATTCTTGAGTACGTTGCAGAAGAAAAGAAAGTTAAACTTTCTATGAAAGCTGTTAATGAGCCAAATGAAGAAGAAGGTTCTGAAGCAGTAGACGCTGAATAATACGAAAAAGAAAAGAAATTTAAAAGCCGATGAATAATCGGCTTTTTTAAAACCTAAAATTGGGTATATACTTTTTAAGTTGAATCACACTATGGGGGTTTTTATGGAAGGCTATGAGAAGTTTAAAGAAAAAGTATTCAGTAAGACTAAGTTAGATCTTTCATTATACAAAGAAAGACAAATGAAGCGACGTATCGAATCTTTGATTACGCGTCATGGCTTAAAGGATTTTGAATCTTATTTCAAATTAATCGATACAAACAAAGATGCTTTTGATGAGTTTATCAATTATTTAACCATTAATGTATCTGAGTTTTATCGTAATCCTACTCAATGGGATGTTCTTAGAGAAGATATATTTCCAACGATTCTAAAAAAAACAAAGCATCCCAAAATATGGTCAGCAGCATGTTCAACGGGTGAAGAGCCTTATTCTTTAGTCATGTGCTTAAGCGAGTTTTTACCGCTAAAGGACATCAAGATATTAGCTGTAGATTTTGATACTGAAGCGCTTAACAAAGCAAAAGTAGGGATTTATAGTGACAAAAGTATCAAAAATGTACCTGAAGCATATGTAAAAAAATACTTTGAGCCTATAGGCAAAAGTTTTAAAATAAAGGATGAAATCAAGGCTTGTGTAGAATTCAAAAAAATGAATTTACTTTTAGATGAATATCCAAAGGGCTTCGATTTGATTGTCTGCCGAAATGTTATGATTTATTTCACCGAAGAAGCGAAAGATGAGATGTATAAGAAATTCTACGGCTCATTATCTTCAGACAGTTACTTCTTTGTTGGTAGTACAGAGCAAATTATTCAACCACAAAGATATAACTTTGAGTCAAACAAGACGTTTTTCTATTATAAGAAGTAATATTTTAAGCGGGTAAAATAAAGCTTTATCTGAGCTTGCGTAAGGAGATGTTTAAGCGGCATTTATTAATTGCATAGAGAAAGCAAACGGTTCATCGTATAAAGAATCTGAAAAGGACTCTAACCTAGTTGATAGGTAGAGTCCTTCTTAATTTGTAGATGAGTTACATTACCATACATCTGATTTCAATTATTGATAAAGTCTCTCTAACTCGTCAATAAGCTCACCAACATAAGCAACTGCCGATTCTACAGGTGCAGTCGTTGACATATCGATACCAGCCATGAGAGCGAGATCCAGTGGACGTTTTGTTCCACCTGCAGCTAAAACAGATAACCATCTGTCGACTGCTGGTTGGCCTTCAGACATAATTTGCTTTGAAACCGCTGTAGATATCGTTAAACCTGCTGAATAAGTGTAGGGATATAAACCCATATAGTAATGTGGCTGTCTCATCCAAGTCATTCCAGCAGCATCATCTATGACGACAGTATCGCCCCAGAAGGTTTTTATCACATCGAGTTTTGTTTCATTAAACCATTTAGCAGTAAGTGGCCCGCCGTTTTCAGCCTGTGCGTAGACGCGTCTTTGGAATTCTGCTTCAAGCAAATGCGTTACGAAGTTATGATAGTATGTGCCCATCATTTGAAGGATGACCCAACGTTTCATTTCTTTAGAATCATCTGTTTTCATCAAATGGTTTGCAAGGAGAATTTCGTTCATAGTAGAAGGTGCTTCTATGAAATAGGTTGATGGACGTGTATCAAATATTCTTTGTGTTTTGTTTGCAAGAGTAAAGTGTCCAGCGTGTCCAAGCTCATGGGCAAGCGTAAATGCAGAACGCATAGATTCTTGATAACTGATTAGGATATAGGAGTGAACGCCATATGGCGATGCACAAAATGCACCTGTGGATTTGCCAACATTATCAGCATAATCAATCCAACGTTCGTTAAATGCTCGTTCCATACTGTGTTTATAATCATCACCAAGGATCGCAAGCGCTTCGATAATCACATTTTTTATACTCTCGATATTTGCTGGTGGATTAAAGCTCGCATCAAGGGGTGCTTTTAAATCGCAAAACCTGATCTCATCAAGCCCAAGTTGTTCTTTTCTAATTTGAGCGAGTTTACGCATGTGTGGTGCCAGTTTGGTATAGATGGTATCGATTTGCTTGTTATACATTTCAGGAGTTACCTTGTGTGGTTCGAGTAGCATCTCAGTAACAGAACCGTATCCTCTCAAACGACTCATGGCAACTTGTTTTTTGACTTCAGTTGAATAGACCGATGCAAAGGTGTTGTTATAAGCCTTTAATGATTTCGTAAACGATGCGTATGCCGTACGTCTCATTTCAGTATCGGTTGAAAATTCATATTTCGTTTCATATAAACCAAATGAGTTTGGATGATTTTCTCCGCCTATTTCAAAATCTTCAAAAGTCATGTCTGCAGCTTTACTTGTATTATAGATTCGATAAGGTGCATCGAACGCTTCGCCTAAAGAAGAGAGTGCAAGTTCTGTTTCTGGTGAAAGCATGTGTGCTTTCACTGAGTAAACGTCATCCAGATAGTTTTTAAATTCGGCAAGCTTTGGTTCTTCTGTGAAAAGACGGTCGTAATCATTTTGTTCTAGTGCTGTTATTTCAGAAGACATAAATGAAACCGTTGAAGCCGTTTTGGTTGCAAATGCAACGTATTTCATACTGTCTTCTTGATTCTGAGGATCTGTTGCATCTTCAGATTGTTTCAAGTTAGCATAGGTGCCAATTTTTACTGCATTTTGATAAGCTTTTTCAAAAGCACTTAAACAGGCATATGTCGTTTCGCCATTTTTTGTTAAATGACCTTTGAACTTTGATACTTCTTCAAAAAGAGTTTCAGTCTCATTTAAGGCTTTTAGCCAAGCGTCTCTTGTTTCAAATAACGGAGTTAGATCCCACGTCATATGTGCAGGAACTTCTGATCTTAATAATCGTTTTGATGCCATAGATACCTCCAGTTTTTATTTCGACTCCCTAATATTTTATCATAGAAGTGTTCGTAGGGGATAAGGATTTACAAAGTTATATAAATTATTTTTTATGACTTATCAAAAAAATATTCAAATTAGTATTGACCTTAACGTAGCGTAAGGGTATATGATAGCATTAAGGAGGTCAGATATGGAATATACAGTGAATAAATTGGCCGCAATTTCAGGGGTGACGACGAGAACTTTGAGATACTATGATGAGATTGATTTACTCAAGCCGGCGAGAATCAGTTCATCAGGTTATCGAATTTATGGCCGAAATGAAGTCAATAAGCTACAGCAAATCTTGTTTTTTAGAGCATTGGATGTTAGCCTTGACGATATTAAACTCATATTGAACTCTGATCAGTACGATGAAGTTAAAACGTTAAAATCACATTATGATGAACTGTTGTCAAAACGTGCACATTTGGACCTGCTCATTAATAATGTTCAAAAGACGATTGAAGAAGTAGAAGGGAGACGAACGATGTCTGATAAAGAAAAATTTGAAGGCTTAAAGAAACAGCTTTTAGAAGATAATGAAAAAAAATATGGAAAAGAAATTAGAGAAAAATATGGTGAAGACACCGTTGCTAAATCGAACGCAAAATTTGCCAACATGAGCGAAGCGACCTATGACCATGCAAATCAATTGGCATCGGAGATTATAGAACTGATCCTAAAAGCGATGGATGAAGGTAATCCTAAAGGTGAAACTGCCATGGCAGCTTGTGAGAAACACAAAGAATGGCTTTGTATCTACTGGGAAACGTACTCAAAAGATGCACACGCTGGACTTGGCGATATGTACGTAGCAGATGAAAGATTCAAACATTACTACGACCAACATAGAGTTGGCGCAGCTGAATTTTTCTGCGAGGCATTGCATAACTACACTGGGGTTTAAAGTGTATCACTTTAACCGAGCACCACACCAACTCTCTCCAGAGGACCGGTCCTCGGGCACCCTTTGGGTGCGCCTGCGGAGCCTCCTCTGAGAGTTAGTGTGGTGCTCGGTTCATAATTGACAGGGCACTCATACGCAAAACAGGATGCCATCATAAACTATCATTTTATTTTGTATATCGAAATACGTGTGGTAAAATAAGTAATTGAAAGACAGTTATGGAGGGGACATGAAAAAAGAGATTAAAATTTATTTTGCCATTATTGCGTTGACTGCATTTGGACTAGGAATGACGAATAACGTTATTTCCAACTTTTTTAAAGATGCCTATAATGTAACCGCATATCAAAGGGGATTTCTTGAGTTTCCTAGGGAATTACCTGGACTGATTAGTGTGTTTGTCATTGCGGGTTTATCCTTTTTAAGTGACATTCGGATCTCGATGTTGGCTCAGCTTCTAAGTGTTGTGGGGATATTGGCACTTGGGCTTTATACGCCAACGTTTAATGTAATGATTATATTTATCTTTATCAACTCGCTTGGTATGCATTTGTTCTTTCCATTACAAGATAGTATTGGTCTTGAACTGGCTGAAAAAGACAATATGGGAAAACGTCTCGGCCAATTTAAGGGGTTCTTTACAGGCGTACAGATGATTGCATCCCTTTTTGTATTTGCAGGTTTCAAGATGGGCTTTATGAGCTTTGAAACCAACATGAAATCACCATTTTTAATTGCAGCAGTTCTATTTTTAGGCGTATTTGTTCTGCTAGGCATGCTGGATAAAAAAGTTAGAGAAAGCAAACCACACACTGCAGTTAAAGGATTTATATTTAGAGCTGAATATCGTTATTACTATACATTAGTGATCTTATTTGGTGTTCAAAAACAGATTATGATGGTATATGGACCTTGGGTAATCATCGACCTTCTTGGAAAAAAAGCGGATACCATTTCGATCTTAACGGTCATAGGTTCTTTCATAGGAATCTTTTTTATACCGGCAATCGGTAGATGGTTGGATAAATTTGGCGTTAAAAACATGCTGTATCTTGATGCCATATCATTTATAGGGGTATACTTAATCTATGGTTTTTTAAGTATGGGCTATGTGAACGGTAGTGTTAGCACGGTTGGTTACGGTGTGCTATTTGCTTATATTATTTTTATCTTTGATAGAATGTCTACGCAAATGGGAATTATTCGGACAGTGTACCTAAGAAAAATTGCGATTAAACCAACGGATGTCACACCGACACTGACCCTTGGGCAGAGTATGGATCACTTTGTATCCATAATTTGCGCTTATTTGGGTGG
>DJWQ01000234.1:5009-5184 GCA_002441045.1 Firmicutes bacterium UBA6226 | reverse complement strand
TAAAAGTAGATTTTAAAGATGGATGGAAATACGAGCAAACGCTTTAATACAGCATATTTTTTTTAGGAGGGCGTATGAATCAACTGAGAATAGCGAAAGTATTAAACAAAGAGATTTTTGGACCGGTTCCATCAATGATTAACCGACATGGACTCATTGCTGGTGCAACTGGAAC
>DJWQ01000234.1:4114-4983 GCA_002441045.1 Firmicutes bacterium UBA6226 | reverse complement strand
AACTCAGATAAGTTAGCTGAACGATTAAAACTAATTGAAGAGCCTACTCCTGAATTCGACGCATTTCCAACACAATATTGGGATCTGTTTGGAAAAACAGGCTTGCCAGTAAGAACGACCATAACTGACATGGGACCAATGCTATTGGCGCGTTTACTCGGTTTAAATGAAACTCAAACCAGTATTCTACATACTTTATTTAAATTTGCAGATGATGAAGGACTCTTGCTTTTAGACTTTAAGGATTTGAAAGCACTGGTTGAGTTTGCTTATAATAACAGCACGAACTTTTCAGAAAGCTATGGTGGATTAAACAAAGCGTCATTAGGCGCTATTATAAGACAACTCAACACCTTTGAACAGATGGGTATAGATGCATTCTTTGGAGAGCCAGCACTTGAAATTGAAGACTTTATGAAAATAAAATCTGGAAAAGGGATGATTAACCGATTAGATGCAACACAGTTAATCGGTAATCCGTTACTATACTCCACTTTTTTATTATGGTTACTATCTGAAATTTACGAGACGCTACCTGAAGAAGGGGATTTGGATGTCCCCAAAATTGTGTTTTTCTTTGATGAAGCGCATTTGATCTTTAATAAGATTCCAAGTATTTTGCTTAATCAAATTGAGCAAGTGATTCGACTCATACGTTCAAAAGGCGTAGGTATATATTTTGTTACTCAATCTCCAACGGATTTGCCTGACTCGGTACTTGGTCAGTTAGGGAATAGAATTCAGCATGCACTTAGAGCTTATACGGCTAAAGAATTAAAACAGTTAAAGCTGGCGGCGCAGACCTTTAGAGTTAACCCAAATCTAGATATTGAAGAAGCCCTTTTATCCTTAGGTGTCGGTGAAGCCCT
>DJWQ01000234.1:0-4085 GCA_002441045.1 Firmicutes bacterium UBA6226 | reverse complement strand
GGCATTGACTATTTTACTGAAACGCCACTTAAGGAAAAGTACTTTGATGCTTATGATCGTGAATCTGCTTACGAGCGTTTGCAAGATAAAAACCCACTTTTAGAAAAGGTTGAGGACAATGCTTCGAAAGAAGTAAATCAGAACAAACAACAAAAGAAAGAAACTGCGAATACAGCTCCAAAAAAACGAGGCAGAAAACCAGATTCTATCTTTGAAAAAGTCGCAAAATCATTTATATCATCATTAGGAAGTTCGGCTGGTAGAAGTTTGGCAAGAGGACTTCTGGGCACTTTGAAAAAGCTATAATTCCTTATTTTGAGACATATTTATTTTAAAAATTAAAAAAAATTAAGGTTTTCATAATAATTATATAAAAAAAGTTGCATTTTTTCATAAATTAGCATAAAGTAAAGCATATATAGTGTCGAAATATATTACGTAAGCCAAAAATATACTATATGGTGGGGAAATGCAAAAACAGTTCATAGGTGGGGTAATGCCCGGCTCTATCATCGCTCAAGATGTATATGGTTCAGACGGGGTACTTCTTATCAAGAAAGGGAGTATCTTTCGGGAACAATATATTCCTCGATTTATCGATGCAGGTGTCAGTGAGATTTATGTCGATGAATTCGGCAGAATGACGCCAGAAACGGTAAATACCATTCGTAGGTCCTTGAATATCCAAGATGTGATCCATGAAAAAACCCGCACACACGCTCAGAACCAAATCAAAAAAACCATGATGAAGTTCAAAAGTGTGACCAATACTGATATCCAAAAAATCAGCGACCTTGTGCAGGACATGATTGAACAATTGTTGGATAAAAAGGATTTTGTTTTCGCGCTGTCTCAATTAAGATCGGTAGATGATTATACGTACCAGCATTCTGTGAATGTTGGTGTTCTTGCGTTAATCATTGGTATTGATTTAGATTTGAGCCCAGAGCAGCTTAAGCATTTGGGAATGGGAGCTATTTTGCATGATATCGGCAAGATTATGATTCCAGAAGAAATCTTGAAGAAGCCTGCAAAACTAACGAGTGAAGAGTTCAGAGAAGTTAAACGCCATACGGAGTATGGCTATGATATATTAATTCAAACCGATATCCCGGATGAATCCGCTCAAATTGCACTGTATCATCATGAGAAATTTGACGGAACAGGGTATACAATGGGTCTTAGAAATACTAAGATACCTTTATTTGCGCGCATAGTTTCTGTAGCAGACGTCTACGATGCTATGTCTAATGATCGCGTCTATCAAAGACGTTCTGCACCTGATAAAGTCTTTCGAGAGATTACCCATCTGGGCGACAAACACTTTGATACGCACATTATGGAGACGTTTGCCAAGCACATCAACATCTATCCTACTGGTACTGGGATTATTCTCAATTCAGGGCATAGAGGCATCGTTCTTTATCAAAATAAACTTTATCCTGAGAGTCCTATCGTAAGGGTGTTTCTACCGAAGGACAATGATTATAAACGACTTTACTTTGATTTGGACTTATCTTTAAATACAAAATGGTATATAACAGAAACCTTTTAACCGATATTCGTGTGATGAATATCGGTTTTTACTTTTTAGAAACAAAAATGTGTCCTTGACAAATGCTCATAAATATAGATAATTAATGATAGCAACTATCAAATTGTAATGATTACAAAATTGGAGGAAAAACATGTCTTTAATCGGTAAAGAAATATTAGAATTTAGTGCACAAGCATATGTAAATGAAACTTTTGTTACGGTAACACAAGAGAATTTAAAAGGACAATGGAGTATTGTATGCTTCTATCCAGCTGACTTTACATTTGTTTGTCCAACAGAGCTTGAAGATTTACAAAACCAATATGATGAATTAAAAGCGTTAGGTGTAGAAGTTTATTCAGTTTCTACTGATACGCATTTTACACATAAAGCATGGCATGATAGTTCTGATGCTATCGGTAAAATCAAATATACAATGATTGGTGATCCAGCTCACGTTCTTTCAAGAAACTTTGATGTTTTAGATGAAAATTCTGGATTAGCAGATCGTGGTACATTCATTATCGATCCAGATGGTATCGTTCAAGCTGTGGAAATTAATGCAGGTGGCATTGGCAGAGATGCAAGTATTTTGATCAATAAGATCAAAGCCGCTCAATATGTGAGAAATAACCCAAATGAAGTTTGTCCAGCTAAATGGCAAGCAGGCAAAGAAACTTTAAAACCAGGTCTTGATTTAGTCGGAAAAATATAGGTGAAATGATGATGTTTGATGACGCACTCAAACAAGAATTAGCCAATTACTTAAAGCTTATGGAGAGCGATCTCTCTATAAGCTATAGTATAGGTGATGATCAAGCCTCTTTAGATATGAAACAAATGCTTGATGAGCTCATAGAATTGACCGATCGAATCAAAATCGAAGCAGGGGTTCTGGATAGAACACCAAGCTTTTCGATCCAGAGAGCAGATGGACCGACTGGTATTTCCTTCGCTGGTGTACCATTAGGCCATGAGTTTACCTCTCTCGTACTTGCACTACTACAATCAAGTGGTAGACCGCCTAAAGTGGATGCATCCTTAATCGATCGTGTAAGAGCAATCGATAGAGAATTAAAGTTCGAAACCTATGTGAGCCTTAGCTGTCACAATTGCCCTGAAGTAGTACAAGCATTAAATTTGATGAGTGTGATTAACCCACTCATATCACATACTATGATAGATGGTGCAGTCTTCTCTGAAGAAGTTGAATCAAAAGAAATTATGGGCGTACCAGCAATATACTTACAGGGAGAGTTCTTTGGCGGCGGTAGATTGACGCTTGAGGAAATTCTTAATAAGCTTGGTGAAACGGTTTCAGCAAGCCACTTTGAGAACAAAGAGCCATTTGATGTCCTCGTCGTAGGTGGCGGGTCTGCTGGTGCAAGTGCAGCCATATATGCAGCGAGAAAAGGCATTCGAACTGGCGTTGTGGCAGAGCGATTTGGTGGTCAAGTACTCGATACGATGGGCATTGAAAACTTTATTGGAACCCTTTACACTGAAGGACCAAAGATTGCTTCTAGTTTAGAAGAACACGTTAAGCACTATAATGTTGACATTATGAATCAACAAAGAGTGAGTCGCCTAAAAAAATCTGAACTTATAGAAGTGACGCTAGAAAATGGCGCAACTCTAAAGAGTAAAGCTGTGATCATTGCGACAGGTGCTAAATGGCGTGAACTGGGTGTTCCCGGTGAAAAAGAATTTAAAAATAAAGGGGTTGCTTATTGCCCACACTGTGATGGACCTTTGTTTAAAGGCAAACATGTAGCCGTCATCGGTGGTGGCAATTCAGGAATAGAGGCAGCAATTGATCTTGCTGGTGTTGTCAGTCAAGTGACGGTTCTAGAATTTTTACCTGAGCTGAAAGCAGACGCGGTTTTACAAGAACGTCTATATAGTTTGCCAAATGTTAAAGTGATTAAAAACGTTCAAACGAAAGCGATTGTCGGCAACGGTAAGGTTGAAGGGATCCAGCTTATTCACAGAGCGTCTGGAAGTGAGGAGCAGATCGATCTACAAGGCGTCTTCGTTCAAATTGGTCTAGTTCCAAGTACAGAATGGCTAGGTGATACGGTGGAGCGCAATAGAATGGGTGAGATTATTATCGATCACAAAGGCGCTACAAGTTTAGAAGGCGTTTTTGCCGCTGGCGACTGTACCACAGCTCCTTTTAAACAAATTATTATCGCGATGGGTAATGGCGCAACTGCAGCACTCAGTGCATTTGATTATCTGATAAGAAATTAAATCAACTGATTCAATTGATTTAACTCGTTTAAACGATTTACAAAAATAACTAAAATAGCAGAAATAGTAGAAATAACAGAAATAACAGAAATAATAAATATAACTTATTAAAAACTCTAAGAGAAAATGTTACTCTCATAGAGTTTTTTTACGTTTTAATCAATTTCCAGCGTATTTTAATGAAATTATAATGTTTTAGAGAGACAGATTTCATATAATGTAGTTATAGTTAAATTGTCATAATAACCATTATAGAATAGAAATGTAAAGGAGCATTATATGATTCATGTCAAGG
>DJWQ01000153.1 GCA_002441045.1 Firmicutes bacterium UBA6226 | reverse complement strand
TCTTTAGAGTTCTATACTCTAATTCATTGATCTACAAATGGAGTATATAAGTTTGATAATACTTTATCAATATTCTGGTCATATTGAATCTTTTTGTTCATTTAGTTCATGAAAAAAAGTCTAAAATAGTGATAATCATCACTTATTTTAGACTTTATGGCACGCATTTATTAAATGAGTATTTATTAAATGATTTCACTTTAGTGTTAAGAGACACATTTGACTGCCTGCCCATGCCTTTAAATTTTGAACAAATTCAAAGAGTTCATCGATATTATTAAGAATAATTTGGTAGACATCCATCGATAATTTTTCTGGAGCATATGTAGCGAGTAGTTCAACTAACTCATCTTTTCCAAGTGCACTTCGATAAGGGCGATCCTCGGTGAGTGCAGAGAAAATATCAGCATAAGCCAATATGTCCATTTGTATATCAAATTGATTTTCACTTAATTTTCTTGGATAACCAGAACCATCGCGCTTTTCATGATGTGATGACGCCCACTTAGTGATACGGTTAAATCCATGAATTGAGTTCAGGATAATGTTGGTATATAACGCATGGGATTTCATGGTTTTAAACTCATTGTCATCCAAATAGCCAGGTTTATCTATGATTTCAGTCGGTACTGAGACTTTGCCGATATCGTTTAAATAGCCTGCTATGGTGATGTCAAAACAGTCCTCTTCGCTCAGAGACATCATTCTGCATATTTTATTTGCCAGCATTCCAACCGTCTGAGAATGCGTTGATGTCCAGTGACTTTTTAAATCGACAATTTTGGCGAAGATCACTGCCAGTTCGTTGACATCCTCACGTGTTATTTCTTGGAACTGGTCATCGATTGATAAAAATAATAGTTCACCATAAGCTTCGCTCTCGATGTTCTCCCAAAATTCCTCACTGGAGACGAGTGCATCAAACGTCGGTTTAAGTAGTGGATTGAACACCTTGCCAAAACGTTTTTCAATCTCCATTTTAATTTGATAGAGTTTGTTTTCATCTTCAGCGTATCTGAGAGACAACACATCGATGCGATCAGATAGATTAAGCAGATAACATTCAAAAGGCACTTCATCTGCATCTATGCTGCCATCGATCACCTCAGAATAGATAATGTGATGATGCCGAACGATCTTAGAAACGCGTTCAAAAGGCTTGAAACCCTCTAGCATCTTTGCACCGAGCTCCTCATGTGGTTTGGGATCTTCAACATCGATTTCAATCAATCGATCTCGCTCAGTGACACTCAATGCGCCAATGTCATGTAAAGACGCAGCTAGAACTAAATTATCGAGCGCAGTCTTGTCTAAGCCATACATATTACCCAGTTGAAATGCGATAGATGCCGTTCTTCTGTGATGGTCTTTTAATAGATAATTGTATTTATCAATGGCCTTAACCACCGATGACACAAGATTTTTAGTTGCAAATTTTCACTCATAGGTCACCTCCAACAGGCGGTTCATCAAAGGTTGATGCAATTTATCTTTAACCTATACCCATAGTGATAATTTTATAACATGATATCAATTCTCAGTCGCACGCTTTACCATCTCAGCTTGATACTCAAGAGAAAGACATGCAATCGCTCTTTGTGGTGATAGGAAAACGACGGTATGGTCGTCTTCTATCGGCTCTGCCACCTTCTCACCTAACTCAACTCTATAAAAATTACCATATAGCTCATAGTAATTCATACTCTTCATTGATTGCGTCAGTTGTTTCGCTTCTCCAATTTTCTCTACGATAGTGATCTCATATCCTGTTTCTTCTATAAACTCTCTTTTAAGGCACTCAATTTCAGACTCATCCGCCTCTATACCGCCACCTGGTAGATGATAGCCATTTGGAATCTCGATGATCATCACTTCTCCAGCAGCATTCAAAGCGATGCCATATGCACCTGGTCTTGGTATATACTCAATGCTCTTTTCTTTTTCTCCATAGGTTATCACTAAGACACCCCCTTTTTCGCTTTTTCAGTTTTCAATTACCAAATTAATATGCCATACCATTCATCTCCGAGAATTATAACTTTATAATTTTCATAATTCATTCTTTAAAAAACCAATCATAATTAATATCTCTTTTACTTTTTCAACTTTTAAGTTGGTAAACGTACAGTGTACACTAAATCGATACTGTTTTGTCTTTGACCATAACCAACCTTCAGCTGCACCAAACTTACCATGACGGCTATTAATCATTTACCTTTTTTAACATGAAGGTAACGAATCCACCACGCTCATCTGTAGTCGCCTCTTTTTTGAGCCACTCAAACTGATCCTTTAAACCATCAAAATCTGTTATTCTAATCAAATCCTCACTGTGGATGCGTTCATCTACTCTATGATGCTCTCCAAATCCAGATACAAATAAAATCCCATCCTCAGATAAATGCTCAGCGACTTGAGTTAACTTACTTGCATCCAATCGATAATGGTTGATGACGATATTATCAAACATTCCCAGCCCATCAAATGGCTGCTCTAAAGACAAATCCACCAATTTCAAATTCGCTTTGAGCTTCTTTTCGTGTAGAAAACGTCCTAGCCTAACCAATGCTTTACTACTAAAATCAATACCGGTCAACGCATAACCCTGCTCTGCCAAGTAAATGGTATTTCTACCATCGCCACAAGCGACGTCTAAGACCGAACCTAATTTAAGTAAGTTTATATTTTCAACCAGTGACTTCTCTGGTGACATAATGCCACCACTTCTCTGCTCGAACTTTTGATCCCAAAAGCTCTGATTGCCCATGTATTGCATTTTTCCTCTTTTCTTATACGCCCAATAGCTTGGCTCTGATTTTCTCTATCGTGTTTTCTTTAAGTTCAAGACTGTCCAAATAGTTCTCAACGGTGTGATATTTGTCGTAGAATAGCTCAAGGCATCTCTGCATGTATTCTGGTTTCGAACCCCCACGCCATTTTTCGATATGTGGAAAAGCTTCGTGAAAAGCCTTAATTTCTTTATGAAGATAAGTGGCAGAGAGTTGATAATCGGCAATAATATCCTCTTTTGGCACATGACAGAGCATTAAAATCACTGCGGTGACAATTCCAGTACGATCCTTTCCCACAGCACAATGATATAGCACAGGCCCTTTTGCATCCGCGATCGTTTCAAGTATGGAACGTATTGTCGCTTTTTCTTCCATCATCTCCAGATAGATTTCACTTAAATTTTCCTCAGTTTTAGGTGGCTCATGTCCTACTTTAAACTCTAAATTGTGATAATTCACACTAGGATGATTTTGAAAGTAGCTTGGCGCGGAATCAATTTCCTTTTGTAATCTAAAATCAATGACCGTCTCGATATGTAGTTTTTCAATGGCTTTAATATCCGTATCATCGAAATTCTTAGGACAATCACTTCTCAACATTCTACCGTACTGTGTGTAACCGCCTTCTAGTGTTGGATAGCCACCTAAATCTCTAAGATTCGCTAACGACGGTACTGCATACCTTTTCATAATGCCTCCTAAGGTTCTGTCTTATATAATTATGATATCATCTATTTTCTATCTCACAAATAACTTTAGGACATCTAAGAAAATTTTAAGAATAAAAAATCCTGCCTCTTAGTCGTTTTATAAACCACTTTGATAGCAGGATTTAAATTTTCAATTGATTTTGCTTAGACATTAANNATTAACCCATAAATTCTAATTTCTTCAGGAACCAAAGGATGGTTGCGAATCATTTCAACTGATTTCAAGATAGACTTTTCTAGATCTTCAAATCCACCCAACCATTGATTAAAATCGACACCATAATAACGAATCATATCGATATTTTTCGGGTCAATGCCTCTACTTGTCATTTTATCGATCATCTTAATACTGTCGGTTCTTCTCGCCCCGCAATCCGTATGACCGATGACCAATATCTCTTCAATCTCAAGTTCATAAATGCCAATTAAAAGGCTTCTCATTGCACTTCCAAAGGGATGTGAAATCACGCCACCAGCATTTTTAATAAACTTTGCATCTCCGTTTTTAATCCCGAGCGCTGCAGGTAAAAGTTCAGTGAGTCGCGTATCCATACAAGAAACCACTGCAATCTTCTTTTCAGGAAACTTATCTGTCTCGTACTGTTTATAGGCTTCTTGCTGTACGAACGATTCATTGTAGGCCAGTATCTCTTTTATCATCAAGTCGTTTCTCCTTACGTGATTCATCGATTTTCGATATTATAACTTAAATTTGTGATATTGAAAAGAGTTTAAGACTTCATCACAACTTATGAAATGCATGAGTTGAAAATAATGTGAAATATTTATAACTTTATGGTTGACGCCATTAAGCTCGTGTGATATATTTGTAACATCAAAAGTGCGAAATATATCACATAAGGAGACACTAATATGAATAAGAGAGTTACTTTAAAAGAAATCGTCGGAACTAAAATTATCTATACCATTATCCTTGCAGTGTATTATTGGATGTGGTCTAGATCGGACTGGAAGGATTATTATCAAACCATTCAAGGTACTTTAAGTGTTGTGGTTATAGGATTCTTTATATTTCAACTATTTCGTATTAAGAAATATAAAAGTGAAGGAATTGACGAATTGGCTGAGCACAACCTAAAAAGATGTGATTCCATTTGCTTGAAATTGTTTTTAGGAGCGATGATTGTTACTGCTTGGGTTGGTGGCGTTTTAGGACATATTGATGCGATTACAACGACACAAATGGGTTGGATCATCATTATCTCTATCTTTTTAATGTCTGTCATCCGTACGGTTCTATTTGCCATCATGGATAGTAAAGGATTCTAATATGGCGCTAATCACAAAAATTAAAGCATACAGAGAAAAAGCCGGTTATAAACAAAACGAACTTGCAGAGTTGGTCGGAGCCAGAAGAGAAACCATTGTTCATTTAGAAAACGGACGATACAACCCCTCTCTTAAGCTCGCAATGGACATTGCAAAGGTATTTGGTGTCACCGTTGAAGAATTGTTTGAGTTTACAGATGAACCTGAAAAATAATTTAATTAAA
>DJWQ01000034.1 GCA_002441045.1 Firmicutes bacterium UBA6226 | reverse complement strand
TTAACATACATCTGCTTTGCATTAGCAGTTCACTCCTTTCCATTCAAGTAGTTGGATACGGTAGTTGTTGAAACACCAAGGGCTTTAGCTATTTCAGCCGTGCTGTATCCAGAAGCATTCATAGAAGAGATTCGATTAATCTTAGCAGTACTCAAAGAAGTTGTTGTTCTAGGAGTAGCTCGCTGTCTAAGATCATCTATATCCACATTATTAATGATCTGGGCAAGTTTGTTTTCGCTGATGGCACCAGCTTGAATGGCTTCCCATTCACGGTCGGTAACCTTAATGGTCTCTCTTTTTGCACCAACGGCGGCACGGGCTCGTGTTAGTTCTTGTTGACCGATCTTCTTTATTTCAGCTGGTTTCATATCGGGATTGTCTTGTTTTTTAGCGTTGACGGCTGCATTAGCTATTACCTGGGCCTGCCGCTCACGAGGGGCGTTCTTAAGGGCCACATTCAGCTTGGCTGATAAGGAGTCTACTTCCTCTTGATAAGTTGTTTTTGCCGAGACGGAATAGGCAATCTTACCAGCATTGACCATTTCCTTACGAGCCTGGTTCCCTAGAGCCTTCATCTTATTAGCATACTCTGCATACGCTCTTTCTGCTGGAGTATTAGCATCGGATACTAGAGTAAAAGCATTATCAGTCTCAGCCATCTTGGTGGACTTCTGAGTTCTAACACGGATCTTTCCTGTTTTTTTATCGGTATACTCCTCATAAACCTCTTTATAACTTTGTTTACCGGTTTCTTTGTCAACGATAGGACTGCCTTTTCTTTTTAAGACGGAAGTCTCAGACTTAGCTCTCGAAATTAGAGTAGCAGCACCTTCACGGTACCGACCATCTTCATCATAGGTACCTTGATACTTCTTCTTAAGAGAAGCAATACCGTTGTCAATCTCACTTTGTTTATAATCTAACTTGTGTTTCTCGGCATCAATGACTACCATACTGTGACGAACCGCTCTTGCTAATTCATCTTGGGTGGCACCCTTCAAAGTCATGTCAGTAATCAGATTTGAAACTTTACCCATTTCTGTCTGAGTATTCTTCATTACTTTAAATGTTCCATCTTTCTTACTGCCATACTCTAATTTAGGATCAAACCCTTCAAGTCCTTTTAAAGCAGGGGTGGAGGCAATTTTCACTTTACCCCCGGTGGGAATGACCATAACGGTATCGCCATCAAAGTCAGCTCCAGACAATCTATCAGCCACTTTATTATTGATACCAATGGCATCTGATGGGGTGTTACCAAGAACTCGTCTAGCTTCTGATTGTTTATTATTGACAGTTAAAATGGGTATCTCGAATGTTCCACCATGAGGGTATCTTATGAGAGCTACCTGTTCGCCATTTTCATAATTAGGAGCATATACCTCATTATCCTTCATTGAAGTAATAGGTAGGATTACTTGATACTTCTGTCTTGGTAAAGCCGCTGCCTGTAAATGAACGGCTGCCGAATCACAATCATCCGAAAAAGATTTTAATAAAGCTTTCTTTACCGTCGGGTTTGTGAGAGACATAATCTCATCAAACTCTGCTTGTTTATCGGCTGACGCTAAATTAAGTTGTTTTTTTATCAAAGTTATACTCTGTTTTGATAGAAATTGAGAGGGGAGATTATCACTCCATTCATTCCAATCGCCTTCTTCAGCTCTTTTATTAATGAGTGAAAGTTGACGTTTTCCATCTTTATCTATGTAATAACTTTGACCACCGGCTTTGATAAGGGACCCAAACGGATTGTCAGGATCGCTTGTGATATTCTTTAACACATCTCCTTTTGGAGTTCCTTGTTTTTTGTTGGTGTTAAATACGATATCGACTCCGTCTGGCATATCATCTGAATAGACAGCCATTCCTTTTATGTACTTCTTGCCGTCTACAAGAATACGAACCTGGGCGTAATGGGATTCTCCTAAAGAAAGGTCGTCGACTCCTCTTCGAATCTCAACCACGCCATCTTTATCGATACCGCCATCTTCTGCATAACGAATCTTAACCCGGTTAGAGTCCATACTCTTGGGATAGACAAATGTGTCAAAAGTATCGCCTCCATCATGCGAGATATATTCTCTAACAGAATGGACATTTCCAAAGTCATAGATTTCTTTATGCTCAGTTCCGGGAGGGCAGAGGACTTGAATATTGGTCTGCTTGCCTGGGTTCGTAACCTGAGGAACTCCGCCACCATAAAGCTCGTATCCTTCCATTTCAAGAATATAAAGGGCTTGCTTCATCTTTTCCTTAGAAATGCCTAATTCACGTTCTACACCAACTCCAACGTCAATCATTCCTTTTTCGTCAACTTGTTTTTTAAGGAAGTCGGCGGTCTTTCTAGCCTGGTTCATACGGACTTCCGAATCCTCGTTTAGAAGAGAACGTACCGATGAGTCGTTTTTGTAACCCATCTTTTCTGCAATATCATTGAGACTGTATCCTTTTTCTCTCAGACCTTTAGCGGTAGCTACGTCAATAGATCTTCTTTCATCTTTTGCCAACCCAACTTGAGTTCGAAGCTGACTGGTTGTTAAACCCATGGAATTTGCTACTTCTTTTTCACTCATTCCTGATTTTTTCAACTCATTCACACGACTTAGAAAATCACCACTACGCTGATAAGGATTATCGCCTGAACCCCAAGGATAGCGCCCAGAACGTTTTGGCATTCCATAATGCTGTAGAATTTCTTCCGCAATAGGATTCATGTTTTAACCCTCCTCTGCTTTGATTTTTGTTATTACCTTGTCAAAAGTGATTATCTTATCAATGATCGGAACTAAATCTTCCGCAGTTGGATTATGTACTACTATTTCGTCTGATTGATAAATCCTCAATTCAATGTCAATGTCTGCCGGTTTTATTTTATATTCCAAACAAAAAAGAGCAGTGTAAATTTCAAGCTGCTCCATGCGTGCCGGAGTGACACCGGATTTATAGTCGTGAATTCTGAGTAATCGATTTCGAAACGATATTGCATCTGCTGTACCAAAACAATTCTCAGAATAGAATAAAACTTGTTCGACCGTCATTCTAAATCCAATTGCATCATTTACATACATGTTCAAAGTTTTTCGAGACTTTGGTAATTTCTGTCCAAGCCTGATACACTGAGCCGCGAATTCGTGAAGCATTGTTCCTTTTTGTGCTGCCAAATATTTAGAATATACATCAGCTACTTTTGCTTCGTCATAATTAATCCAATGATATTTACTAGCACCGAGAAATGCGTGTTGCCCTTCAAGGTTCAAATGCTTGTTGAAGTTCATACAACACCTCCTCTTTATTTTCGGGATAAATGAAGGCCGCGAACGACATGTCGTTCATTAAATCAACATAATATGGTTGATTTGGTTGGCATCTTGCATTTGCATTTTTTTTACCTTCCAAGGCGGCCCATCTATCTTCATACAATATAATTAAATCTGGAATACCTTGAATCTCGTTCGGGTCTGTGTGTATAACGATGCAGCCTGGAAACATTTCTTTAAGTTCACTAATTAATTTAGTTTTGAATTTGCTTTCCAACATTTCAATGAGCCTCCTTTCTTGTTTTTTAAGTAAACAAAAGAGAGAAAGTAAACGCAGTGCACGTTTTATCCTTCTCTCTTCATAAAAGAGTATGTTTTTTTCGCGAAGTAAAATAAACAAAAAGAAAAAGCCCATACCATTCAGGTATAGACTTCGTTAAGTGTAATATTTTTAATCGCGGAATAATCGACAACCAGATTAGCAGTCCGGATTTTTATTATGATTTACCAAAACTCTTTCGATTTGGTTCTTTGTTTTAGTTGTGATATCAATAGCGCCTCTCTGAACATTTGTTATAACACCATCTACAATTCTCTTGTTCTTTTCTTTTTGTTCTGATCTTTTATTAGTTTTTTCCAAAAACAATTTTTTACTTTCTTCAATTACTTCAGAAGTTACATACTTTAAAAACACGATTGTTCCGGGTTTAACCTTTTGTTTATGTTTTGGTTTTGATCCGATAATCTGTAAATCAAAACAATCTTTATATTTAATATTTGCATCCCTAACAGCGACTGGTTCGACTTTTAAATTACACTCCTTTAATAAGATTATACCTCGTTCTAGTTTTATAGGAAAATCTCTAGAGTATAATTCTGGAATATTAATCAAATCTTTTCTTTCTTCGAATTTCTCTTTTACTGTTTTAGCAACAGTATTTATTACTGGTTCTAAACTAACAAAAGCCGTGCCAACGACTACGAGGGCTTTTGCGATATCGTCTATGTCTTTCGACGCTTGTTTTATTTTTTTTAATATCAAACCCTCCTTGAATGAAAATTTTAACATTATTATACCACAAATATCCAATAACCCGATTTGCAATGTCTAACTTTTTTTTTACTTATTTTTGGCTCTTTTTATCCTCTTGGTCAAATGCCCACTTTTTTTGGCCATATTTATATATTTCTTTAATCTTTTTATCACAATTAATTAAGAATAAAAGTGGGCAAGTGGGCTTTTCGTCCGAATAATTTTTCAAATCGGAGCAAATCGACCTTTTTTGCCCAAAAAACACCCAAAAAGTGCCGTTTTCAGAAAATGGATTCAATTTTTCAAGCCCACTTTCGTTTTTAAAAGTGGGCAAAAACCCACAAAAAGTGGGCAAAATCATCCTAAAACTCAATCTAAATCTTCAAAAATCAGTCCAATTTTTCACAAAATCGTAAAAGCCCACTTTGCAAAAATTAAAAGTGGGCGTAAATTTAGTCCTTTTCTTCATCTTCCTAAAAATGTACGGACGGTAAAAATAAAAGAAAGAGTCC
The DNA here is from genome assembly GCA_002441045.1 of Firmicutes bacterium UBA6226. The sequence goes on along the minus strand of DJWQ01000034.1, from coordinate 1,053 downwards.
TTGTTCGGACTCAAATTCTTTTACCATTATTAAATTTAGATTTAATCTTTTCTCTTATTTTCTTTTGATTACATAAAACAAGACTTCCTCCGATAAGAGCTGCATAAATTGCTACGTTCAATATAATAACTTCTTTTCCGTGCATTTTATAAAAATCTTTTTTCGGTTCAACCACCATTGTTTTATAATCCTGAAACATTTCTTTCATTATTATTCCTCCTTTAAATATTGGTTTCCATAATAGGAGATGTAACTTTCGCGTATACATAAAAATAACCCACATTTCATTTCCACCATTCAAGGTAAGTAACAAAACATGGGTTATAAATATGCCGCTCAAATAGTTAGCTGTTGTTTCTCAAATACCGAATCAATATCCAGATGAGCCATAATCCACCTGTTAATAGTACTAGAACAAAGTCAAAAAGAAGACCAAAAAAGCCTCGTTTCTTCCCACCTCCGTTACTCATATATGTTTCCTCCTTTCCTAGTTACTGGATAACTCAAAACATAGTATATCATTCAATAAATATTACCTCCGTTAACATAACGGTAGATCTCGCTAATACCAGCAAACATTTTCTCGCCAATTACCAGCGTCGGCGCCTGTCTAACACCAAGTTCAATTATAAGCTCGGCGTTGTCTTCCGCCAATATTTTTGTAAAGGCAATTCCAGCATCATTAAGAATGTTTTCTGCTTGTTTACATTTTGGACAGGTAAGCGTACCGATCAACATTAAATCCTCATGAGTTTCATTGACAGTATATACCTGGCGATCTTTGAACTCCTGTACTTTTCCGTCGTTCCAATTTTGAACCGGTCGATAATAACCAGTGATACGACTGTAAATTTCAGTTTTGTCACCGCAAATTGGGCAAACTCCTACTTCACCATTTAAGTATCCGTGGTTCTTACATATGGAGTATGTCGGAGACAAAGTATAATAAGGCAGTTTATAATTCTCAGCAATCTTACGAACCAAATTAGCAGCCGACCTCCAATCGGGAAGCTTTTCACCGAGGAAGGCGTGGAACACGGTGCCGGATGTATA
>DJWQ01000235.1:550-6270 GCA_002441045.1 Firmicutes bacterium UBA6226 | reverse complement strand
AATTTTAATTAAAGTCGTTTTAATTAAAAACATTCCGAATTTTAAACGAGTCTTTTAAAGACTCGTTTTTTATTTTTTTTGCTTGTAATGATGTGATTTCAATAGTTTTAGCTATAATGGAACAATTACAAATATGAAAATACTCTAAAATAGCATTCATGTCACACAGATGTCACAGAGATGTCCGTGATATGTCACAGAAATGGGTAAAGATAGTAGTAAGAGAATTATTCTCTTAAGTGCAATTTGCTTTGCCCTAGGAGGCGGTACTATGAAAGTTGAAAAGGTTCCAAATGATTGGAAAAAACTAAGCGGAACTAATTTTCTCGTTACAGTATATAGTAATGAGAATCAAAACCTTCAGGGCTTGATTCATTGGTTAGATACAGGTAAGAAAGTTCATTTTAGAAGCGTTATTGAATTGATTGAGCTGCTAAATGAGGCATCGAGAATTCAAAATCACGTTTCTGTAACCAAAAGGACTTGGTTAGCTGCCTCGTTCGAAGGTGAATTGAAGCCAATGATTTAATTGAAAGGAGTGATGTAAAGAAAGAAATGGGGCTGTTAGTAAGGAATTAAAGAACTAATAACTGACTAACGAAAAAGGCAAACCCAGTGAAAACTGGCGACGCAAAGTCTGGAGTCTAAAGTTTAATAGAAATGGGGATTTTTATTTAAACTAAGATCGTCCGACTGCCAAAGAAACTATTTGGCAAAGGAGAAATCTTATGAAAAATGAAAGTAAGCACTTTAAAACTGTTAAGAGTGTCTTTGCACTACTCTTGACCTTTATTCTGGTGTTTGGTATGTATCCAGCACCAACCTTCGCATTGCCTGAAGGCGTGATTATATCCGATTCAGGCAATGACCCAGTCACTTCACTACCTACCTCTTTGATGAATGGCCAAATTTGGACTGATAAAAGTGTTAGCTATGCTGGTGATGGCATTTTCGACATCACACTCAGAGCCATTGGTCAAGAATATATGGTATCTAACCCAAAACCAAATGATACACTCGATGTGGTACTGGTTTTAGATACTTCAGGATCGATGGGTGACGATGGTAAAATAGGAAAATTGAAAACAGCTGCGAAAAATGCTGTTGAAACGTTATTAAGTGTCAATGGCAATCGTGTCGCTATCGTTGAGTACAGTAGTTCTGCATTGTTGGTAAGAAATTTTTCTGAGAATGTAGGCGTTTTAAAGGACGATATCGATGATTTTCGTGCAGGTGGTGGAACCAATATTCAATATGCGCTTTATTTAGCGCAAAAGACGATTTTAGATCGACCATCAAATGATAATGAAAGAAAACCCGTTATTATATTAATGAGTGACGGTAGACCAACTTACTATTACGATGGTCTTTATTCATCTTCAAAGAGCAGACTCGGTACTGGTGATGGAGATGATACAAATGGTACCTATGTTTGGAATACGATTTTACAAGCTACAGAAGTTAAAAACAATATTCCAGACGTAAGAATTTATACGATAGGTTTTGGCGTAGGTTCTGATGCATATGCAATTGCAACACTTATGCCGACCGAAGCAAACACCTCAAGCTATCGACCAGTTTCATCTTATTCGGGTGAAATGAGATCGAGAATTCGTTCTATGGAAGTGCCATATTATTGGCAATATGGCCAGTGGAATGAATCGAATTACTATAGTACTAGAAATGATCAAACGAACTATGGTGTTTGGACACCATTCTCCGGTTATGCAACTGAGCCTGATAATTTCTGGGGATCATACTCTACGGATTTCACTAATCCAATAGATCCATTTACAAGAAATGGATATAATTATGCTTATTTCCTTAGATCTAGAACAGGAGAAGAGTATAGAAACATCACAGGACAGCCAATACCGTTTAACCATAAGTATTGGGAAGACGAGAGTAGCATAACATCATCAAGTGCTCAGGATATATTTGATGCATTTGTAGCGATTATTAACGAATTGTTGATAATGAAACCAAACGATAAGGATGAATCAGATCAATATACTGATGTTGTCATTAAAGACATTATCGGTAGTGGCTTCGAAGTTGTAGGTGGTTTACCTTCTGGTTTAAGTCAATCAGGAAATACGGTGACTTGGACAATCAACGGAGATGACTTTGAAGCGATGTCGCCTGATGAAGATTTGGACGATAATGTACCTCGTCCAATGGATCTAAATTATCTTTATTCGGTTACCTTTAAAGTGAAAATTAAAGATGACGCACTGCCAGGAACTTACTATACAAACGATAATAGTGCAAATGAATTGGTAAATAGAACACATTCTAGCTTTGAAGTGTCAGAAGACAATCCATTTTATAATGAAATAGGTCAGGTACTTGTACCACTTAACAATACAGGATGGTTAACGCTTAGTGCACCTCCAGTTCAAGCATCGATTACCGTTACAAAAAATGTTACTGGTCCAGTGACCAATGAAAATAGAACTTTTAGCTTTAGCTTATACAGTACACAGAGTGGCGGAACACCTATAGGTGAACCGATTTTAATCGATGTGAACGGTGCAAGCAGCAATAATGGTACCTTTACCTTTGAGATACCATATAACGGCTTCGTTAATAATCAAGCCACATATTATGTACAAGAGAATAACACATCTGCTCCTGACTACTGGACATATGATAACGCAACAAGAAAAGCAGTCAATGTGTCAAGAGCAAATCCAACTGGAGCAACCAGCTTCACAAACAGTTATACACCAAAAGTGACTTTAATCGTAAATAAGGTGTGGACCGGTGGTGGATCTGATACAGCTGCAAGCTTTGATTTATACAAACTTGTAGACAGTGATTGGGTACTTGTGTCTGGTGGACACACAATCGATACGAGTGATCCTACAAAAGATGAAGTTACAATTAGTGATCTCGACTTAGATACTGAATACAAAATCGTTGAAACACCAATGCTGGATTATACAGTAACGTATTCACCTCAAAGCTTCATCGTTAAAACGTCAGATCTAGTTGCTGGCGAAGGTAGATTGGTAAATTATATTACGATAACCAATGACTATCATAAGCCTATTGGAAAAATTACAATTAACAAAGTTTGGTCAGATGAAGATAATGCTGCTGGTGATCGACCTGAAACCTTAACCTTTAGCATTAAAGGACCTGAAGGTTACAAAGGCACTAAAAGTATTACGTTAACTAAAGATGACGACTGGACAAATGTATTTGAAACTGAAGTTTTTGGAACATACGAATTTACTGAGGATGTACCGCTGGATTATATTAGTTCAGTTAATCCTCAATCACAAACAGTGGAAGTTTTACCAGTAGGTAATAGAACTGCAAGTATCACTTTCAACAACAGTTATGTTGCACCAAAAGGGAACTTAACAGTTAAAAAAGTCTGGGCAAATGAAGATGATTTTTCGAGTTCATACCGTCCAGAAACAATTGAAATAAATCTATTAAAAGATGGCAATGTCGTTGATACCATCGAACTTCCAGAAGCTGATGCAACTCCTTGGGAGCATACTTTTACAGATCTTGAATTTGGCGTGTATTCTGTAGAAGAGATTTCAATGCCAGATTATTTAGTAGGTTATTCAAGTAATGTTGTGTTGAAAAAGTTAGATGCTACAGGCGGTACGTCTGAAAGAAGTGGTCAAATCATCATAACAAATACGTTTACAAATCCAAAAGGAAATATAATTGTATCTAAAACATGGGTTGAAACAGGTGTAGATGCATCTGTTGTCAGACCAAATAGTATAGAGATTAATCTTTACAGAAATGGTAGTTTTGTAGAGTCACAAACGCTTAACGACAGCAACAGCTGGACTTGGAATTTCACAGGATTACCACTTGATAATGGTGTTTATACTGTGACTGAATCCTCAAGTGAATCTAGCAAGCTAGCGATGTATGATGCGAACACAAGCTACAGCGGAAATGGCGCATCTGAATCCAGTTTAAGATTGGGACCAGACGCTAGAACAGGAACGGCTTCTATCACTAACACATATGCTAAGGGTACGATTAGAGTTGATAAAGTATGGGTGGATGGAGAAAATCCAACACTTGAACAACCTCACAGTGCAGTTATTACTTTGCATAAGATTACTGATTTAAGTCAAGTAGAGACTTTCAAACCTGAAGATCCAGATATGACAAGTGAAAGTCCGATTGAAGTTGATCCTTCAGATGAACCAGAAGAGCAAAAAATTCTTGTTGGTCCAACGGACGAAGTTGTTGATACCAAAACAATCATTAGACCAAATAATGCACCAGTGATTTTCTACAACCTAGAAATAGGTGATCATATTAAGTACTATATTACTGAAGATGAAATCCCATTTTATACGACATCAATGGACAAAGATTTTGTTATCTTAAATGATAATAATCAAAACGATTCCTTTACAGTAACTAACACTTATACTGATCCAAAAGGCAGCTTGAAAGTGGTTAAAGTATGGGATCATGGCAATAACCCAAATCAACCTACTGAAGTTACTGTTGAATTGTATGAAGATGGTGCGTATTTAACAGAAGCAACTTTTGCAGGCGAGTATATTTTCACAAACCTTGATCTAGGAAAAAATTACACGATTCAGGAAGTAACTGTACCTAATTACAGTACGAGCTACAGTGGATTCGAGGGTTATGTTCCAGTGAAAGGTCAAAATAGTATTCCTGAGGGCACTGCAACAATTAAAAACACATATATTCCAGAGTTAAGTAATCTAACCATTAATAAGGAATGGGTGGGTAAAGTTGGTGGCCCGATCACAGTTACAGTTTATAGAACGATAGGTTTAGAGTCTACATTAGTTGGAACGACTGAACTCAATGAGGAAAATAATTGGACACACACTTTTGTTGGACTTGAAATTTATGGACAAGGTGGCGTAAGATTCACTTATTCAGTTCAAGAAAACGGATCTGATTTATCGCTTTATGACACAGATACAACTGAAACAGCTATGCTGAATCCAGAAGTACCTAGCGTAATCACAATCACCAATACCTATGCACCTGAAAAAGGCGTATTAACAATTTCAAAAGAGTGGTTAAACGTAGAAGAAGAATCTATGTCACCACCTACAGATTTTGTTGAGGTTAGGTTGTTGGTTAACGGCGTTCCGGAAGAATCAACTATGATTTTAAACGATCAAAACAACTGGACTGTTGTTAGATCTGAGCTCAATGCTGATAAAACTTATTCAGTTGAAGAAGTTAGCACTTTTGAAGCATTCAATGTTTCATATAGTGCGACAAACATCACATTTGATGCAGAGCATCTTGAAAAATCAATCGTTGTAATCAATCAAAGAACTGCTGATGAACCAAGTATAGATGTGAACAAATCAATCTCTAATGCATTGGTAGAATTATCAAATGGAACAGCGACATTTAATTATAGCGTTGAACTCATTAATAATGGTAACAGAACACTTAGTGCATTAAAAATAGTTGATCAAATGTCTGGTCCAGAAGGTTCGGCATTGGTATATGCGCCATCGCCTGATCAACAAGATGAAAATGGCGTTGTCTATGAACTTGATGGCACTTTAAAACCAGGTGAAAAAGTTGTGTTTAACTATTCTGTAACCGTTAACCTAGCAGGCACATATACAAATACAGCTACTGGCTATGGTTATTATGTTGAAACAGAAGTAAGTGACGATGGAAATGCAACAGCAGTTGCAACTAATCCTGAAGTACCTACAACTGAGCCA
>DJWQ01000235.1:0-469 GCA_002441045.1 Firmicutes bacterium UBA6226 | reverse complement strand
TTGGTCACTACACCTGAAAATGCAAACGGTACATTCATTAACGGTTCACTTACTGTTGTGTATGTATACGATGTCGTCGTAGAAACCATTACAGAAGAAGAACCACCGCTTGGTGAAGCGACAACTGAAGCGGAAGAAGTTATCGTTGATGAAGGCACACCACTTGGTGAAGCTTTACCACAAACCGGTCAATTACCTCCAGAACTATATTACGGAATCGGTAGTATTGTAACTGCAGCTGGTGTCTTCTTAAAAAGAAAAAATAAGTAGTCAGTTATAAGTAATCAATAATCAATAAAAGTAAATCTATTTTTTAATTAAAAAGAAGCTGTATCACGTTTGATTGTGATACAGCTTCTTTGATCTTATTTAGCCAGACATTGAACTACTATAATTAGTTACCAAATCCCATGCCTCTGCCACCCATCATGCCACGACCTCTGCCATAGCCAGTGCCAGTGCCTAAAGC
>DJWQ01000201.1 GCA_002441045.1 Firmicutes bacterium UBA6226 | reverse complement strand
ACTTTTTCACTTTCCCCTCTGTTCAGCGCAAGCACACGATGGTTGGCAATCTTTGAAACTGGCTCAGTATAATCGTAGTACATATCAAATACAGTCGATTCCTCTGGGTTAATCGCCACAGAGGTCACAACGCCAGCCGCTACACTACGGTTTCTAATATACGTTCTAAACTCAGGCGTATCCGATACGCGCTCTGCAATAATATCCATCGCCCCTGCAATGGCTTCTTCCACAGACATGACACCCTTTTCTTCATCTACGTAAGGACGTGCTGTCGCTTCAAAGTCACCTGAAGTAAACGTTTGAGATAAGATCACCTCAGCCAGTGGCTCAAGTCCACGTTCAATCGCCTTAGACGCACGCGTACTCTTCTTCTGTTTGAATGGTCGATACAAATCTTCAACCGTCTGTAAAACCGTCGCAGAATCGATGGCTTTTTTAAGCTCATCGGTCAACTTACCTTGCTCATCTATGTTTCTAATGACTTCAACTTTTCTAGTCTCTAGATTTCTAAGATATTTCAGACGATCGTCAAAATTTCTTAAAACCTCATCGCTGATACCACCTGTCATTTCCTTACGGTATCTTGCGATAAATGGAATGGTATTGCCTTCATCGATAAGGGCGATGGTCGCATCCACTTGTGATGCCTTTAAAGAAAGCTCATGTGATAAAGTCGCTATAATCAGTTTCTTCACACGCTCATCTTCCAGTGGATTTTTAGTAGTTTCCTCTGATAAAACTGATTGATCCGCCATCATCGCATTCACCGTGTCTTTATCCGTTGATTTTAAGCTCATTTGTGCTTGCCTCCTTTAAATATGCATCTATAAATAAATCGAGATCACCATCCATAACCGCTTGGATGTTTCCCATTTCTGCGCCTGTGCGATGATCTTTTACGAGATTATATGGGTGGAACACATACGATCTGATCTGGCTTCCCCAGGTGATCTGCGAATAATCGCCTGCAAGGTCTTCAATTTTATCTTTGTGCTCACGTTCTTTTAACTCGATGAGTTTTGCCATTAACATCTTCATCGCAGTGGTACGGTTTGCAATTTGCGAACGCTCATTTTGACATTGAACGACCACACCAGTTGGAAGATGTGTAATTCTGACTGCAGAATCCGTGGTGTTAACATGCTGACCGCCCGATCCAGATGATCGGTAAGTGTCTATCTTAAGATCTACTGGATTAATATCGATTGCAACAGAGTCGTCGAGCTCTGGCATAACGTCTACAGAAGAAAATGATGTATGTCTTTTACCAGATGCGTCAAAAGGTGATATCCTAACGATACGATGCACACCCTTTTCTGATTTTAAAAAGCCATAAGCATTGAGCCCTTCAAAAAGCAGTGACACACTTTTGATTCCAGCTTCTGTATCATCCTGTAAGTCAAGCGTCTTAACCGCATAGCCGTGCTGCTCTCCCCATCTTTTATACATTCTTAGAAGCATAGAAGCCCAGTCCTGAGCATCTGTTCCACCAGAACCCGCGTGAATGGACAAAATTGCATTATTGGCATCATAGTCACCTTTAAGAAGGGTTTCCAAAAGCAGTTTCTGATAGCTGGCATCAAGCTCATTATAGCTCGCTTCCACCTCAGGCTCAAGCGAGTCATCCTCATCCATCAACGCCATTTCTATCAAGCCCTCAAGATCCTCAGCTTTGTTCATTAAGGTTTCGTATTTTTCAATTTTCGTCTTTAGTGCCTTTTGAAATTTCAGTTTTGTTTGCGCCGCTTCATTGTCATTCCAAAAATCTGGCGCAGTCATATCCATCTCAATTTCTTCCACTCTATAGCGTACATTCGCTAAGTCAAAGTGACACCTCAAGCTCAGCGATAGACGCCTTTAGTCGTTTCGTTTCTTTACCCAATTTCTCCAATAAAATCATACTTACTTCTCCTCTACAAAAGTGAGACCTGAATGAACGCTCATCTCAGGTCTCTCTAACACGTTTATACTATTTATTATACGCTTGTTCCCTCGAAAAGTCATTTCCTCAGAAACAGAACTGAAATTCCGATTCTTTTGATTGAATCAATTTATTCTCGATTATTCCTGATCAAGTGAAGCGCCATGGCATTTTTTATATTTTTTACCACTGCCACAAGGACACGGATCATTTCTGCCTACTTTTTTATCTGCTTTTACAGGTTTCTTGGTCGTTGTACCATCACTGCTACCAGAAGTATTTGTAATTTTAGCAACCACCTTACGTTCTGTTTCCGTTTGAATCGTCGCATGGAATAACGCTTTTACCGTTTCTTCTTGTATGCTTGCAATCATTTCATCAAACATATCAAAGCCTTCCATTTTATAAGCCATAACTGGGTCCTGTTGACCGATTGCACGAAGACCAATCCCTTGCTTCAAATCGTCCATAGCATCGATGTGATCGATCCAGTGCATGTCAACCACTCTGAGTAAGATGGCACGTTCTACTTCACGCATACGCTCAACGCCAATTTCCTCTTCTTTCACACTGTAAAGTTCTTTAGCTTTATCCAAAATTAGCTCTTTTAGTGATTCAACGGTTAATTTTTCCACATCATCAATCACCACAGCACCTTGTGGTAAGAAAATCGGATGTAGATGATTGAATAAACCTTCCAAATCCCACTCTTCAGGGTATTTATAGCCTTCAGTAAACATTGGGATGGTTCTATCGATCACACGCTCTGTCATACTGATGACGTTTTCTCTTAAATCCTCACCGTGAAGTACTTTGTTTCTTTGGCCGTAGATGATTTCACGCTGCTTGTTCATGACATCATCGTATTGAAGTACGTGCTTTCTAATACCAAAGTTACGCCCCTCAACTTTTTTCTGCGCATTCTCAATGGATTTAGTTAATAGCTTGTTTTCAAGCTGCATATCCTCTTCAAAGCCTAAGCTTTCTACCATTGATTTTGCTCGTTCGCTTACGAAAAGACGCATCAAATCATCTTCAAAAGAGATATAAAACTGTGTCGAACCTGGGTCACCTTGACGACCCGCACGACCTCTTAACTGGTTATCAATACGTCTTGACTCATGTCTTTCAGTACCGATAATATGAAGACCACCGGCTGCTTTAACTTTTTCGCCTTCTTCATCCGTTACTTTTTTATGTGCTGCTAGAAGTTCGTCATATACTTGCTTTGCTTCGAGAATTTCAGGTTCATCTTTTACAATAGGACTTGAAGCGGCATTAATAAGATGCTCTTCATAGCCTTTTTTAACCATTTCACGTTTTGCTAAAAATTCTGGATTACCACCGAGTACGATATCCGTACCACGACCTGCCATATTTGTAGCGATGGTTACAGCACCCAAGCGACCTGCCTGTGCAACGATTTCCGCTTCTCTCTCATGTTGCTTCGCATTTAAAACTTCATGTTTGATGCCACGTTTTTTTAGTAAGGTACTTAAGTACTCTGACGTTTCTATACTGATGGTACCCACCAATATCGGTTGTCCAGTTGCATAACGCGTTTCAATATCTGTGAGAACAGCATTGAATTTACCTTGAAGGTTTTTATAGATGGCGTCATCCATATCCTTTCTTGCGATCGGTTTATTGGTTGGAACCATCACAACATCCATGTTATAGATGTGTCTAAATTCTTCTTCTTCCGTTTTAGCAGTACCGGTCATACCAGACAGTTTTTTGTACATTCTAAAGTAGTTTTGAAGGGTAATGGTTGCAAGGGTTTGCGACTCTTTACGCACTTCGATATTTTCTTTCGCTTCTATCGCTTGATGTAGGCCATTTGAATAACGTCTACCATACATTAAACGACCTGTAAACTCGTCGACGATAATGACTTCGCCATCTTTTACGATATAATCGACGTCACGTTTCATAAGGTAGTTTGCACGTATCGCTTGATTGATATGATGTAAATATTCTAAGTTTTGTGGATCAGAAAGGTTTTCAAGCCCAAAATAGGTTTCGGCTTTCTTGACCCCATTTCTACCTTCACTGCCTTCTTCCACGATACCAAATTTATCTTGAACAACACCATCGGTTAATGCGATGGTTTTTGCTTTTTCATCAATTTTAAAATCATCTTGTGGATTTAATGTTTTTGCAAACATGTTGGCAACGCGATAAAGATCGGTTGACTTTGCACTTTCACCAGAAATGATGAGTGGTGTTCTCGCTTCATCGACCAAGATACTATCAACCTCATCTACGATTGCAAAGTTAAGCGGTCTTTGAACCAGACGCTCTTGACGCATTACCATGTTGTCTCTTAAGTAATCGAAACCAAACTCGTTGTTTGTACCATAGGTAATATCAGCAAGATATGCATTTCTTCGATCTTCACCTTCAACACCATGAATCACGCAGCCAACTGAAAGTCCAAGGAATTCATGGATTTTTCCCATCCACTCCTTATCACGGGATGCGAGGTAGTCGTTGACGGTTACAACGTGAACGCCTTCTCCTGATAGTGCATTTAAGTATGATGGTAATGTCGCTACTAAGGTTTTACCTTCACCTGTTTTCATCTCTGCGATACGCCCTTGGTGCAAGACGATACCACCCATTAATTGTACTCTAAAAGCTCTTAATCCAAGAACACGTTTACCCGCTTCTCTAACGACAGCAAATGCTTCAGGAAGAATGTCATCTAGTGTTTCACCATTTTGTAATCTTCCTTTTAGCTTTGGCGTCATAGCCTTAAGTTCGTCATCAGAGAGTGCCATAATTTTAGGTTCAAGCGCTTCAATCTGATCTACGATTTTATCAAGTTTTTTTACTTCTTTTTCATTAATGTCGCCAAAGATCATCTTAATTAGACTCATAATACTGTCCTCTATCTTTTATATTTTTCATACTAGTAACTCATATATAATTTAAAATCAGTTATTTATATTAAACTCAGCTATTTTTTTTATTAAATTCGGTTATTTTTTAAATTAAACTCGATTATTTATAGTAAAATCATCTACTTATGCTCAACTACTATTCACGATAGCCTAATAAACTTATCTAATCTTAGAATTATAACTAAACTGTACCATCGAACCTTTGCTCTTCAACGATGACAAAAGCATCTCATACTGAATCAAAACGACGATGCCAAGGCTGATAAGAACATCTCCTAAGCTGAGCACTTTAGCTAGTGGGTAGGCTTTAGGTAGTTCAATGACTTTACCAAGGAATGGACTCAAACTATGTGCCCCTTCAAGAGTGGTGTAGTTGACCACTTCACCATTTCCAAGAGATTCAACAAATGAATGGAAGCCAAGATCTGTCATTTTTAGCGTATCGATTGGCATTTGAAATCCATTCAAGCCCATGATCACCAAGTTCAGAGCCAGCCCTAAAAAGATGATTTTCATACCGGTTTTTTCAAAATTTAAAAGTGTGATAATAGCGATTACCACCATAGAAGCAAATGGAAACACTTCAACATTTTCAAACCCAATTCCAAACACTTTAATACCGTAAGGCACTAAAAATAACAAAAATGCCAAGATGCTTAAACCCCAGCCTTTAAAGCGTACTTCAAAAAAATTGCTTATTCTACCGTTTCGAGCCATTCCTATGATGACACCTAATATTATTGCTTCAATATACATAGCACACTCCTTATACGGTTATAAATACAAGTATCATTACATACAGTTTATTTTATCACAAATCGCAGTTAATTCAAATAATGCTATGTTAGGCGATTCCTATTATAGCACCCTAGGTTTAATGATTCGCGACAATTGTATGAACATTTTAAAAACAATGACTTTATTCAAGAGCGCTGGTGCTTTATATGGAGATAACTTTAACCTGTTGTGCTTTTATTGTACTTTTATTGTGCTTTTGTTGTGTTTATTGTTGTGTTCATCGTTGCGTTTTTGTGTATTTTAATAGCATATTTCACGTTTTGTGGATAATCCATTATTCAACTTTCTTCTATGATAAAATTTCTTTATTCATTATGTTGAGGTAAATATTTATGATTGGTGAAAAACTCAAATCACTACGTGAAGCGTATAACCTGAGTCAAAAAGAGGTTGCATCCAAACTTAATATATCTAATACGGCTCTTAGCAATTATGAAAAAAATTTGAGAGATCCCGATACGCCACTTATCATAGCATATGCACATCTTTTAGATTTACCAGTAGCTTATCTATTCAACTACTTTTACAACGAATCCGTTCACGAGTCTTATGAAGTATATCGTTATGATCCGGATACCAACCAGGATATTAATTTCACCATACTCTCTCAAGAAAAAATCAACGAACTCTCTTTGACAGAGTTATTAAAAATCAAAGAATATGCAGAGCTCATATATAAAAAGCATAGAAACGCAAAAAAATAAAATTGTTTTTTTATAATTTTCTGCCAATTGGGTTGCGGCTTCCATCGATGAATGTTATACTTTTTATAGCAAATGTAAAAATTTGTAAATAGAAGGGGGATATTAAGATGAAAGTGTGTGATAACTCAAAGAAACCTACCACGACCTATTGTAAGATTTGTAGGGAGGATCAGGAAGTAATTACATTTAAAGAACATTATATCTGTGAAACCTGTGTGGCGTACATAAAGAACAATTTTTAAGATCATCAGCACGCTTCAGTTGGGAACTCAATACGAATTAAATTTAAGCAAATATCAAGAAGCCAAGTCATATTGTTATATGAGTTGGCTTCTTTTATTATTAATATCATCATCCTATCCATAGCATTTATATATCTTTCAATTGGTCACTTTTCCAAATTTGATTCGGTCGATTTTCCCAATTGCGATGACTTAAACGCCACAGCACTTCTTATACTTCTTACCACTGCCACAAGGACAGGGATCGTTCCTGCCTATTTTATTGCTTTTTCTTTCAATTTGCTTCAATTCAGCGCGAAAGAGATCATTTGGTCGATGACCCTTCAATGCCCAATGTGGTGTGGTGTTGTTAAGTTCCATAATAAAGGAGCCAATTAAACTCAAGGTACTTTCATTTGGTATTTCTATATACTTAGACAATAAAGGAATGATCTTTGAAGGCATTTCCCCCTTTTTTATCTCAATAATTACCATTGCAATCAACCAATTTGCATGATCAAACGTCATATCGTAAGCATCGATAAGAAACGCTCTAAAATCAGAAACCACTGTACTTTCATCGATATAACCTGCTTCGCTTGCACTAATGAGCATCGCTTTTGTAAAAGGATAGTATTCTAGATCCTTTCTTTCATTCACCTCGGTATACATCTCCCTTGAATTAAAAGCCAGTTTGAGATGAAAAACCAACTCACTGTTTTGACAAATATCTTGGTACAAATCACAGTAAAACCATAATCTATCTATAAACTCATAATAATGCTGTTTTTCATTTAGAAACCGATTCATCAGCTCATTTAATGTAAATGTATCAACAACTCCATAATAATGAATTAGCCCTTTAATAATCTTATTCCATTCTGAATTCTGTTTCGCTTTATTCCTAATCTGATTCATTTTTTCATTAGAGATTTCATTGATGGCCACTATAATTTCATTTGGTAAGTACAGTACTTTTTTTCTGGCAGCTTGACCCGTAAAAATCAACCCATAATTGCGAAGTTGGTGAAGTACTCTATCATTTAAAACTACTTTATTGACTTCATTTAGATCATCAAAATTCACAGGCTGTTTAGAATCAGAAATTCTTAAAATCAGATCTAGTAACTCAACGTCAACGCGTTCTAGTACCATTGAATAGAAAATGGGAATCGCGATACAAAGCTCATCCACAAGCTCTGCTTTTTTTAACTGACTGACGCCTTTAAGATTGTAATTTCGTCTAATCTTATCCAGACTGTCTTTTGGCAGTCGCAAGAGCGTCTCCCTTAGCGAAGTATGATCAATAGGATTTAACCATAATTCTCTATTTCTTTTTTTGTCACTTCTTTCTTGAAACTTTAATAATCCCTCCAAAAGTTCTTGACCTTCCATTACATTAACTNNAACTCCTTATTCATCTACGATATATTACTTTTCCAAACTCATTTATATGTTCTTTTAATGCTTCGGATTCCACTAAATGATAGACCAATACATCAAAATAATAAGGTAATGGCAATTCCTCATTTAACCTAAAACTCAATCGATTAAGTATTTCATGGTTAACACCTTTACCATAAATGACTAAATCAATGTCCGATCCAGGTTTATAATTGCCCATGGCACGACTACCAAAAATGACCGCAGACTCAATTTGATCATATTTGCTTAACTCACTCAAAATCAAAGATAAAGCCTTCTCTGTTAAACCATATTTCATCTTTTATTCCCCAATGTCTCAAAGACTTGCTTTATAGCAAAATAATATTCTTCTTTCACTTTTAAAACCGCAAACTCAAATCTAGATTCGTCGTATGTGTTTGCCAATATATTCCTGTTTTCAAGCATTTCCATCCAAATATCACCATCTTGTATTAATTCATAATAAAATGCAGATTTGATTACTTCTCTAGGGAATTTTACATCTACCTCTTGTGACTCAAGATAGTCTTTAAGCGTTTTCCATGACAATTCAAACGTGTATTCAAATCTCTGAATCAGCCCCTCTTTTTCTAGTCTACTTAAGTGCTCATAATCATCAACCGCACTTGAAAGTCTTGTGAAGGCTTTCTCTAAATTTTCATATCTCTGATGCCAACGAACTTCTTTATTCATATTGCCCCCAATCTTAATCATCGAAATTCAGCTAATTGTATGCGTTATTATTTGAATCTATTATAACACAACCCATTAATTTCAAATATACAAAAGCCGAACCAACTATATACCATTAGTCGGTTCGGCTAAAAAACAAATTATTCATTTAAGAGGATTAATGACTTATAAATAAGGTTCAATCAATCCAAAATCGCCATCTTTACGTTTATAGACCACATTGATTTCTTCTGTATCACCATTTAGAAATACGAAGAAGTCATGACCTAGAAGCTCCATTTGTAATACGGCTTCTTCTGGTCCCATTGGCTTAACACCGAATCTTTTGGTTTTAACGATTGAAGACTCAACTATCGGTTCAACTGCATCTGGGATCTCTTCAAAACGAATGGAATCATTTGCATGGAATCTTTTTTCTAGTTTAGTCTTATGTTTCTTCATTTGTTTAGAAATACGATCTATCGCTTCGTCAATCGACATATACATATCGTCTGAAATTGCTTCTGCTCTAAATAAAGCCCCATTCTTAAGGGGAATTGTCACCTCCACAATGTGTTTATTCTTTTGTACACTGAATGTAGCGCTCGCTTCGATGTCACTATTAAACATCTTATCAAATTTTGATAATTTCTTTTCTACTTGTTCTCTAATAGCATCAGTAATAACTAGGTTTCTTCCTGTCACGTTTACTTTCATAAGCTCAACCCCTTTACTTTTGATATTAGCATTATACCCACCATAGGTTACACTAACCAAGTAAAAGATATTTTTTTATAATTTATTTATGTTTTTATAAGCAGCTGATACTTTTTGTTTTTGTCTATTTTCACCTTTGGTCCGTTTAAGAGAAATCTCCGTCTCAGCCCAAAGTTCTTTCAAAGAATTGATTTGATCCTGAAGCGAATTGACCTTTGCTACTAACTGTTGGATGAGTGAAAATGACTTTTGCTGTACTTGATCTAATTCATCGAGTGATTTAATGTTCATTGCTCTTTTAAACTGATCAAAGTAGTTGGAAAACATCAAATCTAATTCAATCATTTTATCAGAAATGCTATCTATTTCGCCAAAACATTGACTCATTTGAATTGATTCATCTGAAAAACTTGCCTTAGTCAGCTGTTCAATTTCTCGATATCTAATGATGATTTGCTTTTGCAAAACAATTTTTTCCATTAAAACATCTTCAATACTTTGAATAATCTTCATTGTTTTCCCCCACTATCTTTTGGAGTATACTTTAACTACTTTTATATCCATATAGTAAAATACATGGTTACTTTTTTATTATTATAAATCAAATTGTCTCACATTACTTACTTTTCTTATCCAAAAATGCAAATAAGGTTAAGCACATGCTTAACCTTATTAATTATAACTTAATGTCTAAATTTTGTCCTAAATGTGGTGTTACAGATTGTTCCATAGCTTTTACTATATTATCTACTGATTGTGCATCCTGGCTCATCGCTTTTTGTAACATTGAAAGATTCAACGCTTGCTTTACGCTTGTCAGCATTTGAGCTTGGTATGCAGAAGGTTGTATATTCATAGGCAGCCTTCCTTTCAAATAAGTCATCGTATAGGTAAATTATACCTTAAAACAGATCACTTAAATAAAAACTCTTTGTAAACTTTACTTAATGTTAAACGCTTCTTTCCAAGTATCCTTAAAATTCTCTGCAATTTCAAGTGCTTCAGAAAAAGTCTCTTCACTTTTATCGATATTCGCATTAACTAATTTGTATGATAAATACTCGTATAGCGAATCCAAACTTACACTCAATGGAATGTCCATATTTAATGTGCTTCTGAGTTCATCTACTATCGCTTGTGCGCGCTGGGTGTTATAGTTGATCTGCTCATAGTTCTTTGATTCAATCGAAAGCATTGCTTTCTTTATAAACTTAACCAATCCTTCATAGAGCATAAACGTTAACTCCTCAGGTTTAGCTGTCAAAACTCTGCTCTCCAAGTACTGATCCATTTTATCAGAAACAGAAGATCTATTTGCTATAGCAGGCGCAACAACTTCCTTTTGAGATTGGGGTTCAACCCTTATAAAATTTCTAGGTTTTGCATAGTTATATGGGTTCATCACTGCCATTACTTTCCTCCTATTTCTTCAAATCGAATCGGTTGCCAGAATCACCAAGGTAGGGATTCAAATAAGATTCATGTACTTTTTGAGTTCTGACTGTTTTCTTCTTTTCACTACTTACTTGAGAAGCTTCGGATTCAAGTTCTTTTTGCAAGTGCTTTAAACTTTTCATACACTTTGAGTTCACTTCTTCAAATAGTGCTATTTTATCTTTAATTAGCTGAGTATTCAACTGATGACTTAATGCTTCAAAGTCATGAATTAATTTTTCCCTATTTTCAAGTGCACCTAATACAATGTCAATATCCTTTGCCACTATAGCACTTTCAATGATGTAGGTTTCGCTTAGAATTAGATCCATAATTTCTAGTTTGTCCATCTTATTGTCCCAATTGACTTAATAAAGAAGATGATTGTGATTCCATCTGTGATAATGCGGACTCCATCTTACTAAACATCGTATAGTAATACTCTTCTCTATTAGATAGATAGTCCAACAAATCGGAGATACGATCATCATAACCAGTCAATTTCTTTTGAAAGTCATTCGAGAACTGACTAGAATCATTTTCAATACCTGCTTTAACAATTAACTTTCCTTTATAGCCGTTTGAATCACGAGTGGTACGAATATAGTCTTTTAATATATCATCAAATCGATTACTAATACCGTTTTCGTTATCCCTCTGGTTGCGATTAGCGCTGTCGTTATATGTGATATCTGATTTCTTAGTGAAAAGGTTAACCACTTCTTCATAGTTATTTTCAAGTGCTGATTTCAACTTCGTTTCATCAATGGTTAATTTACCTTTGTCTGTATAACTGGTAGAGGATATCCCGATTTGCGCCATGGTAATGCCAACACCTTCTATCGGTTCGATGATAGCGTTTCGAAGCTCGGTTAACATAGAGCTAAGTTCTGAAGATCCTTTGAGCATCCCTGCTTTTGCTTTATCTTCCCACTTCTTAACTTCGTCCTCAGTAAGTGCTTCTTTCTCATCGTCAGTTAGTGGGGCATAGTCGTAATCACGCTTTTCAGTCAGTTTACCATTTATAAAATCAACAATGTCATTGTACTCTTTAACGAAATTTTTGATGTTGTCGATAATCGAAGTAGTATCCGTCTCAATCCCAACGTTGATTGGATCGATAGAAGTTGCTTTTAATGAGTAATTCACACCATCAAGTGAAAAATTATTGCTTGATTGGATGATGTCTACGCCATTAATATTAAGCTTTGCATTTTTTCCAACAGTTCTTGTACTTTCATCACCATTTCCTAATGTTATTGTAGTGTCTGCATTTGGTGATCCAATAAAGGATGAAAGATCACTTACGCCAAAAAGGTTGGCAAATAAATTCTCTGCATCCGAACCATCCTCAATAGTAATATTATTTGCAGATCCCTCTAAATTTGATTTTAAAATAAATTTGTCGTTTAACGAATCATAGCTTAACGTCACATTCGCATCTGATGCATTGACTTTTTCGATCAAGTTTGAAATAGTATCGTTCTGATCCAAAGCGATGGTCTTACCATTGATCTGAACCGCACCTAGCTGAGCATCGGTTAGATTAAACAATGTATTTAAAGACTTCGTCTTATATGCATAACTACTTTGAGCTGTATCTGATCCAAAGAGTCCCGTCATGGTTGTGACATTATCACCATATTTTAAAATTTTAACTTCGCTTCCAGAAAAATCAAATTTAAGATCCGTGCCATCACTGGTCACCATCCCGGCATAATCCGATCCAAAGGCAGCTTGAATCTTGGTGTCAATTGCACTCGCTAGCGTGTCCGCATCTGAAAAGGTAGATGGATCTACACTGATTACTTTGGCGTTACTGCCTATCGACAAAGTAAACTCTAAATTTTTACCAGAAGAAGTTAAATTTGAACTTAAGTCTCCTATATATGATGCAGTCGTACCACTGGTTTCTATCCCTCTGATCCCAGATGACGCACCTGTCCAAGTATCCTTAGATGCCAACTGGTCGATCTGATTGATGGTGATCGCTTTACTTTTGACATCCGCACCAGCTATAACACTTACCTTATCAGTATCCACACCACCACTTTTTATGCTGTAAGCAAATTTTGCAAAAGAAGCCGTCGACGTAAAATTGGTTGTCGGCTTTAAGACATCAAAATAATTTGACTGAAAGGTTTTCAGCTTGTTGATAATCTCTCTAAAGCCTTCTTGTTGCCAAGAGACGTATTGACGATCTTTTTTTACTTTATCTACTCTTGCATTTTCAGCCTTCATCAAGTCTTTAATCATAGTTTCAGTATCAAATCCTGACATAATTCCTGAAATTCTAAGTCCAGCCATAATTTCACTTCCTATCTATAAACAAGCGTATCAGCTTTATTACGCTTTTTCATCTACAACCAAACCCGCTAGCTCCCACATCTTTGCAATCATGTCTTGGATTTTCTTAGGTGGAAACTCTGCGATCACTTCATTTGTAACCGAATCCTTCACTGCATACATCACCGTATGAGTGACATCGTGAACTGAACGTTCAATAAATCGATTGTGGATCGCTAAGGATTTATTTGCCTGTTCAATGGATTTATTGAGCATATCTTCGTTTACCGATTTCTTGTCTTCCTCTCCTGTCGCTTGAGGTTCGTTTTTTACTTTAACTTCGGGTTTTTCAACAGCAGCTGCTTTTACTGGTTGCTTCACCTCGACGGGTTTAGTATCAACAGGTTTTGTCTGTGCATCCATGCCGTATCCTGAGACACTATTATTAATAGACCCTATTTTCATATGAATACTCCTTTCCATGGAATTGTATTCCGCATTTTATATGTAAGTTATCGGCACAAACTGATAAATACTTTATATAAATTGTAGTGAATGGAGAATTAATTGGTAGAACTTATATATAAAGCAAAAAAAGATTAAAGGTGCTTGACTGTAACGATCAAACCCATCTCAAAGAACTTCTCTGGATATCGGTCCTCGGCTTTGCCTGCGGAGCGTCCGACGAAGTTTTTGAGTTAGGTTTTTAAGTATGACTCATTTTAGATTACTTTTATTTTGATAATTTTTGTCACCTCAATAGTTTATATATGTTATAATAAAAAGAACACACGTTCCTTTTTGATTGGAGGATATAATGCATCCTGAAATTTTGGAAATAATTGAACAGAGATATCCATATGAAGATACCCAAAGTTTAGCCAAGGAACTAAATATATCAATACATCAATTGCGACGAATTGTATCAAAAAATAAAATAAAAAAATCAAATCTATTTCAGAAAGAAATGATAAAAAAACTTCATGAAAATAAAACTAACAAGTATGAAAGTAGTTTACAACTTCTAAAACCAAATCGTATACAGGATAATATAATAATCGGTAGTTTATTAGGAGATGGTAGCTTAGCTTGTTATGGACGGAGTAAAGAATCACACTACCGAGAACATGGGTGTAAATTCCAATCCAACTATAGAGCTTGGAAAGTAGAAATGCTGGTCTCCTTAGGTTTTAAGTTTTTTGCAAATTACAAAAATCCTACTATAAAATCACCAAGTAATCCACTCTTTAGTTCTTATCATAATCTATTTTATTCTGAAAATCAGAAACAGATTACTCAAGAAATACTTAATCGCTTTAATCATCCACTTGGCCTACTCTGCCTCTATCTTGACGATGGTACATTGGTTATTGATCGCTATGTCAGGAAAAACTATATTCATTTGTTTCCCAGAATAACGCTTTACACACAGTCATTCACAGAGGAAGAAAACAAATTATTATTGAAGCATTTAAAAACAGTTTTTGATGTACAGTTTATTATGAAACAAAGAAAAGATGGAAAAGGATTTGTCCTTCAATGCAACTACCGAGATGAGATCATCAAGTTTCTCAAAATTATTGAGTATTCTCACCCGTTTCTGGATTGTATGAAGTATAAAATGAATCTTGAATATGCGATCAATCAAAAAAAGATACAATATAATTTAAAGTATCCAAATCATGAAATCATCGTGGATCGGTTTGAATAAATCGTATCGAAGTTTATAGTAAATGAACAAAATTTTTAAACTTTAACTCCTCAAATATTTCCATAAGCTAGATTGTATCTTAAATCATGACCACCCGTTCAACGGGTGGTTTGTTCAGCCCTAGAAGGGCATGTTACTCGCATGAGCCTTAAGGCTCACTGAAAGGGTTCGCCAACTGCTTGTTTACACTGGCTGCTGCTAAAGCAGCCTTATTATTTTTTGCCTTCTTTTACTTGCTCACCCGTGAACGGGTCAACATACTCTTGTATACTTATTTGATCATTTGCAATATCTTCTTGTAATTGATTTTTTACATATTCCCTTATCGCTTTTTCATTCCGTCCAACTGTATCTACATAATAGCCTCGACACCAAAAGTGACGATTTCCATATTTGTATTTCAGGTTTGCATGACGATCAAAAATCATTAAGGAACTTTTTCCTTTCAAATACCCCATAACGCTTGAAATACTGTATTTTGGCGGTATTGACAGAACCATATGAACATGATCTGGACAAGCTGTTGCTTCCAATATTTCTACGCCCTTTTGGTCGCATAATTT
This sequence comes from Firmicutes bacterium UBA6226, assembly GCA_002441045.1. The sequence continues at coordinate 16,618 of DJWQ01000201.1, read as the reverse complement.
TCTTAAGATTTTACCTATATCACCCTTAATTTTTCCATAGATTACTGGTCTCCTGTACTTTGGTGCAAACACAACATGATATTTACAATTCCATTGCGTATGTGCTAGACTATTCTTATCCAACAACGGATCCTCCTTCTGATTTTAATATGGTTGGCGAACCAATATTATTTTATCAGAAGGAGGAATTTTTTTGACTCAAAGCTAAAGCTCTTTGGAACCACCGGTAGAACCGGTGGTTTTCTTTATACAAAAAAAGAGCCAGGAGAATAATCCCCTGGACTCCTTAATTGTTTTAACTTGCGTCCAATTATCTAAGTAACTGGAGAACGCCTTGAGGTGCTTGGTTTGCTTGCGGACCATCACATACTTTTCAGTATATGCCAGACTATATCTTCAACCGGTTAATTGGATGGTTGGTTAGGGGTTAGTTGGTCAGGAAGTTCAAATGCTTTTCCTGTTTGCTGACCTCTTACTTCTTATCCCTTCTCGGTTGTTGGGCACTTCGGACCACCTCTGATCCTACGGATTTCATCATCATAGTCTGTGGTAATGTCACCACAATGACCTTAGATGGTATATCCTAGTCGTTGAACCTTCTCCAACCTTTCAGTTCAGGAGCTTGGCTGCTGATTATCCAATCTCAGCTATTTTCAAACCGTCACGATTGCCGTTTCCAGCTGCGTTGTGGTTAGCTGAGCTTAAGGAAGTTCCAGCAATTCACCCAATTATCATTTAGAGATTACTCTCTAAAGGACCCTTAATCAACTATCTCAGAAGTTGTAACACGCCTTGAGGTTGCTGATTTGCTTGAGCCAACATAGCTTGTGCTGCTTGTTGAAGGATGTTGTTTTTAGTAAAGTTCATCATTTCCTTCGCCATGTCTACATCTCTGATACGTGATTCAGAAGCTTGTAAATTTTCAGCAGAAGTATCTAAGTTCTTGATTGTGTGTTCAAGTCTGTTTTGCATTGCACCAAGTTTTGCTCTTTCTTCAGAAACAGACTCAAGTGCATCATTGATAGTTGTAATAGCTGTATTAGCTCCTGCTTGAGTAGTAAGGTTAACATTGTTAACACCTAATGCAGTAGCGTCCATATTATTAATAGCTAATTTTGTATTTTGATCTTGATTTGCTCCAATATGGAATGTTGCAGCATTATTTGTAAGTGTCAAAGTACTTGTAGACGCTGTAGCTCCATGGTTTGTTTTTAGTGTAAATTCAAATCCACCTATACTTACCTGACCATTTGTTGCTGCTAATCCTGATGTAATAACACCAGTAGCTGATGATGAAGCTGAAGGATCAGTTACAGTTAGATTTGCAGTAATATTATCTACAGTCAATTTTAATGAACCTTCACCATCGATATTATTAGTAGAAAAATCAAGATCAAACCCTCCAAAATTGTTCAAGTTAGCATCTAAAGCAACTCCATCTTGTGTCTGAACTAATTCACCAGATGGTCCATATAATGAAAGAGTTACATCTGTTGCAGTTAAATTTGTAGAACGTAAAGTATACTCACCATACTCTATTTGTGCAGCAGCGTCCAAAGCGTAAGTACCTGATGTAGAAGCAATACTGTCATTACTGCCAGTAACAGTATCAGTACCAGCTGCTGTCATCGCAATTGTATACGCACCATCAGCTAATGTACTTCCAGTTGCTTTTAAATCATAAACTTCGGCAACGTTAGTATTCAAGCTAATCTTCATGCCCATATCACCATTTAACAATGTCTTATTGTTAAACTCAGTTGTAGTTGAAATTCTTGTAAGTTCACTTAATAACTGATCTGTTTCTGCTTGAAGTTTTGAACGATCTTCATCAGTATTAGTATCTGTTGCAGATTGTACAGCAAGTTCTCTCATACGTTGCAGAATAGCATGCGATTCATTTAGTGCACCTTCAGCAGTTTGTATCAATGAAATACCATCTTGCGCATTTCTAGAAGCTTGTGTTAAACCTCTAATTTGGCCTCTCATTTTTTCAGAAATTGCTAAACCAGCAGCGTCATCACCAGCACGATTGATTCTGTAACCTGAAGATAATTTTTCAATAGATTTTGCACCTGCATTTGAGTTGATACCCAATTGTCTGTGAGTGTTCATTGCCATTAAGTTGTTATTAATTCTCATAAAATTTCCTCCTTGAAATTTTGTAATCCAGAATCCTTTCTGGACAAGTGATTTATGATCATCCTATAGATGCCGGCCGTCATCTGTAGGTAGGTCATCTAAAATTAATATCGGTAAAATTCGAAAGTACTTTAGCGTTATTTTAAAAAAATTTTTAAGCGTTTAAAGATGTGTTTTTAACCCTATTTTAGCCTTTTAAATGTTTCATCTTTTCTGATAACACTTTTACACCTTGTTTATGAACTGCTGCCGCTTTGTTTTCAGCTTCAATCTTCTCAAGTACTTCACTTCTATAGATTTCCACATCTGATGGGGCATCGATGCCTATTTTGACGCGACCTTCTTCTATGGCGATAATCTGAATTTTGATACCGTCTCCAATGACGATACTTTCATCTTTTTTTCTCGTTAATATCAGCATATTATGCCTCTTTTTTAGTAAATAGTGGGTATTTGGTATCTGTAAATTCATTCAACAGGACTTGTCTGCCCACTTTAGAAGCGTGATTGATGACGATGGGTGCCATAATGTTAATCGTCGTATTTTCAACTTCGTCTGGAATTGTCACGATGGTTAAAAAAGAAATATTGGCTAAATCTGCCTCTTCTTTAATCTCTAAAAATTCAGCGTCTGTATCGGATAATTCAAAATCATAATTTTCCACAAATAAAAACGGATCGGTTACGATAAACGCCAAATCGTCGCTATTAACCGACTGAAGGTAATTAAATGGAAATTCAATATCGTCTGTTGGAATTAAAACAAATGCTTTTTCTTCTTCAAAGCCTGGAATTCCTTTCGGAAATTTAATGATGTCATTTTCCGAAAACTCGATGTCCCCTAAATGCGCTGTACTTAAAATCATCACTTTCCTCCTACACTGAAAATTTAAATTGAGATGCTTGATAACTCATTTGTATGCTGTTATATTGCTTCATGTAGTAGCTCACTTGCCATGGCGTATAGGTCATTTGGACCTTTGAAGGGTAAGTATTATTGGCAACTGTCCCGCGATTCAACTGAGTGGATACATTTCCTTCTTTAAGGGATATTTGAGGTCTAGATCCGGGAATCACTCCATAATTAAATTCCTTGTCAAACATCTCATAAGCGTTACTATTCGCTTGATCAGGAATGGGATCGTAATTTTCATGGATATTGATCATTTCATTGCCTTGAGCTACGATGCGATCCGTCCCCTGTGAAACGATTTGTTGACCATAGGCGATAGCCTCATCCATAAAGGCACGTAGGTTTTTAAGTCCAGCATCTGCAAAGGATTGTGTCTGATCAATTTGAATTTTAGGTAGTGTCGTCTGCATCTCAAGCTGTGGTTTTTGTGTTTGAAGCTCTAAAACAGTTGCGCCATTACCCGACTGAGTTAAAGACGCTTTATTGACATTCCAGTCTAAAACTGCCTTTTGGGTCGATATTTGGATGGGCATCAGCTCACCTCTTTTCTATAATTACCTAATAAAATCAACTAAACTCGGTTGAATCACCTTGGACCCTACAGATAATGATGCTCTATAAACATTTTCTAGATTCTTAAAGTACATAATCGCTTCTGCCATATCTACATCTTGTACTTTGCTTAAAAGACTTGTAAATGAGATCTCATTTTCCTCTACTCTGTTTTTAATAAAGTCAATGCGATTGGTTCTACCGCCAATTTCACCCATTGCCACCAGAACACGATCGAGATGTAAATCAAGCTTTGATAACGAGATTTGTATCACTGTATCGTCTTTTGTATTAAGCGCGGTCATAAGGTTCTGAAGGTCTAAGACCATCTCACTTTGTTTGCCTTCAATATAGTCTACACTTAGTGTATGTGTATTACCATCATTTATACCACTGACAGAAAAATCTAATGTGTTGGTGCCACTTAAGTTTGCTGAAATGGTACCTGCAGGCGGAAACGCTGTATCGATTGCACCTTGGAGAAATGTCTGTAAATCAGCTGAATTGCTTAATCCAGAGAAATCAACATCGATGGTTTTTCTCTGATCGTCCAGTTGAACCACGATACTGTAAGTACCACTCTCAGCTAAAATATCAGCATCAATCAATGGATTAGTTCCCAGTAGTGTCGCAGTAGAACCATCAAGTCCATTGGTAACCGTAACACTGGTTAAATCAGGTGCACCGGTTGTAGTTGTCCCAGATAACGCAATCGTCGTACCCGAACCAAAGGATTTTGACTGAATAACAAGCTGATCATTAATGTCAAAATAAACGTCTGCTACGCTAGACAGTACATTTGTACCATCTGTCGCGCCTTTAATAGCATCTACCAACTTCTGCTTAGTAACAGGATTTAATGGGGTATTATCAAGTGTAGAAGTGTCTACAGTGTAAGTTGTACCCCCAATATCAAATCCTAAAACCTCAGTGCTATAATTATGGTCAACATTGATATTTGCTGTCAGAGTTGTCTTAGTTGCAGCTGAGGTCATCGCTGTACTTTCAGTTATTATATTCTTAAAAAAACTATTACCATCTATCAACCCAAAAATGTCAATGGGATGGCTGCCAACCGTCATCACTTCTCCAACAGAGACTTCGTATCCAACCACGTATTTGTTTTGAGCACGATCTGAGGTTAGATCGATATTATATGAACCATCATCATTGAAGAGTTTTTGATCCGTTTGTAAACCTGAAAACAAATATCTACCTGCACTTGTTGCGTTACCTGCAACCAATACTTCTTTAGTCAAAGCTGCAATCTCTGTGCTAATTTTCTGGGTATCTTCTGGTGTATTAGTACCATTCGCTGCTTGAACGGTCAGTTCTCTAACCCTTTGTAACACATCTTTTAGGTTTGTTAATGCACTTTCAGACATCTCAAGCCATCCTTGTGCGTCGGTAATGTTTTTACCGTATTGCTGAGCTTCTCTAATATCGGTTTTATATTTGAGCACTTGAGTAATTCCAACCGGATCATCAGAAGGTCTATGGATTCTTTTGCCTGTTGAAAGTTCAGTTTGTTTTTTTGACATCGCAACTAAGTTGTTGTTTGCATTCCACAGCATATCCTTTACAAGCATAGTGTTAGTTATTCTCATAATTTAACTCCTATCTTCCTACTGTTCCCAAGCGATTGACTACTAAATCTAACATTTCATCAAATACATTCACCATTCTTGCATTTGCATTATATGCAGTTTGATATTTAATCATATTTGCCATCTCTTCATCAAGAGATACACCCATGATGGAATCTCTAGCTGTACTGTACTCATTTGTTAATAATGCTTGATTTGTTGATACTCTATTCGCTTCAGCTGCATCAACGCCTAAGTTAGAAACAAGAGACTTAATGTAATCTTCTGGTGCTCCCCATTCATATAGTTCTGCATCGTGACGTGTTGCAATTAACTTGAGTATGTTCGAGCCATCACCAGGGATATCTTCGACATTTATAGCTGCTGCAAACTTATTCAAATCCTCTAAATCTCTTGCAATTGTCACTTCAGAAGCTTTCATACGATCTACTACATAATAGTTTCCGTCTATCAATTTTATTGTTTTGCCTTCATAGCTAGGATTGTTAGCAATTAGTTTAGAAATATTGTCATTGATCTTCAATTTTAAATCTTCTTCACTCAAACCAGTTGTTCCATTTAAAACACTTGAAGTTACATCCTCAGCTGCAAATCCATTGAATCCTTCTGTTAATAAATAGTTTTTATATTCAGCAGTAGACATGTTATTGATCGTAAACATATAATACCCAGTGCTACCATCAAGCCCATAGCCACCTTGATGAATTTGATTAAAGGTATCACTAAATGTATCGATAAACTCATTGAGCTTATCTACATAGTATGGAATACCTTTATCATCTCCAGTGATATTATCTCGGACATTTTGAAGTCCAAGCACCTTACCAGAGCTGACATTGAGTTTGTTTCCGTTTGACCATTGTACGTCCAATATGCCATCACCATCATCAGTGTTAAGTTTATCTTCCCTAGGAACTAACTCTAAATTGTCTGCACGATAATGCGCAACTAATTGTTGTCCACCAACTAGCACATAAAAGCGGTTTTGCTCATCTTCATAGTAGTCAATATTTACCAGTTCAGAGAGTTTATCTAGAAGTACATTTCTTTGATCTCTTACATCGTTGGCTATACCACCTTCTAGTTCAGCTTTGTAGATGGTTTCATTGAGTTTTGCAATCTGATCCGCATATGCATTAACTTGCTCTACTGCTGATTTAAACTGAAAGTTCATATCCGCCTGAAGATCTTTGAGCATCGTAGATATACGCTGGACCCCTTCTGAAAGTGCAATCGTGTTTTGTCTAACAAGTGTACGTGCTGTTAGGTTTTCTGGGTTTTTTTGAAGGCTCTGTAACGATTCATAATATTGATCTAAAAGCTCTGCGATACTAGAATCAGAAGGTTCATTAAAAATTCCTTCTAGTTCTGTAAGCACGCTTGCTCTGGCATCCCATTCGCCTTTAACGCTCGTTTCTACTCTATACTTAAAATCAAGGTAGCTGTCTCTAACTTGCTTAACAGCAGTAACATCAACCCCAACACCCAATGTGCCCATGCCACCAGGAAGGACCTGTGGGTTATATGCCACCGTATTCATAACTTGTCTAGAGTAGCCCTCTGTATTTGCATTTGCGATATTGTGCGAAACAATTCCAAGTGACCTTTGATTTGCAAAAAGTCCGGAAAGCGCTGTGTTTAATCCAAGAAAACCAGCTGACATAAAACTCTCCTATCTTAAAATAATGCCTATAAATCCATCAGATATCTAGGCAAATGATCAATTACCTACTAAATCTTATTTCTTATATTAAACACGGGCGTCAAATAAACTTCTACGATCGTTTTCTTCAGAATCTGCTCGTTTGCTATATGTGCCACTATCGAGCCCTGACTGGGTCAATAGATTGATGTTCATATTAATTAACTCTAATCTTTCTTCTAATAATACACTGTTAAATCGCGTCTCTTCGTTGACCGTTTTTACTAAGACTAGCAATCTGTTTTTTGCATCTAATACTTTGTTTTTTGCATCCACACTTAAAAGTTGTGCCAATTGGGTGACGTTTTCTACAAAATCAAGTTTTTCTTCTCGCATGATTTTATCGACCACTTTTTCCCTTAGTTCCTCAAGTTTAAATAGCGAGACGATTAATCCTTGCTCTTCATTGACCATCGATTGTAATTGATCAATGTTTTGAGACTTAATGACTTCTCTCTTTTGCTTAGCTATATTTAGTAAATCTCTATAGATTTCAGATTCTTTATCTAAGGTCTGCACCAATTGCTCAACACTTTTTGACATAGAATACACTCCTAATAAATTAATAACCGGACGAAACGTCCGGTAGTTGTTTGGGGGATAAGAAATCGGCTTTAAATTTTCTTAGCTTCGATACCGGAAAAAATTTTATCAACTATATCTTCCGCTGTTGGCTTATAGTTACCAGAAGCCATAAGCTGCTTAATTTCCTCTAATTTATCAGTTCTTACATCAGGTACATCAGAAAGCGCTTTTCTTGCAATCTGAATTTCTCTAGCTGCACTAGAAATCTCAACTTTATCACTTGCTTTTACAACTTTTTCAGTTGCTTCAGTTTTCTTAACGGACTTGCCATAAGTCTGTAAGACGGTTTGAATATTCATTGGATTTGTTATCTTCATATAAAACACCCCCGTAGGCCGATTTCTCTACTAGGTATATCGGCATATACGGGGGTAAGTTTAGCACTATTTTATTATTTTTTTCGATCAATTTCTCGAATGTGCATGCCAGCACCTTTCTTTTCAATCTCGTCGGCAGTAATCCCTTTCTTTAAACCCTCTGATAATTCCCGTATGCATTTACCACAAAAACGAGTTCCATCAGTGGGGGTATCACATCTTTCGCAAAAAGATATATTGGCATGATCAGATAAAACAATTCTGCCTTCTCTAATCCATTTGAGAATCAGTTCACTTTCAACACCTGTGTTAGAGCTTACTTCCTTAATGCTTGAAGATGGGTTATCATAAATATACTCACGTACAACTGAAAATCCTTCATCCGCACTTTCATTACATCTGGAACATAAGGTCGCACCATCAACTGATGAAAACAAACGATTACATTTCTTACAGTTTATTAGTACACTAGATTTTCCTTCTTCAGTCATATTCGCCTCCTATTCAACTGCCCTCGCAACTGTTACGCAGTCGATGATCTCACATCCAGATTCATATAGAACCTTTGCACAGGCATTTAATGTTGATCCCGTAGTATATATATCGTCAACTAAAAGGATTTTTTTATCTTTTAATTGATTTTGATACTTTCGGTCTAGTGCGAAAACATCCTTTAAAATACGCTTACGCTCTTCTCTACCAATGGCTTTCAGCTTTTTTGTGCGCTTGACTCGCTTTAGTAAATTAGTCGGAACTTTTAATTTTAAAACCTCTAACAATTCCTTCGTGATGAGCTCTGACTGATTGTATCCTCTATGCCATTTTCTTGAATAATGAATCGGAACCGGTACAATATAATCGTAATGGGCTTCAAAATTTTCATCTTTAAGCACCATCGCCAAATACTTTCCCATTTGAACCGCTTGATAGGCATCGCCCTTGTACTTCAGCTTCATCAGCGACACTTTCATACTACCTTCATATAAAGCAAACGCGTGATGTTTGCGAAAATAATGAAAAGACTCTTGGCATTCTTTACATTTAAATCTGTAATCCGACAGCTGTTCATAGGCACTTTCAATCGGCTTACCACATTTTGAACACACATTGCTTTCAATTCTAATCAACTGCCTCAAACAGTCGTTACAATAGACTTCTTGACTTCTAGGTTCGAGTTCAGCATCACACGCATGGCAAGTTAGATTCTGAGGAAACACACTCTCTAAAAGCGCCAATCTTACATTTGAAATGAACTTTCTTATCTTCATTTTATTCCCCAATCATCATAGAAAGTAACGCAAGTTTCTGAGAAAGTCCTGAATTTCGTTTGGCTTCATGCGTTCTTTGGATCATTTGAGACAGTGCACGCTTTTCACCAACCAGTACAACCAACTCTCTCGCTCGAGTGATCGCTGTGTAAAGGATATTACGGCTCATCAACATCGGTGGGATAAATGCCATCGGCATAATCACAGCTTTAAACTCACTTCCTTGACTTTTATGCACCGTAATCGCATAGGCTAAAGTTAATTCATCTAAAGCTGTAAAATCGTATATTGCCTCTCTCTCAAGATCAAAAAGAACCGTAATCGTTCGGTCTGCTAAGTCGATCTCCTTAACAAATCCAATATCACCATTAAAAACGCCTTTGCCTTCTTCTGCCCATTTGGTTGTCCATTCGATGTTGTAGTTGTTCTTGATTTGCATGACTTTATCGCCTGTTCGAAAAATGCGTTTGCCATTGTGATACTCTACTTTCGAATCACTCATAGGATTAATGACAGCTTGTAAAACTTCATTGAGCACATCAATTCCCACACCACTTCCTTTGACAGGTGAAATCACCTGAATGTCCTCAAGTGGATTTAAATTATAGTAACTTGGGAGACGATCTTTAATGAGTGATTTTATTTCTTCGACGATATCCTCAGCTTTCGTTCGATTCATAAAGAAAAAGTCTTTATCTGAACGGTTTAAAATCGGCTGTTCACCTTTGTTGATCAGATGTGCATTCAAAGCGATCAACGATGTTTCTTCTTGTCTAAAAATCTCATTTAGGGCGACTTTAGGAATCCAATCACATGAAAGCAAATCCTTTAATACAGCTCCTGGACCTACAGAGGGTAACTGATCCGCATCACCTACAAAGATAAGATGTGCCCCTGTTGGTACAGCATCCAAAAATCGATACATCAGCAATATATCCACCATAGATATTTCATCGATAATAATAACATCTGCTTTAAGTGGGTCGTCCGAGTTTTTTTGAAACTGATTTTCTCCTTGAAACTCCAATAATCTATGAATGGTCTTGGACTCTCTTTGTGTTGCCTCTGTCATCCTTTTAGCAGCTCGACCTGTTGGTGCAGCCAGAAGAATTTCTTTACCAACTGATTCAAAGATACCGATGATTGCATTAATGATAGTGGTTTTTCCCGTTCCAGGCCCGCCCGTTAATACAAATACGCCACTTTTGATGGATTCTGCCACAGCTTCTTTTTGTTTTTCTGCAAGCAAAATGCCTCTTGTACTTTCAAATTCTTCAATATATCTTTCAACATAAGTATGTTTAATTTCACTTGCCTCTGCCTGTATGTTTAACAGTTTACTCGCAACTTGCCCCTCTGCATAATACAAGGCTGGTAAATAGTAAATGCTTTTCCCATCAGAATCACCCGCTCTAATAACATCACCTTCGACGATTAACTCTGTCAGTCTTGATTCAATCTCTTCGGTTTTAACTCTTAATTCAAGCTTCACACTGCTTATGAGATGGTCCTCATAGGTAAAGGTGTTACCATTACCCGCTTCTTTATTGAGCATATATAAGATCCCTGACCCAATACGATAAGGTGAATGAAAGTCGATCCCCATCCGCATCGCGAGCTGATCGGCTTGTTTAAACCCAACACCTACCAGTTCGTCAGCAAGTATATATGGGTTTTTGGAGACGATTGCTATCGCTTCTTGACCAAACTTTCTATAGATCTTCATCGCCAAATTGATGGAAATAGACAAGTTTTGAAAATAGATGATAAAATCACGTAGCTCATACTGTTCTTTATAAGATAGAATAATTTGTTCTAGCTTTTTCGGACCTATACCAGCTATCTCCAGAAGTTTTTCGGGCTCGTATTGTATGACATCAAGTGTTCGCTCTCCAAAAGCTGAAACGAGCAATCCGGCAGTAGACTCACCTATGCCTTTGATGATACCTGAAGAAAGGTAGTTATAGATCTCATCCTTTTCCGTTGGCTTTAAATGCTCAGCGTGTTTCACATTTAGTTGTTCACCATAGAAATTATGGACCTCCATAACCCCAGTTACTCGGATGTGGTCCCCTTCTTTTAAAAATGGGATGAGTCCCTTGATGCAGATTAACTCATTATATATATCTATATTGGCAATCACATAGCCGTTTTCTTCATTATAATAGATGATATCCTCTACGATACCTTCATAAATTTCATAATCGTCATTCCGATTCACTGAGCACCTCTAAAATACGAACTTATGTTCATAGTTTAACATAATTTTACATTAAAATCATTAGTCAACGGTTAATCTGTATATACTTGTAGCTACTTTCGTCTAATAGATAAAAACAACTCTCTTCAGAGGACCGGTCCTCGTTACCCTGCGGAGCCTCCTACGAGAGTTTTTTTATCTATTAGACGTATATTGCAAATAGGTAAAATAAAACCTCTCAAAGCAGATTGCTTTAAGAGGTTCATAATTAAAATGTTCTATAGGCTTCTACGTTACTATTACGCGTTAAAAGCTTCTTTTCTTAAAATTTCAGCTTTATCTGTTCTTTCCCATGGTAAATCGATATCTGTTCTACCAAAGTGACCATAAGCAGCAGTTTGTTTGTAGATTGGGCGTCTTAAGCCTAAATCTCTGATGATTGCGCCTGGTCTTAAGTCAAAGTGTTTTTCCACTAAATCGTTGATTAAATCTTCAGATACTTTTGCAGTACCGAAAGTTTCAACTAAGATAGAAACTGGATGTGCAACACCGATTGCATAAGCAAGTTCGATTTCACATTTTGAAGCGAGGCCAGCAGCAACAACGTTTTTAGCAACGTATCTTGCAGCGTATGCAGCAGAACGGTCAACCTTTGTAGGGTCTTTTCCAGAGAATGCCCCACCGCCATGTCTTGCATAACCACCGTAAGTGTCAACGATGATTTTTCTACCTGTTAAACCTGCATCTCCTTGAGGACCACCGATTACGAATCTACCAGTAGGATTAACTAAAATTCTAGTATCAACAAATAAATCTGCTGGAATGATTGGCTTAATAACGTGTTCAATTAAATCTGCTTCAATTTGCTCTCTTTTTACTTTTGAGCTGTGTTGTGTAGAGATTAGAACGGTATCAATTCTGCTTGGTTTACCGTTTTCATCATACTCAACGGTTACTTGTGTTTTACCATCTGGTCTTAGGTAAGATAAAGTACCATCTTTTCTAACTTCAGATAATCTTCTCGCTAATTTATGCGCTAAAGAAATCGGTAATGGCATTAATTCTTCAGTTTCATCACATGCAAATCCAAACATGATGCCTTGGTCGCCAGCACCTACCGCTTCAACCTCATCGTTCATTTGTCCTTCTTTGCTTTCAAGTGCTTGATTAACACCCATTGCGATATCATCTGACTGTTTGTCAATCGCAACTAAAACACCACATGTGTCGCCGTCAAAACCGTATTTCGCTCTTGTATATCCAATTTCTTTAATTGTTTGTCTAACAATGCCTTGAATATCAACATAGCAATTTGTAGTAATTTCACCGGCAATAAGCACCAACCCTGTTGTTACAGAGGTTTCACATGCAACTCTAGCTGTTGGATCTTGCTCAAAAATCGCATCCAAAATCGAGTCAGAAATTTGGTCACAAATTTTATCAGGATGACCTTCTGTTACAGACTCAGAAGTAAATAATCTTTTTCTTGACATTAAATACACCTCCTATGATCTAGTGCTGCTAACGCAGCGGAATCCTTTAATCGCATTTGATGAATCGTAGGCATAAAAATACCTCTTCGCAAGAAGAGGGTGTATTTCTACAACCTCATCTTCCAGGTATCCATACCTGTAGGATTTAGCACCGTGTAAAACCGGTTGCTGGACTTCATAGGGCCTATTCCCTCCATCGCTCTTGATAAGGATTACTATTAAATTTACTTGACTATAGTATCACAAGGTTTTGTGAATTACAATAATATTATTATAAACATTCCGAAATATTTTTAATACAAATTGCTCTTTTTTGTTCTGAAAGTTGAATAAAAAAGTAAAAATATTGTATACTATAACTATAGAACATTTGTTCTTATAAAGGAGTGTATATTTTGAAACAGAAGGCTTTTCGATATCGGATTTACCCAACTGAAGAACAGAAAACTTATTTTGCGAAAACCTTCGGCTGTGTTCGCTTTATTCATAATGTCATGCTTCACGACAAGATTGAGTACTATGAAGCGAACGGAGAAATGTTGCACAACACTCCTGCTCAATATAAAGCTCAGTTTCCATTCCTCAAGGAAGTAGATTCCCTGGCGTTAGCCAATGCACAACTGAACTTGGAGTCTGCTTACAAAAACTTCTTTAGAGAGGTTGCCAAAGACAACAAAAACCAGGGTTTTCCGAAATTCAAGAAAAAAACCTACAATCAGAAGTTCAAAACAAACAACCAGAACGGTACAGTGGACCTGGTTGACGGCAAATTTCTTAAAATACCTAAACTGAAAACGCTGGTCAGAATTAAACTTCACAGGCAACTACCTGTAGATGCCGTCATCAAATCAGTCGTCATCGAACGCTCCAGTAGTGGAAAGTACCATGCTTCCATTCTTGTGGAGACAGAAATTAAACCACTACAAGAGCTTACAAAGGAAGTAGGCATCGATTTAGGTATCAAGACATTTGCAGTGACATCAGATGATAAAGAAATTATTGCTCCAAAAGCACTTCTCAAATATGAGAAAAGACTCATTTTTCTTCAGAGGGCGTTAGCTCGCAAGAAGAAAGGTTCCAATAATTATTATAAAAACAAAAGACAAATAGCACTTCTACACGAAAAAATAGCCAACATACGAAAAGACTTCTTGCATAAAGTATCCACTAAACTGATCAACGAAAACCAAGTTGTCAAAGTGGAAACTCTAAAAGTCAAGAACATGGTCAAAAATCATAAGTTGGCAAAACATATTTCAGACGCTTCATGGTCGAAGTTTATAGAGATGCTATCTTACAAGGCAGACTGGTATGGACGGGAACTGGTTAAAGTTCCTACATTTTTTTGCATCCAGCCAGCTTTGTCACGTCTGTGGATACAAGAACAGCGAAGTCAAAAACCTCGCCGTTAGAAAATGGACTTGTCCATCCTGTGGTGCTGAGCACGACAGGGATTTCAATGCGTCTAAAAACATTTTAAATTATGTAGGATAGGGACTATCCGTAAAGCCTGGGGATATAAGTTGCGAATACGAGCAGTAATGCTTGCATTACGACCAGTACTTGCACCATTAGGTGCATTGACCAGGAAGCTCCCATCTCATAACGTATAGCGTTTAGGTGGTGAGTAGTTCACTACAATCTTGACACAACTGTCAATTAGGCATAAACTAATTCATGGAAATGCCGATATTCATATTATAGATTAAGTCAATTTATCCAATTTTCTTTAATAGATTGAGGAGTTGTAAATGAACTACGTTGAACGTATTATAGCTGAAATTGAATCTAGGTCATTCCAACTGAGACAGCTGAGACAAAAAAACGCCGTTTTTGCTTGTCAGGAAGTTGAAAAAGAAATTGAACTATTGAAAAAAGAGCTAATGAGATACAAGGCCTATGAGTCTGGAAAAGTAAATCACATCTATATTGAACCGACAGCGAAAAATAATTAATCCTGCTTAGAAAGCAGGATTTTTTTCATTCATAATGTGACCTCATTACTATCTATAAAGTCATCCCTCAAAGCTTGATTAACCAGTAGGCTTTCCTTCACTCCAGGAATAGATGTGATATATAGCGTTTCAATAATACTGTTATAATTCTCTTCACTTAGAATAACTACATTTCCTGCTTTTGTATTAATCGTTATAGGCTCATTGTATTTGATCGCTTGATTTATAATACTATAAATATCTTATCTTAAGTTTGATATGCTTAAAGTAATCATAGCAAAGCCTCCTAAAAAAAACTAAATTGTATATTAATCGTAAGTCAAAATTCTAATCCATTTTACTGAGATAAAAAGTCAAAAATGGTATCGTAGCCACTATTGATATATGAGTACAATACGGGATCGTCGGTTTTCAGTTCACAGATGAATTGCAAGCTTTCTTCATATAAATTTTGATCCTGGAGCATTTGATCGATACTTAATAGATTTTCTTCAACCAAAGAAGCAACTAAAAAATGACCTGATCTTGAGAAAAAATACATGGCGTAGATATCCCCATTCAAATAATATGGGTTTTGATTCACATGTCCATTATCCTTATTAAACTCGATATATAAATTGCCTTGATAGTAAGTCTGCTTCATCATCTCCGGATTGCTTTTAGAGAATCTTCGCTCAAAGAAATGATCCGTCACTTGACTGACGATAATATGCTCAGACTTGTTAAGATTAAAAGCCGCTTCGATACTGGAAAGGGTCAATGACTCTGTATGAACTAAGCCAATTACCAAGTTTGTCGATTTTGATAAATCGACATCAAAGAGCATCAGCTTGTACTTTTCATCAAAATCAATTAAGGCTTCCACTCGATAATGTGCAATGTTTGTATCTTCAGAGACCAGTTTAATCGTGTTTTTGATTAGCGTATAAGGTAGTTCAAGACAGTGAAGTTCGACCTCGTATTGCGGATCAATTAGTATTTTAACTGCTATGAAGTCTTTTCCCACCAAACGCATCATCAAGTAGTTGATAATTGCGATATCCGTGTCTAATTTAGGTGCTAATCTAATATAGAGTTCCGCCTGTTCCACTGCATTTAAATGATCTTCCCAGCTATAAAAAGTCTCTGAGAAAGCGTCGAAATCCACATGTGTTTCGACGCTATTTTTATCGACCGTATAAGCTGAAAGAACGAGGTGATAGAATGCTTCTTCGGATATTTCAACAAAGTCGCCACCTAAGCCACCAGTCACCATCAATATCAGATTTTCAAGCTCCTGATCACTGGGTTCTATTAAATGGTATAAGCCATCTATACCGTAGACCTCATAATCCAAGTGGTAGATTTGAACGATCTCTCGCAGGCCTTCGTCTAAAAATCTTGCGACAACCCCGACAACACCCATCAGCCTCGTGTTCGTCGCTTCAGCCTTTACAAATTTTAATCGAGATGTTTTCACATCAAACATTAGCTAAGAACCTTCTCTAACATGTGCGTTTTATAATAATCCAACTTTTGTTTAGCTTTAACTGCGTCTGCATCACAAATAGAGAAATAGACTTTTAGCTTAGGCTCAGTACCTGATGGACGCAATACCATCCAAGACAAATCATCTAAATAGAATTTGATGACATCTGATTTTGGAAGTCCTGTTTCATCGATGAGATAGTCTATTTTTGACTGATACTTAAAGAGGTCATCTGACGCCTCTCTAAAGCGTGCCATAATCGCTTTCATTTGTTCGCCACCTTCTTTGCCTTCAAAGGTTTTTGAGATTGTCTCATCTACAAAATACCCATGACGCTTATAGATGCTTTCAAGTACTTCACTTAAAGATTGTCCTTTGCTGAGGTAATACTCTGCCATTTCAATCGCCATTAAAGT
>DJWQ01000013.1 GCA_002441045.1 Firmicutes bacterium UBA6226 | reverse complement strand
TTTCTTCTAGGAACAACCGCGTATGTTTCTCTGTTTGAATTCTCGCTTCATCACAATCTCTATTTTTTATTGCATCTGCAATACTTTTAAAAGATTCAATGAGAATATCATAGTGCTGAATTACGTAGTGAATGGATTGAAGAAATCTAGCAGTTTTCGTATTGAGCGAATCCAATGTATCAATTAAAATCACATTTTTTGAAGCTTTTCTAATGATTTCATGAAACAACTGGTCATCCTGAATGCATTGTTTATAATCAATCTCCAAATCATACTTGCCAAAGCGATCGATGATATCAAATAGAGCTTTAATTTCATCTTCCGTTGCTCTTTTAGCAGCAAGTTCAGATGCAAATGCTTCAAGATTCTTTTTCACTTCATACGCATTCTTTACTGTTGGTATATCGATTTGAGTGACAAAGGTTCCAACGCGCGGTCTAAACTCGACCAAATCAATCTGAGCTAACTTAATAAGCGCTTCCCTAACTGGTGTTCTACTCACACCAAATTCTGAACAGAGGTCCTTTTCGAAAATCGGATCACCCGGTTTCATCTCAAGTTCGATTATTCTTCTTTTCAATTCTTCGTAAATAACTGTTTTTGATTGTTTTTGCATAGTCACCCTCGTGTTAAGAATACTTTCATTATACACGAAACCTTGTCGCAAACCAATAAAAAGAGAAACAAGCTGTTCCTTGATAAACATGTGATATATCAGCTATATATCAAATTTATCACTTTAATGGAAGACATACAATGTTTGTTGAACAAGTATACAATATTCTTGTTTATTTCTCTGAAAACCATATTTCAATTTCTCTTTGGCTACTTGTTTTAGAGTCTGAACCGTGAACACAGTTAATGGTTGTCGTGGTACCATATTTGCCTCGAATCGACTGTGGTTCCGCCTTATCAGGATTTGTAGCACCATTTAATCTTCTAACCTTTTCGATTGCATCTTCTCCTTCTAGTACCATAGCTACCAATGGTCCAGATAACATGAATTTCTCCAAATCAGGATAGAATGATTTTTCAACATGTTCTGCATAATGTTGCTTAAGTATTTCTGGTGTTGCATTTTGCATTTTCAATTTAAGTAAATGTAAATCATTTGATTCATATTCCATCAAAATAACCCCTGTTAAGTTTCTCATGACCGCGTCAGGTTTAATAATTACAAAAGTTCTTTCTATATTTCTTTCTACTTTTCCTTCCATCTTTCCTTCCATTATTTTTTCCAACTTATCCACCTCTCTTCTAGTATTTCAGTCGTTATCATTTAATTATATTAATTATACCAAAATAGACATCCTTCAATCACAACTGATACTTTGAATTGCTTTGTGGCATAATAAAAGTGAGATTGTGGCTAAATTAAATAAAAAAGACTTGCTAAAATTCTAGCAAGTCTGATGCATCAAATAAACATGGTATTCGTCTTCACTCAGGATAACGTTTTCAAATGCGCCCTTCGAAAGATTATGTGCTACTTTTGTATAGTATTGTTTAAGTCGATCTTCGTTCGCAATCGTCGCATAAAGAAGCGATAATTCTGCAATCAAAAGTGTAGATGATACTTCACTACGTAGCTTTTCACTTTCTCCAATCGCATCTTTCATAAAGCATTTTGACACGGAAGCTCTTTCAAGATCCAGTGGATTTAACTGCTTTAAAACTGATGGTGATATCGATACTGCTTGCAATTTTCCAGATAAAAAATCAACTTGGTCTGACCAAAATTGGTAGTAGCCACTATTTAGTCCATCGCTAACTACTTGATCCCCTTCAGTATAAAATGCCAAAAGTTTTTCAAGTGTCAAAACTGCTTCTTTTGTCATAGGTCGATACAATGCATTTTTTTTCAGATCATTGATTGTTCGTTTAACTCCATCAAAATCTACACAAATATAAAGACGTCTCACACCACTTTCAAAACCTCTTTTTACTTCACGCTTTTCAAATAAATACAGCATAGCAATTAAAAAAATAAGCAAGGCGAGACTTTGTAGCGCAGACAGTTGATCCAATCTGACAAAAAAGACTATAAGTAGTACGATAATTACCGTTACTTTTGTATATTTTTTCATTTTATTAAGCTAAGGATTTCATTCTCTCTGAGTTTGATTTCTTCAACCACTTCGCTATATGGCTTCATAAAGTTTGTGTATTTACCAATTACTGCATTTAAAAGGTAATGCATATCAATAATATCTACATCTCTAATCATACATCTACTTGCAGTTAATAAGAAACGATCCATTTTAGGTGCATCTTTCATCAACTTACGGTAAAGGTATTCTGAAATTTTTTTATCGTGAACATCTAACATTGAGAAGTATAACGACAAATCTTTATTGTCATAATATTTAAAGATAATCTCTCTTACTTTTGCGTGACCTTGTTCTTTTTTGATTTGTCTTAAAGCCAGTAAGTCGTATTTAAGTTTACGATAAGTCATATCAAAGTTTTTATACTTAATATCGATTTCATTTTCTTCATCTATGTCCAGCACGTCTCTCTCATCAAAAATTCGCTTGTAGTTGTTTTTAAGGAATTCTTCTCCCAGCAAAGAAATTAAGTAACTAATAATTGCATTGGATTCAATACCCTTTTGAATCATAAGAGCACCTGAACCTAATATGACAATTTTAGAGAAGTACACATCACTTTCATCAAAGTTAAATGCGTAACATTCAATAACATCTGAAATAACTTCTGTTGAAAGTTCAGATGCTAAAAGTGATATAAAGAGATGAAAAGTATGATCAATGTTATAAACTGGTGAGTTTGTAATCGCATCTATGTTTTTTGCTTTAGCGATATCATTTGCTTTGCTAACCAATTTGATGTAATTGATTAATCTAAACTTATCGGTTATCGGTAAAGTTTTGATTCGATCGAGTTGAAATGTGTTTTCAAAATAATCTGTGATATGGTCGTATTTATTAATCATGTTCGCCTCCGCTATTTATTTTCTACTGGTACAAAAGCCATTTTGGGTTGATTGCAGGTTGGGCATCTCCAGTCATCAGGTAAGTCCTCAAAAGCAGTTCCTTTCGGTATTTCATGCATCCAGTCCCCTTTTTCAGGGCGATATACATAACTGCAAACAGTACAACGATATTCTCCCATATTACCTCCTAATGAATGTTATTAAGTGAAAAACCAATTCTCCCTCATTATCATTATATCACGCTAATTTGTAAAATATAGACTAAATCAATCAAAAAGTGTTTTTACAAAAAAACAGGGTAAATAAAGCATAACGAAATAAATATGGGAGGAAATTATGCTAAAGATTTACACAAGGACAGGCGATAGTGGTGAAACTAGTTTGTATGATGGCGCACGCGTACCAAAGGATTCGGTTAGAGTTGAAAGCTACGGCACCGTGGATGAGCTTAACTCTTACCTCGGACTCGCAAGACAGTATGCAATGGATGAAAAAATTAAAGAAAAACTGCTCAGAATTCAGCGTACATTATTCAACGTCGCAGGTGAACTCGCAACAACCGTCGGAGAGAACTTCCCTGAAAAAGTAAGCGATGATGATGTTAAATGGTTGGAGGATACAATTGACTATTATTTGGATCAAATGAATCGTGCTGAAGTATTTCAATTTATCATTCCAGGAAGTAATCTAACCAGTGCTTCTTTGCATGTGGCTAGAACCATATGTAGACGAGCTGAAAGAAGAATTCTCGCTTTACACGAAGAATCACAGGTGAGACCAACGCTTATGAAGTACGTCAATCGTCTATCAGATGCGCTTTATGCGATTGCAAGATATTCTGAAACAGAGTTATTGAAGGTAGAATTTAAAAAATAACTATCTGCGTTCTCAAATGAAGAAAGGAGGCCTTTATGGAGAGATTGAAAGGTATGCTCTTTGGTGCTTTTGTCGCTGATGCATACGCACTTGGTTTACACTGGATATACGATCTTGAAAAACTTGCAACCTACAGCGAACGTGACAACTTGATGATGACACCCTTAAAAGATAGCTTTCATCTCGGAAAAGTTAAAGGTGATTTCACACATTATGGGGATCAGAGTTTACTCCTTCTCAAGAGCATAGCTTCAAATAATGGTTTTTCTTTATCTGTTTTTAAAAAGCATTGGCTAACTTATATGACAAAATACGAAGGTTATATGGATCGCGCTTCAAAAGAATCAATTGATCTTTTGGATGGTAACACTGTTAAAGGTTCTTCTTCAAACGAGCTGGGAGGCTTAGCGCGTGTTGCCCCATTGATTTATTATCACTTTGATGATCCTGAACTTAAAACTTTGGTAGAATCTGAAACGCGTTTAACACATAATAACGATACTCTGATCTACTACAGCCAATTTATTACAGATGTAATTCTTGAGTTGGTAATCGGAAAACCACTTGTAGATACACTAAATAAAGTTGCAACCAATTATCCAAAAGTTCAAACACTACTAGAAATCTGTAAAAGTCGATTAACTGAAGAAACAACTTTTGTCATCCACGATATTGGACAGAGTTGTTCCAGTCAATTTGCTTTCCCAGCGGTACTTTATTTGCTGTTAAAGTATCCCGGTGATTTTATTACAAGCATGAATCAAAATGTGCTATCTGGTGGTGATTCAGCTGGGCGTGGTATGGTTTTAGGAATGCTTCAGGGCGCCACAGTTGGCTATTCACAAATTCCACAAGAATGGCTACAGGAGATTAAGGTCTTTAATTTAATCGACAGTTTTACTCAACATAAACAGATTTAAACTTAAGGCATTGAGACTTCAAATTTCAGGTCAAACATTTGCTGATTAATAATAGGAGCTGTTGGTCATCTGCTAAAGATTTCAACAGCTCTAATTCGATTTCATCTCATTGAAGAAAAACGATTAATATGGATTGGAGGCAATCTATGTTTACTCTAAAAAAACTACAGGCTGCATATGAAAATGCCTCAAGACTCCCACTGAACAAAGACTCTAAATATATTTTTTTTAGCGATGTTCATCGCGGTGATAACAGTCTTGCTGATGAATTTGCTCACAATCAAAATTTATATGCCTATGCGCTCACACATTACTATGAAGCGGGATTCACATACATCGAGGTAGGTGATGGCGACGAGCTCTGGGAACACAAAAATTTTAACGTGATTCGATATGCGCATAGTGACGTTTTTATGATTTTAAGAAAGTTTTATGATTTAGATCGATTTGTCATGCTCTACGGCAATCACAATATGGCGTTCAAACATAAAATCCAAGCACAAAGAAATTTATTTACCTTTTATGATGAATATGAGGCTTTTTTTAGTGAACTCTTTCCAAATATCGAAGTTAAAGAATCTGTTGTTCTCACCTGTGAAGAATCCCCTTTAGAGTTATTTGTAACCCATGGTCATCAAGGTGATTTCCTCAATGATCAACTCTGGCCAGTAATGCGAACTTTAAGTCGGTATTTTTGGCGATATTTTCACGTCGTTGGCTTTCAAAATCCAGCAAGTCCAGCAAAAAACGCACACAAACGCCACAAACTTGAAGATAATTATTATAAATTTATCGAGCAAGAGCGTAAAATGCTTTTAGTAGGGCATACACATCGTCCAAAGTTCCCTAAACAAGGTGAATTGCCTTACTTTAACACTGGGTGTTGTATTCACCCTAGAAATATTACAGGTATAGAAATAGAAAATAATCATATCTCACTGATCGAATGGCGAATCAAGCCCAATGAGGAAGGTACACTTCAAATCATCAGACGAATCGTTCGTGGTCCTAGACCACTTTCGGATTTTGTTTATATGTCAAACGACGCCAAACCCACTCGACCGGTCCAAAACGATGATGTCTAAGCCACAAATGACTTACTACTATTTGAATCAAGATAAACCCAATCGCTAAATACCAGTACATCATTGGCGCAAGCTGATGAAACTTAGCAAATCCATAGCCATAATAGAAAAAAGTAAAGCAAATAGTCTGCATTAAGTAATTTGTGACTGCCATTTGTCCCAAACTAGCTAATGGTTTTATTCTCTCTCTTGTCCATTTGTTTTGGCAGGATAAAATTAATATGCACGCATAGAAAGTTGCACCTGATAATGTACTGAGTTCTCTAAACAAGCTTTGTAATAATCCACTGGGGAGTACATTTTCAGCAATGATCACAGCTATAAAAATCACACTTGTACTCAATGCTAATTTTTTCACCAAAATCTGATGCTTTTCAATCTGGCTGAAAAACCCGGATTTTGCATAGCCGTATCCCAACAAGAAAAGGCCATAAATCCGAATTGGAACCACCAGCAAATTGGTAAGTACCAGTGGCACTTCATGGGTCAATCTATAAGAAAGCATCTCTAAATAGCTGGAACTTTGGTAGGCATTTAATGCGGTTTTTGCTAGTGTATCATTCATGGAAGATGGGAGGATTGAAAAATATGCAAAAATCACAGTTGAAGCGAGCCACCATATTAACCCTGTTCGAATCAACTCTTTTGGTGTTTTATCACGTTTATTGATTAAGAAAAAGCCAGTAAATGCATAGACGTGTAAAATATCACCATACCAAACCAACGTCATATGAATCAGCCCCATGAAGAGCAATATTATCAGTCTGCGTTTAAATAGCGATGTATTTTGCAAGAGTGTTGCCTCGTCTAATGGCGAATTATCTTTAAACACAAAATAATAAAAGCCAGCCCCAAAGAGCATTGAAAACAATGAGTAAAATTTACCTACTGCTAACGTATCAATTAGCCATAGACTTAATGAAAAAGATTCAGTTAAAGACGATGCGACGTCAGAATATAACGTCGCATCTATCATGGTTAAATTTACCAGTAGGACGCCAAACAAAGCAAACCCTCTGATAACATCCAGTTCAATTATCCTATTTTTCTTCGATATCGGTGAAACCATCTTAGAAACCTAAATTCATCATTATTAAGCTCTTAAGCATGTCCTTATTTTCAAAGAAATACGTCGCTAATCCAACAATGCCTTCTTTTTCATCCGCTGGCAAAACTTCTGCATAAGTTTTTAAATCTGTCATTAAAGTATTTAATGCTTCACCTTCAATGATGTTGGTTAAGCCTTGGTCCAAAATATCGTAACCCGTTTCAGCTGCTAGGTCTTCATCTTCACTTAATGTTAAAATCGAAATGCTATTCTCTGGAGTCGCAAGTGTTTCAGGGACAACGTCACCATCAAATGCATTGAAAGTAACCGTTTGAGCCATACTGATTCCCATCATATCCATTGCATAAGACATTTGTCTAATTTGATATTTGTTGTCTATTGCTACTGTTATGTCATAGTTGATATCAGTAACAAGTGTTGTATTCATTTGATCTTTCATGTCTTGATACATCGCCATAGCTTCATCGAGACCAGTGTTCCATTCAGTATCAAAGTTCGTATCAAAATCAGAAATTGCAGTTTCAAGCTCCGCTTTGTCAATGCCCATAACTTCATAATCACCAGATGAAAGCACTAGGTTCATCAATTCAATCGCTTTAGATTTCACCAACACTTTTAACTCATCATCATTTCGCGCTTCATTCATCAAGTCGATATACAAATCGATCATTTGATCATATGTTACAGTCATTTCAAGTGTGTCACATTTTACTTTTGAGCCATCTTCTAAAGTAACTGTAATAGTGTCACCTTTTTCAAGACCAGCTAAAAATGCTCTGATGCTATTTTCATAGCCTTTAATATCTTTTGTTAGGGCTTTGTAGTTCGAATCATTTTCAAGATTTAAAGCATCGATGTATTTTTGAATTTCGATTTTGTTGAGATCGACGCCTTCTTCTTCATCAATAAGATTGAAGAGCTCAGACCTTGTCATTACGAAACCCTTGTCATATAATGTGTTACTTTTAATAACCATCTGCTCTTGATCAATGCCAAACGCAAAATCGATAAGGGATTGTCCAGCATAATTGAGATTCATACTTTCAAATAGGTGAAATGCTGCATTTTTGCTATCGAGTTTGTAAACGACTTTACCATCAATAGTAACATTGTTGAATAGAGATGTCACAAATGTAGCCATTGCTTCCGGATCTGCAGAAATCATCATCATATTCGATGTCATCGCTGCTTTATCCAGTTCAAATTTACCATTAAAACTAGCGTCAACCGCAGTGTGATTCGTTTTTGTTGTACTATATAACAAATAATTTACCGGATCTTTCTTTATTAAAATGTCTTTGACTAAACCGAAGCCAAATACCCCAACAATTGCTACGCATAAAACAACAGCAAGTGATATTATAAGTTTTTTATTCATTTAATCCTCCTAATAACTATGTATATGCATAGACTTGATTCCGCCATACATATCTTTTATCATTATAGCATAAGTAAAGAACCTAAGAATTAAAAAACCATTAAAGATAAGGAGGTGACTTTAATGGAACTGCCTCACGATCCGATCATACTTTTAGGTGTCATCAATATGAAACTTCGTGATTTTTATCCAGATTTAGAAGCACTCTGTGATGATATGGAGCTAAACTTGAGCGAACTCAGTGCTACACTAACTGCTGCTGGCTTTTTCTATGATCAAAATACCAATCAATTTCATAAAATTTAACCTACGTAAATAAAAAAGGCAACTCTGTGCTATATGGGGATAGCTCACAGAATTGCCTTTTTATTTTTTCAATTACCTCATTTATGGTCTTTCAATGAGTAGCGTTGTACCCATTCCGCCACCTATACATAATGTTGCTAAACCTTTTTTCGCATCTCTTTTTTGCATCTCGTGAAGCAAAGTAACAAGAATTCTTGTACCACTTGCACCAACCGGATGGCCAATTGCAATAGCGCCACCGTTTACGTTTACGATTTCCGGATTAAGTCCAAGATCTTTCACTACTGAAAGCGATTGAGCAGCGAAAGCTTCGTTTGCTTCGATTAGCTCTAAATCTTCAACTGTCCAGCCTGCACTAGCAAGTGCTGCTTTAGTAGCAGGAACTGGTCCGTAACCCATAATTGAAGGATCCACACCTTTTGTTCCAAATCCTTTGATAATTGCTAGAACTTCACATCCTAACTCTTTTGCTTTTTCAAGACTCATAACGACAACCATTGCAGCACCATCATTGATTCCAGATGCATTGCCTGCTGTTACTGTGCCTTCTTTTTTAAATGCAGGTTTGAGTTTCGCCATCGTCTCCATGGTCACACCGTGTTTGATGTACTCATCTTGATCGACAACCACTTCACCTTTTCTAGTTTTAATCACTACAGGTACGATTTCATCTGCAAACTTGCCTTCTTTTTGCGCTTTTTCAGCTCTGTTTTGGCTTGTTACTGCAAAAGCATCTTGTTCTTCTCTTGTCAAATGCCATTGTTCAGCGATGTTTTCAGCTGTGATGCCCATATGATAATCATTAAATGCGTCTGTTAATGCATCCTTAATCATATGGTCAACCATTTGAACATGGCCCATTTTGCTACCCCAACGATTTTGCATCGCCAGATAAGGCGCATTTGACATGCTCTCAGCACCACCGCAAAGGATAACGTCAGCGCCACCACTGCTGATAATTTGAGCAGCTAAGCTAACCGAACGAAGACCTGAGCCACAGAGAATGTTAAGTGACATTGCAGGAATTTCTACTGGTAGACCAGCATTTATAGCGATTTGTCTTGCGATATTTTGACCTTGACCAGCACTTAAGATGTTTCCGATGAGGACTTCATCGATATCACTTTCTTTAATGCCCGCTCTTTTAATTGCTTCTTTAGCTGCTATTACGCCTAAATCCACAACTGATACGTCTTTTAAAGCACCGCCAAAAGCACCAACTGGAGTTCTTGTAGCAGATACTATTGCAACTTCTCTCATTTACGGCCTCCTACAATCTTAATCCGCCGTTAACTGATAAGTTATGGCCAGTTACAAACGATGATTCATCACTTGCTAAGAATAAAACTGCATTTGCAATTTCTTGAGGTTCGCCAAGGCGACCTAACATTGTTTTCTCTCTAATTGGATCTAGAACTTTGTCAGGTACAGTTTTCATCATATCAGTATTAACATATCCTGGAGCAACGCTGTTTACTCTAACCGCTGCCCCTTTTCTAGAAAATTCTTTTGCCCAAGTTTTCATCATACCGATAACACCTGCTTTAGTTGCAGCATAATTAGATTGTCCCACATTACCATACTCACCAACTACTGATGCGATATTGATAATACTACCTTGTCCATTTTCCATCATCACTGGACTGATTGATTGCGTCATGTTGAACACACCTTTAAGGTTAACGTTAATTACTGCGTCCCACATATCTTCAGTCATTTTATTGATTAATGCGTCTCTTGTAATACCTGCATTGTTTACAAGTACATCAATTTTTCCAAACTTAGCTACGATTTCATTTGTAAAAGCTTCGATTGCTGCTCTATCAGTAACGTTAAGTGCATAGCCATGAATATTAGCTGCTTCAAACTCAGCTTTATTCATATCAACTGCGATAACTGTAGCGCCTTCTCTTTCAAATGTTTCACAAATACATCTACCAATTCCTTGTGCGCCGCCTGTAACAACAGCTACTTTATCTTTTAATCTCATATTATTACACTCCTTATACTATTTTGCCATTCCTTATATCATGAGGCCCATTTTATCTTCTTTAAAAATTCTGATATCCATGGTTTTTAACGGTTCTGCTATCGCAGGTCTAAACTCCATCTGACCGATAACATCTTTTTCTAAATCTACACCTGGTGCGATTTCGGTTAAAGTTAATCCCTTTTCTGTAATTTCAAATACTGCCCTCTCAGTAACATAAATTACAGGTTGACCGACTTCAAACGCATAATCGCCAGAGAAAGTTACTTGTTCAACTTCTTTAATAAATTTCTTTGCTTTACCTTCATTAACGATTTTAAGTTCACCATTTTCAATAGCAATTTCTAATCCACCAGCAGTAAATGTGCCACAGTAGACCACTTTTTTAGCATTTTGGGAGATGTTAATAAAGCCGCCACATCCAGGTACCTTCGGACCGAATTTCGAAACGTTAACGTTTCCTTTAGCATCGCATTGAGCAAGACCAAGGAAAGTAACATCAAGGCCTCCACCGTCATAGAAATCGAACTGATAAGGCTGATCGATAATCATATCTGGGTTGGTTGCTGCACCAAAACTTTGACCACCAGCCGGTATACCACCAATCGTGCCCGCTTCTGTCGTCAGAATTAGGCCATCTATACCTTCTTCGTTCGCAACAATAGAAACGCCCTCTGGCATACCGATTCCAAGATTCGTAATTGCATTTGGTTTAAGTTCCATTGCAGCACGTCTTGCAATTAACTTTCTTTCTGAAAGTTCAAGTGGCGGAATGCTCTTAACAGGTACTCTAATATCTTGGCTATATGAAGGATTGTATTGTTCAGCAAAGGTCTGCATATGATCTTCTGGTTTTGCTTCTACGATTGCATCCACATAAATACCTGGTATTTTAACGAGTTTGTGATTGAGCGTTCCATCTGCAACAACTTTTTCAACTTGTAAAATGACGATACCGCCTGAGTTTTTTGCTGCTTGAGCGATTGAAAGCATTTCTAAGCTCAATGCTTCTTTTTCAAATGTACAGTTACCAAATGAATCTGCATAAGTCCCTCTTATGAATGCAACATTTATTGGGAATGATTTATAGAATAACCATTCTTCACCGCCGATGTGTATTAACTCAACGAGATCTTCTTTAGCAGAAGCATTAATCTTTCCGCCTTCTAATCTAGGATCTACGAAAGTTTTTAAACCTACTTTTGTAACAACGCCTGGTTTTTTACCAGCAATCTCTCTGAATAGATGCGAAATTACACCTTGTGGAAAGTTATAAGCTTCAAGTTTTTCCTCTAGTGCTAGTTTGCCCAATTTAGGCGCTAGTCCCCAGTGACCCCCTACTACTCTTTTAACCATTCCCTCTTGTCCAAAGTGGTTTAACCCTCTGTTTTTTCCATCTCCTTGTCCAGCCGCATAAACAAGTGTCAAATCTCTAGGATGTCCTGCTGCTGTAAAGGCTTCTTCCATCCCTCGGCTTAGTGCCTCTGGATGCATGTTACCAACAAATCCTCCGGTTGCGATCGTACTGCCATCTTTTATAAGTGCAATCGCCGCCTCAAGCGTCATCACCTTACTCATTTTGTCCCTCCGAAATATGACAGCAACATAGGCTGCTATCAAAGTCTATTTAAAATCCCAACTTTATTTTCCTAATTATATAGAACATGCGGGTGGGGTCTTAACGACCCCATCCGACATTCATTTAAGTGCTTTAGTTCAATTGAAGCTTAAATCTGATTTAAATAATTTGAGTGTTCTATTTTTTATTACACGATACCAAATAACAAGTATGCTAAACATACAACTACAACAGTGATTAATGGAATTACAACTGTAAGTGCTGCGATATCCAAATATGATTCCTTGTGGTTTAACTTACATACAGAAAGTAATGTGATAACAGCACCACAGTGTGGTAATGAATCAAGACCACCAGCTGCGATTAACATAATTCTGTGAAGTGCACCTGGATCGATGCCCATTTGTAAAAATTCTGGCGCTAGAACTTCAAGAGCGATAGCTGTACCACCTGATGATGAACCAACAATACCTGCTAGTAAAGTTGTAGAGAATGCAACTTTGAAAACTGAAGGAATTGCCATAGCAACGATTGCAGCTTTAACTGTACCAAATGCAGCTAAGGATTTAATAACGCCACCATAACCAACCTCAGAACCTGTATTGAAGATTGGTAATAAAGATCCTACAGCACCATCAAAGATTTGTTTGTTTGTATTTTGTAAATATTTTCGTAAGAAGATCAAAACGAATACAATTGCTACACCAAGACCGATAATTACTGGCCATGTACCATCAACAGTCGCATCTGGATTGTATGCCTTCAACTTGTTGATCACTGAATCCATTTTGAAGTAATAATTTGTTAAGAAAAAGTTCATTACAAATACGATGATAATCGGAGCAATTGAAACCCAGAAGTTTGGAAGATTATCAAAGTTTTCATGTAAGCCTTCATTTTCATGGTTACCGTAGCCTTCACCAGCTGCGTTAAGTTTTTTAGCACGTCTGTTTAACCACCACAAACCGCCAAAGAACATGCATGCAGAACCAATGATTCCCAACCAGAAACCAGCATAGATCGTCGTACCAAAATACTTAGTAGGCATTGTGTTGAGGTACTGTGGTGAACCTGGCATAGCTGTCATTGTGAATGTAAATGCGCCAAGAGCGATTGCTGCAGGAAGTAAACGTTTTGGAACGTTTGCTTCTTTATAAAGCATAGCGCCGATTGGGTACATAGCGAAAACAACGACGAAAAGTGAAACACCACCATAAGTCAATAAACTTGTTGCAACAACAACAGCAGCAATCGCATGCTTTTTACCAGCTTTTTCTGAAATAAAGTGTGCGATAGAAGTAGCTGCACCAGTAACACCCATTAATTTACCAAAAATTGCACCTGCCAAGAATACTGGAAAGTATGACTTGATGTAGCCTGCAGCTGCTGGCATGAAAATGCTAGAAAGTGCGTAAAGTGCAGGAATCTCGCCTGAAAGAATAGCAGCGAGCATAGCGAGCAATGGAGCTAATACTAACACTGTGATACCTCGGTAAGCCAAGTACATCAGTGCTAACAGTGTAAAGATAATAGCAATTACACCTAACATTTGTTTGTCCCCCTAACTTAATAGTTTGATGATTTCGTATGAAACATACAAGAGAATCAGTCCACAGATGCCCAACATAAGATAAAGTATGCCGTTTGTAAAAACTCTACCTTTTTGAAGCATCTCAACGTGTTTGGCATGAAACTTTGTCGTCCCTTGATAGTTTTTCGAGTCGTCTATTGTAGTCTTTAAAAAAGTACCCATTAAGACAACTGCAACTGCAAGGGCTAACAAGTAAACCAAGCCAAGGTTGATCATAAGGATTTTTTCTACGATAGAAACAAGTGTGGTAACCAAAATTGCCAGAATGAAGTATTCCTCATTTTTTTGAAAACGATGTTTTGCATCGTATGCCTCAGAGATAATCATTCTTATGAACACCAATGCCAAGTGAACATATTTGAATTCTTGAGGTGCATAAATCTGCTGAGCAATAACTATCGCCAACAATATCTGGTAAATCGCATTGAAATACCTTGGGTTCCTTAGTGTCTTCACCATAAATTTCATCCTTTCATAGACTAATATCCTACGCCAATAATAAAAAGCAATTCCCATGCCAACTTTTTGTACATACAATTTATTTTATTTGGTATTTTTCGTCTTTTTTTGCCTCATTATTAATAAAATCCGCTTTAATTATTGACAAAAATAAAACAAGTGTAAATTATTATTTACACTTGCCGTTGCTCTTTTTTATCAGTGTCAACATTCGTTTACAGTAAATCGGACTAATGAATCGTTGTAAAGTTTTATTTACACTTTTTGATTTGATTTTGAAACACGTTTGAAATTTTATCGTAAACTTATATAAAATTTATGATAATTTTTTTTAAAACTATTTCATATCGTATTTATCGAGTTTTTTGTGAAGTGCCATACGCGATATTCCTAAATCGGCAGCAGTTTTGCTTTTATTTCCTTTGAAAGCAATCAATCTCTCTAGAATAATTTTCTTTTCAGCAGCATCAACCAGCTCTTTTAAGGGTTCGCTCGTCGTCACATACTTGCCACTATTAATATGTGCTGGTAAATGCCAAGGCTGTACAAACTCTTCACCCTCAATAATGTTATATGCACGTTCAATGACATTTTTAAGTTCTCGAATGTTTCCTTTCCAATCGTAGGCAAATAACTGCATTTGCGCTTTTTCTGAAAGGCCTTTAAGCTTACCGTGATTTTCTTGATTCAATTGGTCAATAAAATGATTTGATAAGAGTAATATATCCTCTTTACGTTCTCTCAAAGGTGGAATCATTAAATTAATGACATTAAGTCTATAATATAAATCTTCTCTAAATGCCTTTTCTTCTACCATGTTTTTTAGATTTCTATTGGTTGCTGCTATTATGCGTAAATCAACTTGCCTTGGCGTGTTAGAACCAATTCGTTCCACTTCACCTTCTTGTAGAATTCTAAGAATTTTTGCCTGCATCTGTAATGGCATGTCACCAATTTCATCTAAAAAAATCGTTCCTTGATCCGCTAATTCAAACTTACCGATGCGACCATTTTTGTCTGCACCTGTAAACGAACCCTTCTCATAACCGAAGAGCTCTGACTCAAGTAGATGTTCTGGAATGGCAGCACAGTTCACTTTGATAAATGGCATTTCTCTTCTATGGCTAGAAAGATGAATGGCATGAGCGAACAACTCTTTACCAGTTCCACTTTCACCCTGGATCAAAACGCTAGATTTTGAATGTGCCAGCTTATTGACATAATTCTTTAGTTTATTTATGTCTTCATTTCCTGTAATTATTTGATTTAAATTGTATTTTGCACGATGTAAGCTACTAATCTCAGATTTTAGATTTTTAAGTTCTTTTTCAACTCTGCTGAACTTCTTATTGATGTTTTGTAGTTCGGATACGTTTCTGAAGATAACTTTTCCGATTGCACCCGCAATTTTGCCATCCACGTAATACGGAATACGTGTCGCCATCATATAATCACCGTGTATCTCTTGAAAATCATTAACTTCGGGAATACCCGTTTGAGCCACTATATGCATTCTCGTATTTTCAATAATTTCGGTAACGTGCTTTCCAATAACTTGATCATCACCTATTCCGATAAATTTTTTATAGGCATCTGAGATCATGGTAATATAGCCATTGACATCTACAACGACGATACCATCATATGCGATTTCTAATATTGTTTTGAGAATTGACATTTCGCTTCGATCCGCTTCGATACGACTGGTCATTTGCTCCATACGAGTGATATCATCAAAAATTGAAATTGCACCAATTACGTCATCATCCTTATATAAAGGCACTCTAGAAGCTATGCATACTTTATTATGAACATTAAGCCTTATATTTCTTTCAACTTTCTGAGTGATTACAGTTTGATTGAGCTTAGACTCAGGATAGACAGAAAGCATTGTCTGTCCAACTGCGTTTTCGTGACTTACTTCAAGTAATTCCAAGGCACGTTTGTTAATGTGTGTAATTTTACCGTTAGTATCAATAACCACAATTGCATCCGTGAGTTCTTCAATTACGAATTGATTTTCATCAAGAAATTTAAACATATTTTTCAAACCGTTCACTCCTTCGATAATTAGTACCTAATATCAAATGCAATTTTTATACCAACTCAAGTAAAACTGGACAATGATCACTTCCCATTATGTGCGCATCAATGGCAGCGGATACAAGTCTTGGTTTTAAGGCTTCAGATGTGATAAAGTAATCAATTCTCCACCCAACATTCTTCTCTCTAGCTTTGCCGAAATACGACCACCAAGAATAAGCATCCGTTTTATCCGGATAAAAATATCTAAAAGTATCCACAAAGCCAGCATCTAGAAGCTCAGTCATCTTTGTTCTTTCTTCTATGGTAAAGCCCGCACTTCTCATATTTGATTTTGCATTTTTAATATCTATTTCTTTATGAGCCACATTTAGATCACCACAGACAACCACAGGCTTATGTTTCTCTAGCTGTTTCAGATAGGCTCTAAAATCATCCTCCCACCTCATTCTATAAGGTAATCTTTCAAGCTCAGATTTTGAGTTTGGCGTATAAACGGTGACAAGATAAAAAGTATCAAGTTCAATTGTAATTACACGGCCTTCCTGGTCGTGTTCCTCTATGCCAATGCCGTAAGCAACAGAAAGCGGTTCATACTTTGAAAATATTGCAGTACCTGAATACCCTTTCTTAACAGCATAATTCCAAAACTGATGATATCCCTCTAGTTCAAGATCTACTTGCCCCTCAGAAACCTTAGTTTCCTGAAGACAAAAGAAATCCGCATCCACTTGGTGGAAATAATCTAGAAAACCTTTATTAATACAAGCTCTTATTCCATTTACATTCCAGTTTACAAACTTCATAAAATCCTCCAAATGCATTTATTTCAATTATTGTGTCTATTATATCAAATTTTCTAAGCTTCTAATACTAATTCTCATTTAAAAAAAGCAATGATTGAACCGCCTTTTGAGTTAAAAAAATAAAAGAGCCCTGGTAACACACCAGAGCTCTAAAAAATAAGAATTACTATAACCTACTTTCAACGACCGCCCAATCCACGACACTCCAAAATGCCTCAATATAATCAGCACGTCTGTTTTGATAATTCAAGTAATAAGCATGTTCCCAAACATCTAGTCCCAATAATTCTTTTAATCCATCCGAAATTGGGGCATCCTGATTAGGTGTGCTAACAATTTTCAACTCGCCACCATCAGATACGAGCCATGCCCAGCCACTACCAAAACGTTTTAAAGCTGCGTCCTTAAAAGCTGCCTTAAAAGCTTCAAAAGATCCAAATGCAGCATTAAGCTTCGACTCAAACTCAGGTGATATTGCTTTACCTCCTGGTGTTAAACTTTCCCAAAACAGTGTGTGATTGTAATGACCACCACCATTATTTCGAACTGCACCTCTAATGCTTTCAGGTAGCTTATCTAATCCTTTTAATAATTCTTCAATTGATAAATTTTCAAACTCCGCTTTACCTTCAAGCGCAGCATTTAAATTATTAACATAAGCACCGTGATGCTTTTGATGGTGAATTTCCATTGTTTTTTGATCAATATAAGGTTCCAATGCATCCGTATTGTATTTTAATTCTGGTAGTACAAATTTCATAATGACCTCCTAAGTTGTTATTAAACATCCAATTAGATGAAAATTTCGCTTAAGAAGTATATATCCACATCACTCAATTGATAATCGTTATCATTTGTTTTGTAATATAATTGTAATATTACTTTCAAAACGATTCTGATCTATTCTTTCCTAGACTTTTGGCTTTATAAAGTGCCTGATCTGCACATTTAATGTAGGCTTCTTTTGATTTGCTTGAGTCTGGAATAAAATGGACGTAACCAATACTAACAGTAATATAGACTGTTTCTGTTTCAGAAATCTGTAACGCCGTGTTGGCGACTTCGTTACGTATAGTCTCGCATAGCTCATGGACTTCAGATTTTGAATACCCTTGTAAAACGGCAGAAAATTCTTCACCACCAAACCGCGCAACCAAATCTTTATTTTTATATATAATACGACTAAAAATGTTACTCACCATTCTTAAACAATCGTCGCCGACAAGATGGCCATATGTGTCATTGAAAGCTTTAAAATTATCAAGATCCATCATAATGATGGTCATTTCTCTTTTGTGAGTAATATTTTTTTCAAAAACTGTACTATAAAATTCATCAAATTTTCTTCTGTTCGGTAGGCCTGTAAGGCCATCACTGAAAGACAGGCGGCTTAAGGATTCATTCATCTCTTGAAGATCTTTAGTTCTTTCATCAACCTGTTGTTCAAGTGTCGTCACTAAACTGGTAAGCTTAAGTGCCATTTCATTAAACGATAAAGAAAGTTGACCGAGTTCATCGCGTCTAACTTCATCAGATACAAAATCAAACTTACCATCAGCTAGCTTTTTAGCTGCATTATTCAAATGATAAATAGGTTTAGTGACCCAACGCGTTACAAGCCACGAGATAATGATAAACAAAATAAGGCTAATTAGAATTATAGTTATGGTTTGTTTAATCGCTAGATTCATTTGATTGACAAAATCATCATACGAAAGTAAAACATATATTTTCCAATTTAAATTTAGAAGGTTGAATGTCATTTTATTGACACTGAATTTTTTACCCTCAACTTTTATGGTTTGATTGGTCTCTGTATCATCTAATTGAACCTCATTCTGAACCAACAAATTACTGCTTTCTTTTGCCTTAATAAGTTCTGAGTTACCGTTGACAACTTTGAAAATATCATCAGATGATTTTGAAGTAGCAACCAATTGATTATTTTCGTCAACAATGAAGATTAACCCATGTTCTCTTATTGGAATCGTCGAAAGCGTTTCTCCTAGCCAAGTTAATAAGTAATCAACTCCAAATACTGCAACTATTTCTCCTGATTCAATAACAGGATAGCTTGCTGTAATCGTAGGCTGTTTGAAGACAAAATGGTTATAAACATCACTAAACACAGGCATTTGTGTCTTTACAGCCTTAATGTACCACGGTCTCAAGGTAGCATCAAAAGCATCAAATTTTTCAACAAAGTCGGATGCATCGTGATTTTCATCTATATTATAATATTCAGATGCACCCGCTGTTTGACTATTATTTTTAACGACTTGAATGCTGCCATCTTGCGAACGTCTTGCACCGTAAAACGATTTATCTGGGAAGCCAACATAAGTCATTGTGACTTCTGGAAATTTTGCAATCAGATTAGAGAAATAGCGTTCTCTATTTTGTTCACTTCCAATGTTTAAAATTGAAGTATTATAGTTATCTACATTCACTGAATTGAGTTGCGTCGCCTCAGATAAATGGTGTAATAACAAGTCCTCGACTTGCAACATTGATTGTTCTGAAACTGTTTCTATTGAAATTTTAGATACCTGATCTGCTCCATTTAGCAAGAGATAAGTTAGTAGCATCAATATAAACAGTAATGGAAGTAATATGGGCATAATAAAAGCTGTCCGAATTGATTTAAACCTTAGAGAGGTGAGCCGCTTCATAAATATCCTCCATAGTGGGCAAGTTTAAGTAGTAAATAGTAGATACTTACCCTAATGTTAAACTAACAATCAATACAACCAAATACTAAACTCTTCTTTTTAGGTGATCTCTGTTATTGTTTCTCGTGTAAAGGAACCCCGATGCTATGGCGGTTAATGGTAATGTCATTAAGATGCCCAACGAGCCTATTATTGCTTGTAAAATCTCAATAACCACCATTTCACGATTCATCAAATCCAGTAGTGATGAATTATAAGTTATCAGAAGCAAGACTGTCGATAACGAACTTCCGATATAAGCAAGAACTAAGGTATTCGCCATTGTCCCCATAATATCTCTACCAATCGTCATACCAGAAGCAACCAACTGACCAAAAGAATGTGCTGCATAATTCTCCTTCATTTCATATAGTGCCGATGAAATCGACATAGAAACGTCCATAATCGCACCCATTGCACCTATAATAATAGCTCCAAAAATAATAGCCGTCAGGTCAACAGGATGATCCGGATTCATCAACAGCAGATAAACAGAAGCCTCATCGACGACACCCGTTAGTTTTAGTATACTGTTCATTAGCAACACAAGTACTGCAGACATTGCAATACCACTGATACAGCCTATGATCGCAGCTGAGGTTTTAGGATTAAAACCACTTACCACAACCAAAGTCATAATTGTTACAAAAACACATATTACAAGCGACCATAGGTAAATATTAAATCCAGATAGAACAGCTGGAATAAATACGTAAAAAACAGCCATTATCGTTAAAATCAATGAGAATAATGTCTGCAATCCTTTTGATCTGCCAAAAATTAATAGCATCACGGCAAACAAAATCCCCAAGACAACAAGCGCAGGGGTTCTGTAGTATTCTCCGTAGGTCCATTCAGTTCCATAGAATTCATTTGACATCTTATAGAGTAATATCGTATCGCCAACCTGAACTTCCTTTGGCAATACTTTTAAGTAATTATTCAAACTCTGTAGTGCTCTAATTTCTTGGCCCTTTTGTGATCCCGTTTCCATTTTAACGTTAAATAAAATGTCTTTTGAAACGAAATTGATATCAAATTGATCATCATTGTTCTGATCGATTTGATCCATAATTTCAGTAACCGTTCCTCTTTCAACGGCAATGTTTTCAACTTGACTAAATGAATCTGTACCTTTGCTGGCGATATTATGCCCAACAAATATAAGTGCAATGGATAATGCGATAAATAAGAAATACGTGAATCCATATTCTCTTTTCTTTTTTTGACCCTTAATAATTACTTTAGCCATATTTGCCTCTTGTCCTTAAGATTTTAAAAACGCAAAAGCGAATACTCGCCTTTGCGTTTCAATTCAATTATAATCTAAATTTCTTGATGTCTTCCTTCAATCGGTTGATATCGGTTAAGAAATCTTCAATATCATGTTCGTGCTCAAGCTCATCATTTAATATGGTAATTGCCATCTGGTAGGTTGAGTGATCTTTACCGTTCGTATAATCTGCAATTTCCTCATATCTTTGAATGGCACATCTTTCACCCTCTAGATTTTGCTTCAATATTTCTTCAATATATGGATCAACTGGTTCAGCATAAGGACATTTAGCGTATTCTGTCCATTTGGCAGGATTCAAAATAGGAATTCCCCCAAGCTGAAGAATTCGATTAATAATCAATTCAGCATGCGCCAGTTCTTCATTTGCATGTAGAAGTAATTCTGGTTCAACTTCACTTCTCATTGGACCTTCCATAACTCTTGCGCCAACCCAGTACTGATAGTAAGCTAACCATTCTTCTGCTAATGCTTCATTTAACATTTGGATTAAGTGATTCACGTCGAGATTGGAAATTTCAATTGCCTTTTTCCCCATTACTTTACCTCCTTATCGATATAAAAATTCATTTGAGTACCATTTTCATTATACCTTCTATTTATAATATCGTAAAGATTTGATCCAGACGCGTCATGCTGATGACTCTAGCGACATCTTTCTTCAGGTGCTTTAAAATCATTTTAGAATGTGTCTCATTGCATTTTTTATAGAGACCTACTAACACACCTAGCCCTGTACTGTCTATAAAATTACAGTTTGAAAAATCTAACTCAAAGGTTATCTGATCTACTTTCATAAGGTTATAAGTCATTTCTCTGAACTCTGACGCTTCTGTTACTGAAAACTGCTCTGGCATTTTTATAACTTCTACTCTCATCTCTTACTCCTCAACTCTGAATTTTTCGACCAAGGTGTTTAATTCGGTTGCCATCGCAGTCAGCTCTTCACTACCTGCTGCGATGCTTTCAAGTAATGCTGTTTGTTCTTCAATTGCCGCCGCAACTTCTTGCGCGTTGGCAGAGTTTTGTTCAGACAGTGTACTTACAGTATCAATTAACGTTAATATTTGCTCAGAGCTATTCACTTCATTATCGGTAATTTCAACAATTTTCTTAACGTCTTGTGTAACGGATTGAACTGCATCATAAATTTGTATAAATGCGCTATCCGTTACAATTGCCTTGTCCACGCCATTTTGCACGGCTGCTTTACCAAATGACATGGTTTCAACAGCATTGTCAATTTTCTTGACCATTTCACTAACGACTTTAGTAATGCCACCAGCTTCTTGACCAGTTTGCTCGGCAAGTTTTCTAACCTCTTCAGCGACAACTGCAAAGCCTCGACCATGGTCCCCTGCTCTAGCAGCTTCAATTGAAGCATTCAATGCCAATAGATTTGTCTGTTCTGCAATTGCATTTATAGTTCCTATAATACCCTTAATTTCTGTAGATAACACTTCAAGTTCTTTAAGACGATTACCGGTTTCATCTGTTATCGCTTTTATTTCATCAATTGATTGCTTTGTATTACTTAAACTATCTCTACCAACACCGACGCTTGATATTGCAGACTCTGCATTTTTATCTGACTCAAGTGCTCTAACTTTAGCAAGTTGAATTAAACTGCTTAGCTGAAGAATGGTCTCCGTTGTTTCGAGTATCGAACGACTTTGCGATGTAGAATTATCTGCTACCTCTTGGATGGCCTTTGCCACGTTTTGAGACGCATCACTGACATCATTTGTTGAAGATGCAATTTCATCTGACGACTTTGCCACTTCCTTAGAACCAGACTTAACTTTGGATACAATACCATTTTGATGTTCAATCATTATGTTAAATGAGTTTGAAATACTCTCAATTTCATCACCTGTTTTAATGTTCGATTTTACTGTTAAATCGCCTTCACCTGCTATAGACATTAACTCTGAAAGCTTTTTAAGTGGTCTTGTAACGTTAAAAGTTACAAAGAAAAAACTGAGTGCTATGGCTACAACAAGCGAAACGCCAATGATCACAAAAAGTAGATTTCTAATTTTTGTCATAGTAGACATATAATCATCATAGTTCGCAGTGATCGCAAGTCCCATACCATCTATTGAAGTATATTTTACATATTTCTTAACACCTTTATAGGTGTAAATAGCATCACCAGATTTACCTTCTTTTACATTTATAACCATTTCGGATAATTCTGGAATATTCAAATCGTTTAAGTTGAGATTAAATTCGTCCTCAGTATTTATGTAAGAAAGAACTAAACCTTCTTTGCTAAACATGTAGCTGTAACCACCTTCAAATACCTTGATTGCTTTTGAATGCGCTGCAACTTGATCAAATCTAATCGTTGTAATAAACGTTCCAACTACCGTACTGCCTTTTTTTATCGGGTGTGCAATTGCAATAACCGGTTGGCTGGTTGCCTTGGAAATAATGACATCACTTTGACCCACATTTCCTTTCATTGCGTCTTGATAGTAAGCACGTTCACTTACATCTATTGAAGCGTTCATATCAGAATTTGAAATAACAGCATTGCCTTTATTATCTGTAATCAATGCCATCTCAATAACATCACTATGTGTTTCCACTAAATTCTTTAATGCACTATACGCTTCACTTCTTTTAGTGCTATCACCACTTGCAAATGCAACAACACTCGCATCACTGCTCATCATATTGCCAATCAGGCTCGATGCATCAATCTCTTTCGATATAACATCTGATGTCAAATTGACTAGATCATCTAATTTTGAATAGACAGACGACTCCGTTTCACTGGTGAATTGTAACAGCGAAATGGTGCCTAATACCGCTAATGGCACAATAATGACGACCAGCATCATTGCCATAATTTTAAACTTCAAACTTCTCTTCATGTGTTTTACCCCTTTTTACTAATGCAATTACGCTATCATTCGTCTCATATAAAGCGCTTGCAAATTCTTTTACGAGGAACAGTCCTCTGCCACCTTCAGAAAGCATATCTTCAGGTAAGCATGCTTTTTCTAATACTTCTTGTTTTTTTGAATGATCTATATTATAAACCTCGATTGAAATCGAGTTTGGTGTGAGATGGATCATTACACTTACAAATGGCTCTACTCTCTCTTTTCGTGTATGTTTGAAAGCATTTGTCACCAACTCACTTAGGATTAACCTTACTGCAAAGTCTTCTGATTCATCAACCTCAGTCTCCTTCAATATTTGATTGATTACTTTTTGCATTTCTGAAAGGCTATGGATACTATAGGAATAAAGCGATTCACCCAGATTGGGTTTAATTAACAAATTCCCAACTTCTGTATGATAGTTTAATTTATTTGCATCAAAGTACTTATAAGATTCATTGAATACTGGAATTGGATTGCTCCCATCATAAACACTAAAAATATCAATCGGTATGGCTTCTGTGGATAATAACGCAAAGTCTATCTCTTCCAGTCTAAATGAGACCTCTTTATGCTCATCTATTTGCTTAATCTCGCCGCTTTTTTTAATTAGATAGACATGACCACTGTTCTTATAAATCTGAAAGCGGTTTCCCTCAATATCTAAATTAACGAGCAACATTTCAAGTCTAACACCGTTCTCTTTAGACCACTTGTCAATTTCATTGGCGATTAGCTCTAACCGGTGTAAAGTTTCGTTTTGCTCGATGCTCTTAATCAAAAAATCTAAGCTTATCAAAGTAATCGCATTCACTGTTTCGCTTGGACAAATTTTGATCATACAACTTGTATGTTTTTTATCACCATGGTTTAAGAAAAATATTGGTGTTTTTTTCTCATTGCGAATAATTTGTGGCTTTATGGCACACCCTTTGTAAAGCCTTTTGTGATGATCCATCATATATTTATACATGACAAATCGATCCGAAGTGCGGTTGTTTTCGAATTGACTGCTATCAGCATAAATTGAATAGGATTCATTTTGATATCGGAAGATGTGTTTGCTAAGTGAGAGTTCGTTGAAATGGCTAGTATCCAGATTTAAGAGTGACTCTAAATCGACTTTTCTAGCTAAATTAGAATAGGTTGCTCTAAATGATTTGTTTAAGAACAACACTTGATGCTCATTCGCTATCGCGATCGGCATTGTATATAAGTCTATGTATTGAGACAATCTATGTATTCCGGATTTCATTTTGACCTCTTAATTCATCAAATAGTCATATGACTTTATTTATTATAGTTCTAAAGTACTGTTTTTTCAACTCGAATTATGTTATCCTATATTGAAATTTCTAATGGAATTTTAATCTTGCAATTCCTTACATTTTTAAAATCACATTAATTTTTCTTATTCAATGATATATAATATTTTGACAGGATGATTGCCCGAATGCCTGACATTACAGTATATTAAGGTAAGTCATAACCGTTGGCAAATTTTGCTACAAGGAGAAACAATTTATGTCAAACCGAAAGGTTATTGTTATCGAAAATGGGACAAACCATTTTTCACCTTTGAATCAATATTTAGTGCTTCACAATATTGATTATCAACTTTATAACCATTTTAGTGAGTATAAAGATGCCGAACTTAAAGACAATCACACTCTGATTGCAAGTACAACAGACATTATTACACATTTCAATACAGACTTGTCTGATTATTGTGATTATAAACGCAGACTCTATAACTGTACATACCTGATTGCCTACGAACATAGTAATTGTATTGATTCTTTAAAAGAAGCGTTTGCTCATGGTGCTGATGACTACGTAACCCTACCCGCGCATCCAGAACTGCTTTGTATGAAATTAAGAATTCAACATGAGCGTCTAAATTA
Organism: Firmicutes bacterium UBA6226; assembly: GCA_002441045.1. Next base: position 28,539 of record DJWQ01000013.1, on the reverse strand, counting down.
TCTGGAGTCATTGTATGCCTCCGAACAAGGTACTATCGTTTACAATAATATGTCTATCGATCCTTTTTCAAAGCAAATATATTTAAATGGTAAGATCCTGGATTTAACACACTCTGAATTTAACATTCTCTATACACTTGCAAAAGCACCAAGCGAAGTATTTAGTATGGAATACTTGTTCCATCTAATAACTGGTCAGAAAAGTTTGGGCGATTACAACGCACTAATGACACACGTGAGTCGACTTAGAAAAAAGTTGGCACTGGTTGATCCAACCAATCAATACATCGTTACCGTTCGAAATAAGGGATACAAATTTAATGTGATGAAAGCTTCAAATTCAAAGCCATTTGATTAACATTCTACAACATTTCAAATAAATTGTATACCATGTACTTATTAAAAGTTGACCAATAACTGATTAACATTTTATTTTATATCCTAAGTTAAAAAGCACTAATCTAACATTTTCAATTTCTTTGCATAGATTTTAATTTTGAGTTTTCAAATCGTATTATTATTGGCTTTACAAAAAAATGACATAAAAAAAGTACCTGCTTAGCAGGTACTTTTTTTATGTCTTATTGTACAGATACAACATCGTATCCAGCATCTTCAACTGTTTCTTTTAACACTGCAGCATCCAAATCAGCATTAAGTGTAACAATAGCAGATTTATCAGCCAAATCAACTACCGCATTAGAAACACCCTCGACACCTTTTAAAGCATTTTCCACTCTCATTTTACAATGATTGCAGCTCATACCCTCAATTACCAATTTCTTTTCCATTTTGCCTCCAAGTTTTTAATCTATTAACTCAAAACTGAAATCCATACCTTTATTTTACTACAATATTAAAGATTTTACCCGGTACATAAATTTCTTTTACAATTGTTTTACCATCTGTAAACAACTTGATCTTTTCATCTTTAAGTGCAAGTTCTCTAGCTTCAGCTGCATCAGCGTCTACTGGAATGCTGATTAGGCCTCTTACTTTTCCATTAATTTGAACTGCCATCTCAATAACATCTTCTACAGTCTTATTTGGATCAAATGTCGGCCATGATTGTTCTGTAATCATACCTTCAAAGCCTAATGTTTCCCAAAGCTCCTCAGTAATATGAGGTGCAACTGGATTTAACAGTTTAAGCAACGTACCATACTCAGCACGATTGATGTGCTCAACTTTTTTAAACTCATTAATTAAGCTCATCATTGCAGCGATTGCAGTATTAAACTTCAACGTTTCATAATCATCCGATACTTTTTTAATGGTTTTATTCATTGTGATTTCAAGTTCTTTAGAAAACGCATCGCCAGGAACCACTTCATCGGCAAAGTTCCAAACACGATCTAAGAAACGTCTACAGCCTTTAACACTATTATCAGACCAAGGTACACTCTTCTCAAAGTCGCCAATAAACATCTCGTAAGTTCTAAGCGTATCCGCGCCAAACTCACCGATGATATCATCTGGATTTACGACATTCCCTCTTGATTTAGACATCTTCTCGTTATTTTCTCCCATAATCATACCATGAGAGGTTCTTTTTAAGTACGGCTCTTTCGTGTTAACTTTGCCGATATCAAACAAGAACTTATGCCAAAATCTTGAATAAAGCAAGTGAAGTGTCGTATGCTCCATACCACCATTGTACCAGTCAACTGGCATCCAATAGTTAAGTGCATCCATGCTTGCAAACTCTTGATCATTATCAGGATCACAATATCTTAAGAAATACCAGCTTGAACCAGCCCACTGAGGCATCGTATCTGTTTCTCTATGTGCATGACCGCCGCATTTTGGACATGTTGTTTCAATCCATTCTGTCATTGTAGAAAGTGGCGATTCACCATTATCAGTTGGTTCATAGCTTGCCACTTCTGGAAGTGTCAACGGCAGCTCGCTTTCAGGAAGAGCGACCCAACCACACGAAGGACAGCTTACGAGAGGAATAGGCTCACCCCAGTATCTCTGTCTTGAGAATACCCAGTCTCTAAGTTTAAAATTAACTTTTCTTACGCCAATACCAAGTTTTTCAAAGTGATCAGCGATTGATTCTTTCGCTTCAGCAACTGACAAACCATCGATAAGCGGTGAATTGACAATAATACCTTCTTCTGAATCTGTATAAGCTTCATTTTGTACATCGCCACCCTTGACGACCTCAATGATCGGTAAATTAAACGCTTTTGCAAACTCCCAGTCTCTTGTATCATGACCTGGAACCGCCATAATTGCGCCTGTACCATAGCTCATAAGGACATAATCTGAGATAAATACAGGAATTTCTTCACCTGAAGCAGGATTAATCGCTTTGATTCCTTCGATCATGACACCTGTTTTATCCTTGTTAAGTTCTGTTCTCTCGAAATCAGATTTTAATTTTGCCTCAGCACGGTAAGCCATAAGCGCATCGTAATTAGTAATCAAGTCTTTGCGTTCATCGATTAATGGGTGTTCAGGTGAAACGACCATATAGGTAGCACCATAAATCGTATCTGGGCGCGTTGTATAAATTCTAAGGACATCGCCTGAAGTCGTTTTAAAATCAAGCTCCATACCGGTCGATTTACCAATCCAGTTCTTTTGTTGTGCTTTAACACGCTCGATATAATCAAGATCGTCTAAATCGTCGATTAAGCGTTCAGCATACTCTGTAATCTTAAGCATCCATTGCGACTTTGCTTTTTTTACAACTGTACCGCCACATCTTTCACAGACACCACCGACAACCTCTTCGTTGGCAAGGCCAACCTTACAAGAAGTACACCAGTTGATGTCCATTTCCTTTTTATATGCCAATCCATTTTCAAAAAGTTTAATAAAAATCCACTGTGTCCATTTATAATAGTTTGGATCAGTTGTATTAATTTCTCTTGACCAGTCAAATGAAAGACCTAAGCTTCTAAGTTGTTCTTTAAACCTTTTAACGTTATCTTCTGTTACGATTGCTGGATGTATTTTATTTTTGATCGCATAGTTTTCTGTAGGTAACCCAAATGCGTCCCAGCCCATTGTATACAGAACATTATACCCTTCCATTCTTCTCTTTCTTGCAACGATATCAAGCGCTGTATATGGACGTGGATGTCCTACATGCAAGCCTTGACCTGATGGATATGGGAATTCAACCAAAGGGTAATATTTTGGTTTTGAATAATCATTATAAGCTCTAAAGCTTTGTTTTTCATCCCAACGCTGCTGCCATTTTTTCTCGATTTCCTTATGCATATAATCTCGCATCAAATAACCCCTTTCAAAAAAAAATAAGGGTCCTTCGTTAGAGACGAAGAACCCGCGATACCACTCTATTTGATTGCCTAGGCAATCCACTCAAAGCCTTTAACGGAAGCGATCCGGTCTTTGCTTTCACAAAAACAGCTCCAGAACGAGTTCGGTCATTCAGCCGTCACCTTTCACCACCCGATGACTCTCTACAGACTATAGCTACCTACTACTTTCTTTCTTAGCAATTTATACTATTGAGTGTATTATAATATAGCTATTCAAACTTTTCAACACAAATTCAAAAACGTGTGTAATTAATGCATATACTTCTCAACATAAGCAAATATCTCCGTTTGACTTAACCTTGATGCATCGAGCAATACCATTTCACCATCACCATCTCCCATGAAGGTTACTGGATCGATTTCTTCATACTCTTCATCCACATCGTTAAGGATGGTAATTCTAATATTCTCGCCACCATCTCTAAAAGGAACCACATCATATCCTTTTGCTCTTAGCATTTGTGTCAGTTCACTTAGCCCTGCTTGAATTGCAATTTTCATAAGTTCGCCTCCCAAAATACATTATTTTTAAACCCTTCTGTAATTTAATACCCTATTTTTCGATGATTATGCCTTTTCCTTTACCTTTGCTTATTAACTTATCTTTTTTTCTATTAATTTTACTTTCCAAAACGATATTTAAATCGTATTGTTCCGGATAAAGTTCTTTTTGTTCAATATATGGCTTCAATCTTTTGTGACTCACCTTAATTCGCTTACCTAAAACGATCACTTCAACTTCGCCCTTACTGTTACACGTTTGTGAGACAATTCCAGGCTTATTCATTGTCGTTACCCATACAGAATCTCCAAGTGCATATTCGGATTGCCAGCTGGGACGATACTTTGATTCATTGATCTGGTTTTTAACATTCCGATCAAGTTTGTTGATCGTTCGATTATCTGATTCGATGACAGCATCTACCTCATTTTGATTGATTTTAATAGTTTCTTGAATCAAGTTTACCTGCTGAGCATTCGTCATATCTGACCATTCTGTTTTATAAGCAAGCTCATGAGCCCTTTCAATCAAAGCCTTTGGCATACCAATTCTAAGTGCAATATGAAGTGCGTTACTCTGTCCTGAAGTATCCGTAATCAGCCGATAAAGTGGTGATAACGTCTTTAGGTCAAACGCCATGCTACCATTTCGAAAATCGGGATGTTCATCTGCAAACGCTTTTATTTCATTATAATGTGTTGAGGTTAAGGTGTATGCTTTCTTGTGATTCAAAGCTTCAAGTACAGCAATGCCGATCCCCATGCCTTCACTTGGGTCCGTTCCAGCGCCAATTTCATCAAGAATGACCAAAGAACGCTCATTTGCGAGTTCTAAAATTCGAATGATGTTAGTTATATGTGCTGAAAAAGTACTTAAATTTTGGGAAACACTTTGTCCATCACCGATATCGCATAAGAATCGTTCAAAAATTGGTAGTTCAGTTTCATTATGAGCTGGAATGTGTAGTCCAGCCTGAGTCATCATACAAAATAAGCCTACCGTTTTCATAGTAACTGTCTTACCACCTGTATTTGGTCCAGTAATAACCAGATTACGCTGATTCGATGACAACCTAATATCTAAAGGCACCGCCTGAGAAGTCAGTAAAGGGTGCCTTCCCTGTATGATGTTAACTTTACCTTCTAAATTTAACCTTGCAGAAACGCCATCAAGTTTTTTCGAAAGCTTCGCTTTTGCAAATAAAAAATCGTAGTTCACCATGATTTCATAGTTTCTAAAGAGTTCAAAATGCCTAGAGGCCACATGATTGGTCAACTCAGATAGAATTCTATAGACTTCATTTTCTTCATCTATTCGCAATGCAGAAAGCTCATCAGAAAGCTTCTTAACTGCTGCAGGCTCAATAAAAAATGTCCCACCTGATCTAGAACGATCTAAAACCATACCATCCAGTCTTCTCTTATGCTCACTTTTTACCGGAATGACATAACGACCATCGCGCTGGCTAATTACCGCATCTGCAAGTAAGCCTTGGTATTGCTCTCCTACCACATATTCTGAAAGTTTCGATTTAATACGACTTTCCACGATTTCAATTTTCTTTCTAATTTTATTAAGTGTACTACTTGCATTGTCATCCACTTGTTGTCTTACTATGATTCGTACGATTTCGTCATGTAGTTCATAAAGTGGTTCGATTGCGCCTGCATACGTCCCAACTTCTGTTTCAAGATAAGCGAGATCGTTCATAAATAGCTTCATTCTTGTAGATTCTTTGATAAATGAAGCGACGAGCTCAAATTCTATTGGTCTCATTATTTCTGATCGCTTAAGCTTGTCAAGTTGTAATTTCACACCTTTAAGCCCATGCAACGGAATACTTCCTGAGTGATCTAAAATCAAACGTGCTTCTGTTGTTTCACGTTGATGCCTTTTTATTAAATAGTAGTCGGTTAACACTTCAAGGCGATCAACCTGATCCTTCACCTCATCGGTTACAGCTAAAGTTTGTAAAATAGATTTAATTTGTTTTAGTTCTAGCAAATTCTCTGCGTGTTCAATATTGTAAATATGATTTACTGTGTTTTTGTGGTTCATGTTTGACATATTATTCTCCTTGTCCATTTGATATGTCCACCTAAACGGATTGAATGATCTTATTGAAATGTAAATATTTCCCTGTTTTTGGTAACAAAAAAACAGCAGACGCACACGGTCTACTGTTAGCTACATTAGATCATAGTGTTCCAAACCAACTTAGGTGAACGCAACACAAACAAGCCCTAATGGGCTAATTGCTTTCAACCTTTTAAGTTATTAGTTTAGAACGACTCCACTCATAAAAATCTCCTTTATGTCATTTTGACACTTTAATTGTAGTATGAAAACGGTGTTCATGCAACATTAACTTTTTATTTACTTTAAAATAATCCTGTATTTTGCTATAATTTAACAAAAGAGTAGGAGTAACTAAATGAGCAAAATACAATGGAAACCAGGTACTATGGTTTATCCTGTTCCATCGGTCATGGTGACTTGTGGTTCCATGGAAAAGCCAAACATCTTAACCGTCGCGTGGACGGGAACTGTTTGTACGGATCCTGCGATGACATATATTTCTATACGAAAAGAAAGACATTCTTATAATATTATTAAGACTTCCGGGTACTTTACAATTAATTTGACCACAAAAGCGCTTGTGAAAGCAACTGACTTTTGTGGTGTTAGGTCAGGAAGAGATTTTGATAAGTTTAAAGAGTGTGGTTTAACCCCTTCTAAGGGTTTTCATTCTCCAGTCCCTATGATTGAAGAATCTCCCGTCAACATTGAATGTCAGGTGACGCAAATTCTTGAACTTGGAACGCACGATATGTTCTTGGCAAAAGTTTTAGGCGTAACTATCGACGACCAATATCTTGAAGAATCAGGCAAGTTCAGACTCGATCTTGCAGAGCCCATTACCTATGCACACGGCGCATATTATGAACTTGGTAAACAACTTGGTACATTTGGTTACTCCGTAATGAAGAAAAAAACAAAGAAAAAAAGACAACAACAAAAGAAGTAATCTTGGAGGGGATATGTTTAGACGTTTTTCACTTTATATAGATATCGTTACATCACCAAAATACTATGCCCCAATACTGAAGTCTATTGAAACCTACACCGACTTGTGTGAACCTATAACAAATGTTTCAGAATCATTTGAAAAACCAAATTTCATCTATAATTTATTAGTAATTGAATACTGCAAGATTGATTTTACTAATCGCGCACTCTCTCTGATTAAGGAATCTTATAATCATGTAATCGTTATTAACGTTCCAGACAATGTCATCCACTTCGAAAGGCTTTATGAACACGCGATTTATCGTATGCTCAGAGAAGGGTTTTATCAAGTTGAACTTGATGCGTTACTTAAAGAGTACATCCGCTCAGAGCTGTTAATCAATGAGAATACACTTTTGGACAATTTATTTAATAGTGCACAGAATTCCATTGTCATCACAGATCGAAAAGGGAATATTCAATATGCAAATCCATATTTCGAAGAACTATCTGAATACTCAAGAGATGAACTTATAAACAATTCGCCTAGAGTCATTAAGACCGGTCAACATCCTGAGTCCTTTTATACCGGCCTTTGGAATACGATTACTTCTGGCCATGTTTGGGAAGGTATATTTATTAATAAAAGTAGAAATGGCAATATATTCTATGAAGAAGCAACCATTACACCTATTGTTAACTCCCATGATATGATCGAGAAATTTCTTAAAATCGGTCGAAACATTACCCGTGAGAAAATATTACTTGAGGAGCTTTCAAAGGAAATCAAAGTTGCAAAAAAAGTGCTTTCTTCATTTTTACCAAATTATTATAACGATGCGTCCATTTCATTTGAGTTTCAGCTCAAGGATTTTAATGAAATCGGTGGTGATTTCATCTATTTTAAAAAGATGGGTGAAAAAAGATATCTTAATGCAATCATTGATGTTATGGGGCACGGGGTCTCCTCTGCACTCGTTGCATTGGTTGTAACACAGATGTTTGACGATTTGATGGCTTATTTACCTATTGCAGATACTCTTAGAGAAATTAACAACTTATTATGCGATTTAAATAGCGATGATATTGATAGCAATAAGTATGTCACCGGTATTTTTATGGATATCGACTTGAATACTGAAACCATAACCTATGTTAATATGGGACATCCTGACGCTCTCTTTTGTTATGAAGACGAAAGTATCGTCTCACTAACGTCAAACAATATTATTCTAGGTATATTGAACATCGATAACATTAACACCATTACCATTGATATTCATAAATTAAAACGCATCTTAACCTACACGGATGGTCTTTATGAAAATGATAGTCTCGCTTTAGACAATGCAGTTGAAGTTTTGATGAAGCATTTATCTAAGAGCAAAACCCCTTCAGATATATTTGACTTGTTTTCTGAACATATGGATATAAAAGATGATTCGACCATAAGTGTCATCGAACTAATTTAAATTAAAAGGTTTTAAGCCTTCTGAAAAGAATACTTAAAACCTTTTTTATTTCACATTTGATTATAATTCATAATCTGATTTGCTTATTATGTGTATACCAGTTTCAATTTTATTTTAAATTCTTAGCATAATTTAGAAGTTCGTTGATGCTCCTACGATTGTCGATTAGATCGCTGATGGATTGATCAAAATTCAAGCGATTAACAACTCTTGCGATAAATTCTGACATATCTACCTCAGAAAACCATGGTGATTGTCTTGCTGCTTCTGGAACATAAGATAAATTGGTCGTATATAGACGATCTATCAGACCAGCTTCATAAAATCGATTAAATTTATCGATGCCCTCTGTAAATAAAGCATATGTTGTCGCTACAAAGATTTTGCCTGCTTCTCTTTTTTTCAGCTCTTCTACAATGTCAAAAACAGATTCACCAGAAGCAATCATATCATCTACGATTAATATATTGCAACCCTTCACATCTTTTCCAATATACTCATGTTGAACAATTGGGTTTTTACCTTTGACAACTTTACTATGGTCACGTCTTTTATAGAATAAACCGATATCAAACCCTAGCACGCTAGAATAATAAACCGCTCGATCCATAGCACCGGTATCTGGACTGATCAATAGCATCTTTGAAGGATCTTTAAAAAGTTCTCTTTCATCTGAAATAAACCTTTTTACAATATCTAAAGTTGGATATAAATTTTCAAAAGAAATCAAAGGGACTGCATTTTGTATCGTAGGATCATGTGCATCAAAAGTTAAAATATCATCAACACCTAGTTTTTCGAGCTCTTGAAGTGCCATTGCACAATCTAAAGATTCTCTACCTTTTCTACTGTGTTGTCTTGATGAGTACAATAAAGGCATAATCAACGTTATCCGTCTTGCTTTGCCTGCCATTGCAGATAACACCCTCTTAACATCCTGCAAGTGATCGTCAGGACTTTTCCGGTTAACGTAACCAAACATCGTATAAGTTATATTATAATTACCGATATCTGTAACGATATAAATGTCTTTCCCTCTTACTGATTCTTCTAGAAATACCTTACCTTCACCATTAGAAAAACGTACTTCCTTTTTATTGATGATGAAACTATCTGGCAATTCTAATCCTTCATCTAAAAATGGCCTTCTCATTTCGAGCAAATGATCATCAATCCACTTTCCAATGGTTTCACAGTTTTCCATAACGATTAGCCCCAACTCTCCTAAAGGAGAATGTTTTAAATATACCTCGTTTCTCATGCCCACACCACCTTATAGATTAATTACGATTCATTTTTACCCATACTTGCTCTCTAAATTCAACTTATCATAAAAAACGATTGTAAGGCAACCTTTATCACAATAAAAGACAAACTTAATATATTTTCCTTGAAGCCTGGCTTATTAGCCTTAGTTATTTCTTTAATATGATTTCCGAGTGACATAAAACAAAAAAAGCTAAGAACGAATCGTTCTTAGCTTAAATGGTGCGGGATAGAGGACTCGAACCTCTGGCTTTTTCCACGTCAAGGAAACACTCTACCAACTGAGTTAATCTCGCATGTTACCTTGATATTATGACATAATTTAATCCTCTAGACAAGTCTAAATTGTCATTTATTTATAATATTAGCCGTTATGACTGGTGGTATAATTATAATGAGGTGATATTATGAAAAAAAGAATTATTACAATTGGTATATTGCTACTAACGACGCTATTAATCTCTGTCGGCTGTCAAAATGAAACCGCTACAACCGACGAAAATGCCACTACTGCACCTGAAACAACAGTTGCTTCAACAAGTAATGAGTTACAAGAACAATTAGATCTTGCAAACCAAACCATAAACGATCTTAATGAACAAATAACTATGTTGCAAGATCAACTTAACACTGCACAGACCAGCACCCTATCAAATACAGTTCTTATATCTGCACTTGATGTGGTTCAAGCACTAAAAGATCAAGATATGAATATATTAGCAAGTTACGTTCATTCCACTCAAGGTGTAAGATTTACCCCCTATGGATATGTGGATACCGTAAATGATCTTAGTTTTTCATCCACAGCTATTGTTACCTTAATGCAAGATAGCACCCTTTACACTTGGGGGGCGTACGATGGCTCAGGTGATCCAATTTCTAAAACATTTTCCGATTATTATTCTGAATTTGTATATGATGAAGACTACATTTCGCCACATATTATTGGCATAAATAACGTCATTGGTACTGGAAATTCAATTAATAACATTGCAAGTGTTTATCCAAATGCAACCTTTGTGGAATTTCACTTTACTGGCTTTGATCCTCAATACGGAGGCATTGATTGGTCGAGTTTGATCTTGGTTTTTGAACCAGTTGGCTCAGACTGGAAGCTCATAGGTATCGTTCATAATCAATGGACCATTTAATTAAAATAAGAGCAGTTTTCTCCTATATGGAAAAAACTGCTCTTATTTTCTAATTTTTATTCTACTATGCCATTTAACTTTTCTGTTTCAACTGTAATTGGATATTGCTTTTGTAATGCTGAATAATCCGCGCTATATGCAACTTGTTTCATACTGCTGATAACTTCATTTTGCCACTGGTCGTAGCCTTTTCCTTCGAAGTACATAATATGATAACCATAGTCTGTTTGAACAATTCCTGTATCTCCAACAACTCTTGACGGATCAAAAATCCAATCGTTGAACGTTTGAACCATATCGCCTTCAGCGACATTTTCATATAAACCGCCTGTTGCTTTTGAGCCTTGATCCTCAGTGTATTGTTTTGCTAATTCACCAAAGCTCACAGCAGTTGCATCTCCAGTTTTCCACTCATCAAGTACTTTTTCAGCAAACGCTTTAGCCTCTTCATCAGAGCCATAAGTGTCAGCAGTCACCAAGATATGTCTTACATTTACTGTAGCTGCTTCGTGACGATATGGTAGTTTCGTCAAAAGATAGACCGTATAAACATGATTTTCAGTATTTCTAGTTACAAGCGTTTGATTGACAGCAGCATCTGCAGCAAAGCCCCATTCGCTTATTTCATCACCTTGTGTATAGAACATATCATTCGCTTCGATTTTTGTCATCTCCGCTTCAACATCTAAAGCACCATCTTCATTGATGCCATTAATATAGTTCTCTACATATGCTTTATAAGCTTCAGCTGATGTTACTGCTGCTAGCTCATCTGCACTTTTTTCAGCCGCCTCAGCAGTGATACCTTTATCCGCGTTCTCTGCAAACGAATATACTAAATAGTTAATATAATTGAACTCATTTTGATTATTTGTATAATGCTCTTGGATTTGATCATTTGTAAATGCATACGATTTCTCTATATCTGAGTATACTTTATATGCAAGTGTACTTTTTTCAAGAAAACTCTTATACTCATCACTTGTCATTGATGCACCAAATGTATCATTAAAGAATTCTTCTACGGTATCAAAACCAGCTTCTTTTGCTGACTTTAATACTGCATCAAGTTCTTCTTGAATTTGGTTCATATCGGCTTCATCCAGTTCGATACCACGATCTTTAGCTGTTTCTGAAAAGATTAGGAAGTCTTTTGCATAGCTAACAGCTTGTTCCATCATATAGTCAAACCACGATGTACCATCCATGTACTCCTGATCTTTCAAAGATTTAGTTGTATCAACACCTAAATATGATAAATAAGATGCGCTTTGGCTATAGACGTAGTTGTATAAATAAGCCATTTCGTTTTTTGTGAACCCATAGTCTTTTGAATAGACATAGAATGAGTTGTCTCCAGTATTGGTATCGTTTTTTGAACAAGCAGCAAGACCAAATACCATAAGTAAAGAGAGTAGTATCGCGATTGTTTTTTTCATGTCAGTCGTTCCCTTCATTAATATTTCTGCACAAGATGCCAATAGTGTAACCTTCTTAGCTTAAAATAACCTTAAATGGATTAAAGCAATTCATTAATGGAATCTTCACAGTTTCTTTTCAAATGCTTACATTATGTTGATATTGACTTAACATTCTAAGGATATACTAAACACATAAAGAACGTCAAGCAAACTTTCTCATTTAGATAAATCCCCCACTAATATGAAAAAAGCAAGTATCTCCCCCGATACATGCTTTTTTTATTTTTAAGTATAATAAAAAAAATAGAAGCATGTGCTTCTATTTTTTAAACTCCCAATAGCATCTCTTTGGTGAGACAATTATTTCTTCATCCTTCATCTTCTTCATGATTTTATCAACTTCTTTTCGATCTACGCCAGTTTCCTCAGAAACTTTACCTGCATTTACAGGTTCTTTAAGTGCTTTAAAATAATCAAGTACAATCGTATAATTTTCCATATATGCCTCCTATAGATCGTTCACGTTCTACAGGGATATTTTATCACAGCTAAACTTCAAAATCTATGCGTATGCAAGTTCAATATTGCACTTAACGCCTAAACCACTAATCGTGTCTCTCAAATCGAATGCACTCATTTAGTTCAACTGAAGACAATAGTGGAGAAGCTGCCTCCACGACTTTAACACAATCAGGTACAGTAGGAATGATCTTTCTCCTTTTTAGTCCTCTAAGAATTTTAATTACTCGATCTTCCTCATCAAGAAACAAAACATCGATATCAAATCTCATATTAAAGGTGTGAATACTGTTGCAATCCTCAAGTATTAAAACCTCTTTAACAGTTGGTTTCTCAGTAAACATATAGCCTCTGAGCCTTTTCATAAAAGTATTCGCATTAATAATCCTCTGAACTTTTATAATTTTCATTATGTGCACCTCTTACTTAAACATTTCAATAATTTGAATTACCGCTGGGCCAAGGATAATAACGAAAATTGCAGGAAAGATGAAAATCATCATAGGAAATAAAATCTTAATTGGGGCTTTCATTGCCTTTTCTTTAGCAGTTTGCTTTCTCTTCTCTCGTAATTGAGCGCCTTCAATTCTTAGAACTTTACCTAGACTAACACCTAGCTCATCTGCTTGAATTAATGCGTTTACTAAAACAGATAAATCTCTGACATCACAGCGACTTGCCATGTTTCTCAATGCGTGTTTTTTATCTATTCCCATTCGCATTTCTTTTAAAGTCTTTGAAAACTCTTCTGAAAGTGGACCTGGAATGGTTAAAACAATTCTTCCAATTGCACCATCAAGTGAAAGCCCAGCCTCAACACTTACTGTGATTAAATCCAATGTATACGGAAGTGCTTTTACAATAGAGCTACTTCGCCTTTCTACAGCTGCTTTTGTTGTAAAACGATATACGATTTGAGTAAATCCGATTACCCAAAATGCGATGACGAAAATACCTGCAGCAGGAACATGGATCAGAGTTAATAACAAGCATACGCTCAATGTAAGTACCAATGTCGTCAACCATCTTCTAGCTATAATCCTTTCATATGAAGAAGTTTTAAGAAATCCAGCACGCTCAAAAAGAGCCCTTCTTTGTTTGGTAATCGAATCAGGAGATAAAGACATCACGCGACGACCTATGTTTGTAAACATAGGTACAATTACACGCTCGCCAAATGCACGATTGTCCACTTCGATATTCGCTTTATCAATCCCTTCAATATAATTCATTCTATTTTCAATTTTGCGTTTAGATGCAGTCAACCGATTAAAAATGGAACTGAACATTAAAAGGATTGCTATAAAAATCAAGAAAGTCGCAATATATAGCATTTAAACCTCCTAGTATTCAATATTAATTATTTTTCGGATAAATAGCCATCCCATAAACTGACTGAACATTGCGGTTCCAAGCATAATCCTTCCAGGCAAAGTTACGAATAAAGTTTCTATATATGCATTATCAAAAAGGTAAATAACGACACCTAGAAACACAGGCATTACCATGATGATAAGACCAGAAAGCTTACCTTGTGCTGTAAGCGTTTTAACTTCGTTCTTAATCCGTTGACGTTCGCGAATTGTCTCTGCAATATTTTCAATAATCTCTGATAAGTTTCCACCGACATCCTTTTGTATTAAAATAGCGTTAATGATAAGCTGTAAATCCTCAGAACTAATACGATCATACAAATTATTCAAACCATCTTCGAGTGGTATTCCTAAGCTTAACTCCTTTAATAGTATCTTAAATTCAGTGGAAAAAGGTGGTTGTGTTTCTTCTGCTGCTACTGCCAAGGATTGTAAAAATGAATAACCTGCTTTTAATGCGTTAGAGATCATTACCAAGCCTTCATTAAGCTGCATATCAAAGGACTTTACTCGTTTTGAAATCTTAGCGTTGACAATCAAGTTTGGCAAAGTATAGACAATCACTAAAGCCATTAAAAATAATAAAAAATTACGTGTAATTGCAAAAACAAAAAAACCAACACTCACCAGCCCCATGAACTTAACCACAATAAACTCTTCATAGGTCATTGAAAAATCGGCTTGATTGTATTTTTTTGCAGCTTTACTAATCGTTCTTCTTTTAGATGAAGATTGTGTCAATAGACCAGCGATTTTACTTATTGGTCCACGTTTCACTTCGTTAGCGATTCTTGCGTCTACTTCTCTTTCTACAGACTCATCATATTCAGTTAACTTATCTATGACTCTGATTTTTTTTGCTCTCAATGAAAATGATATTCCAGCAAAAAGAATACTAAAGAAAATCAAAACTACACCAATCATTAACATCATACAAACACCACCAATCGCTCTTCAGTCTAAATAACCCCATTTATAAATTATTAAAAATTGAATTATTAATATGAATACCATGTTCTCTAAGCTCTTTTAAGCAAGTCGGCATAATCCCAGTAAATACAAAATCCCCTATGACTTGGCCACGTGCGTCAACGCCTTTTTGATCAAATTTAAATATATCTTGTAAAATAATCACATCTCCTTCCATTCCAAGAACTTCAGTGATGTGTGTGATTTTTCTACTTCCATTAACAAGTCTTGACTGCTGTACGATCAGATTGACCGCAGATGAAATTTGATCCCTTATCGCTTTGACTGGAAGGTTCATCCCCGACATTAGCACCATTGTTTCAAGTCTTGATAGCATATCTCTAGGTGAGTTGGCATGCCCTGTAGTAAGTGAACCATCATGACCTGTATTCATAGCTTGTAGCATATCTAAAGCTTCACCTGATCGCACCTCGCCAACAACGATACGATCTGGTCGCATACGCAAACTGTTTTTAACCAAATCCCTAATGCTAACTTCACCTTTGCCCTCAACGTTTGGTGGTCTTGTTTCCAATCGAACCACATGGGGCTGTGGCAATTGTAGTTCAGCGGCGTCTTCTATGGTAACAATACGCTCATCATCAGGAATAAAAGAAGATAATACATTTAATGTGGTGGTTTTTCCACTACCTGTACCGCCAGATACGACAACATTCATACGCCCTTCAACACAAGCTCTTAAAAACTCAGCCATCTTTGAGTTTAGTGTTCCAAAACCGACCAAATCGTCTATTCCATATGGATCCTCAGAGAACTTTCTAATGGTCAGGGAGGGGCCATCGATTGCGAGAGGTGGAATGATTGCATTAACACGTGAACCGTTTGATAAACGCGCATCAACCATAGGAGAACTCTCGTCTATTCTTCTTCCAATAGTAGAAACAATTTTTTTGATAACGTGCATCACATGATCATTGTCTTTGAAGTGAATCCCTGTTTTTACTAGCTTTCCTGATACTTCAACAAATACTTGGTTAGGCCCGTTTACCATGATTTCAGTCACCGAAGCATCTTGAATAAGTGTTGTAATTGGACCGTAACCTATGATTTCATCAAGAAGTTCTTCGAGAATTTTCTTTTTTTGCACAGGTGTTAAATTGAGAGCTTCTTTTTCAATGTTTTTACTTATGATAACTTTAAGTTCTTGCTTTAAGCCTTCATTTTGATCTGAAATTTCATTAAAATCGATGTCCAGATCATTGATTACCTGTGCCTGAATCTTCATTTTCATTTCCAGATAGGGATCTTTTTCTTTATCTGAAAATCTTTGACTTCCTTTCTCAGCTGTGGTATCTTCTAGACGTTTTTTTAATGACATATGCCACCTCTAACCTAAGACATAATTTTTTGACTGACACTTTCGAGCTGTTTTAATAAAGGATTTGCTTTTCCTTTGATAAGCGGAATCCCTGTGTTAATTGCATTCTTGACAATTTTTGATTCTTCTGAAATAAAGCCATATATTTCATAATCAAATGCTTTTTGAACATTGTTTTTTGTAACGCCAAACTTTTCATTCACTTGGGTAATTAAAAGCTTCACTTTTTCAGCATTATAATTAAGCGATTGCATAACTTTTAAACTCATCTTCGTGTTCTTTAAGGCTGTTACTTCCATTCCAGTTACAATGATCACTTTATCAGATTGGTCAAGAGCGTTCAGTGTAATATCATTATAATTAACCCCGGTGTCTATAATTAAATAATCATAATGTTCCTTTAGGAGTTCAATTAACTGTTTTACCTGATCTTTTGAGATGTATTCTGCTGATTCAGGATCTCTTGGTGCAAATAACATATCACAGTTCTTACTATAACTATAAATATAAGGTCTAACATCCTCATATCGACTAATTGGACTGTCGTCAAAGAGTTCCTTTATGGTTAGCTCTGATTGTTTGTTCAGCATCAACGCCACATCACCGAATTGCAAATCTAAGTCTATAATGAGTACTTTTTTATTGAATTTTTCACTGATGATTAGCCCTGTATTTACAGCTATAAAAGTATTGCCAACGCCTCCTTTTGAACTGAAAAAAGAGATGATTTTGGCACTGTATAATTTATCGTCCAGAACAGGCTTTATTAAATTTTGCTTATTTCTAACGTAGGTCGTCTGGATCGTTTCAACTAACTCATCCATATCCACAGGCTTCATGATATAAGCCTTTGCACCAGCCAGCATTGCTTTTTTTAGATATTCACTTTCATGCTGAACACTCATCATAATCACTGATGGATGCACTGCATTTCTGCAAATAATCTCAGTTGCTTCAAGACCATTCATCTCAGGCATATTGATATCCATCAAGATGATATCCGCTGGGCTCGATTCTAGAGTATTTAATACCTCTTGCCCGGTGGCACACATAGCGATAATCTCATGTTCCAAATCACTGGTAGATAACATTTTCGCTATCATTTCACGCATTTCTTCGACATCATCTGCAACTATAATTTTAATTGCCATCTGTATCGCCTCTTTCTTTGAGTACAGGAATTTTTATTCCTGTCCCAGTCAAAATCATATTCTCATCCACTATTTTATTTACTTGCTGAATCAAAGTATAAAGCGTTTCAGTATTATAAAACTTCAAGCTGATCGATTGAAGCGTATCGCCATATTCTACAACGTAGTAGACATACTGGTCATAATCAAACTCACCTGGTTTTACTTCCAATGGTTCTTCACCAATGATGCCATATTCCGGTGCCATATCTTTCATCTGTCTTGTGTCATTGAGAAGTAATTCCTGCCAAATTGCGCCTTCAGTTACATAAAGGTAATCACCATCTTTTGGTCTAAGTACCAACTCTATAGAACCAATGGTTTTCGCTAAGGACATCATTTCGACATCCATTATTGGTATAGATAAAGTCATAAGATAACTACTAGACTCCAAATTACCATCACCTGTTGCATTATTATTGTTTCTAAAAATATTTTTATTGACTGCAATAACTTCAATATTTTGCAAAAATAGTTTGGCAATGTCAGGTCTAGAAATCCTTCCTTGATCAGATCCAGCGGGTAGATTTAATATAACATCCACATAATCTCCAACTTTTATTAAACCATTAACACCTGTATCACCGCCTACGGTGATGGTCATTGCACGATTGTTACCCGTAATTTTCATACTTAAGTCATTTTCAATAGATTCAGCAACCATATTCGGGTGAATCTGTTGACCAGAAAAAATGGTTTCAGTCGCGTATTGACCAATTACCGTACTCATATCTCCAATATACTCCCCAACGATTCCGTTTTCTGCTACTTCTACGACACTAAGCATTTCTCCAGTAATCTTTGTTCTTGAAGGTATCTCTTCTTTTGCTACAATGACAGGTATCGTTTTGAACTGTACAACTTCTTGCCGATCCAATGATTTTAAATAAACAAAAACAGCACCTGCACCTAGTAATGCAAGTATCAGCGACATCAAAAATACCATCAATCCACTTCGTTTCATAGAATCACCTCAATTAACTAGTTTCACACCGTATGTACCACGATCTTCTACGGTTTGATCAATCTTACCATTCACAACAAATCGAATAAATCTCGCATTGATCTCAATTTTTCCTGACTTTTTCTGAATATCCTCAACGAATACCTCAGCGAATCCAATAACGACAACTGTACCACGACCATTTTCTTCAAGTGAATCCACAAGAGGAACGGTCCACAGTCGATCAGAATCACGGCTAAAGTTTTCAAATGTATCTGGTATATTATTAATATAGTCCTTTAAGACATTGGAAACATTGGCCATGTTCCCAGGCTCTGTCAATATTTCATCACCAATAGCAATCTCGCCCTTATAACCGTAAAGCGCATTTAGTTCATAATTACCCGAACCAGTGGCACCTAAAGCAACAACCCCATAATTTCCATGATAACCATCGCCACCTTCTTGTTTTAAAGTAATTAAAGTGCCATAAGTATAGTCAAAATCTTCTACAGCAAAGGGTCTAAGACCACCCTTAACACTACTAACTGCACCTAAGATTACTTTAGATGAACCCACGACATTTGTTTTATCGAACCCTAAAACTCTAATAAATGAAAATTCCATTTCTTTTGTACCATTCAAAGAAATTGTTTTGTGGTCTTCCGTTATGTCTATCGAAACATTAGTTGGATCGATATTATTATCGTTAAGATATGCCATAGCAACTGTACGTGCGGCATCAGGATCATCCGGTAGTTCTTGAGCACCAGCAAGTGCAGCATAATCTAAAGCATTGGATAATTTCGCACGTTCTATAACGATTCGGCCGACGTCTACTGCAACACCTGCTGAGGACAGTAATATTACCATAAGAAGTAGCACCAAAAGGCTTACATTTCCATCTTCTCTTTTTAGTTTTAGTTTAATTTTATCCTTCAATTTATTAACGCACATTTTCCCACCTCTGTTTATTACTCTACTCTTAAAGTTGCACTTGATTCAAGTTCTAGTTCTCCACCAAATAAAGGCGTCAAAAAAGGCGTTAAGAAATGGTAAGGGTATTTCAATGTCACTGTTATAGAATCCCCTCGCTCTAAAGTCGTTACGTCTACCGAAGTAAGTAAAGTGATCTCATCAGTGTTTAACAATCCCGCCACACCTTCAATTCTTTCTTCAGCGTCAATATAAGTCCCACCCAAGCTAATCACCCTTGCTGCTTCTCTTGATGCATTTGTTAATGTTAAATAGCCAGAAAACATAAAACCAAATTCAATTATACCTATTAGAATTAACATTAGTAACGGCATTACTAAAGCAAATTCCACAAGAGATTGTCCCTTAGATCGTTTCATATATTTCACCTTCTTATTACTTCATTTATATCCAACCCAATCTAACTTTACTTTCCACGAATAATTATGTCGTTTATTTGAAATACGTGTTCTTTAATATGTAAAAAGCTCTAACCATATTCGATTAGAGCTTTTAGAAACTAATTACCTGCTGCTGTTGTTGCTTCTGTTGTCAATTCACCACCGATATCAATGAACATATCTCTGATGATTGGTCCTAAGATTACCAAACCTGCAATAACGATAAGTGCGATAAAAGCGATAATTAATGCGTATTCTACCATTCCTTGTCCTTCTTCTTTGTTTAAAGTAGAAAGTTGTGCTTTGATCCAGTTGTAAGTCATTTTAATCATAATAAACCTCCTAAAAACTAATTTATAATACTTACTCATTTATCCGTCGTATTTGAATGTCTCGTTTATGTTAAACCAAGTATACGATAAGCTGAGCTGTAATCAAAGTAGCTAGAGGCCCTTGTTATTACTATCATGGTCTCTCAATTTCGGGACTTTCGTCCTCAACCTTAAGTTTTCATGACATGCGACCGTTGTGGCCTTGTTATTGATGTGTCTTACTATATAAATTCTCTATTTGATTTTCTATTGCGAACAGTGTTGCTTGAACGCGATCTCGTACATCAATAGTTTTAAATATTCGCGTCATATTATTTTTAATTGTCTTTTCTGATAAATACATCGTATCTGCAATTTCTCTATTGCTCATTCCTTTGGAAAGGTACATGAGAATCTCTAAGTCTCTTGCAGATAACTCACTGATAACCTTTAACTGTGACGCACTGTTCGAAACCTTTTTAAAAAGTAAGGTAACTAAGGATTTATCAATATAATTTTCGTCATCGTAGACACGTCTTATTGCTTCAAGTAGTTCCGTTGTACTTGATCCCTTTAATACATACCCATCAGCACCAATTTCAATCGCCTCCATAATAGTTCTTCTATCACTTTCAACTGTAAGTAAAACGACTTTAATATTCGAATGTTTACCTTTAATCTCTTTCAGCACTTCAATCCCATTTTTGCCTGGCATATTGATATCCATCAGTAAGACATCTGGAAGATATTGTCCAATCAATGATAACACTTCATAACCATCACAAGCTTCACCTGCTACGAGTAAGTCCGGCTCATAAGAAATTATGGTCTTTAGACCTTGACGAATTAGGTCATGATCATCCGCAATGAGAACTTTGATTTGATTTTTATTATAATCACTCATTTGCAAGCACCTCTCTATTTACCGGTAATTTTATCATGACTGTTGTACCTTCGTTTTCCATAGAATGAAATGTAATTTCCCCATTAAACTGCTTGACTCTTTCAAAAATGCCGAGGAGACCAAACGACTCATGTTTACGCTTCATCTTTTCAAGGGTTTTGTCAACTTCAAATCCTTTTCCATTATCTATCACAGTTAACCTAAGGTATTTCGACCCATATTCAAGCTGTATAATGACATCTGATGCTTTTGCATGCTTCTTTATGTTATTCAACAATTCTTGAATTAGACGGAATACAGCCACTTTAATAATTGGTTCAATTTCTGTTATAATCCGGCCTGCCTTTACCCGAATTTTTATTTGAGTTTCATTGCTAAAACTCATTGCATAATTCTCAACCGTTTCATTTAAACCTAAGTCATCGAGCGACATTGGCCTAAGATCATGTATGATTCCCCTTACTTCTTTAAGGGCCCGTTTCGCCTGATCTTTAAGTTCGGAGAGCTCTTTCAGCCCTTTATCTAAATCTTGTTTTGCAACCCTTTCACAAAAGTCTGCCTTCATGACGATAGATGCAATCTGTTGGGCTGGACCATCATGGATATCTCTAGAAATACGCATGCGTTCATTCTCTTGCGCTTCAAGAATCTTAATTCCCAAGGCCATACCTTCATTACCCATAACATCTATCGCGGATAAAATTTCACCTCTTAGATAAGTTACAGCTATAGTTACTTGCTGAACGATATGCTCTGCGTTTTGAATATTCTTTAATGCCCTTTTTAACGATAATTCAAGAGCAGTTCTTCGTACTTTTAGTTGTTGTTCATCTCTCATCGCTGCCATTAATTCAACTTTTACATCTGCAGCCGCTGTATATGCCTTTTTTATATCTTCTTCATTGTAGCGGTTGAAAGCTTTTGATACTTCTGCCAGTTTACCCCTAACTAGCTTATCTTTAAGTGTCAATCGATCAACTTCACCTATCACTCTATCGATTTCAATTTTTATAAAGTTGAGCTCATTTCGAAGAAGCTCATGTTCTTCTCGTGCGTTCTCAACAATATCGAGAAGTTGATTTTTACTGCTATCTATACTCGTAATCGTTGCACTTAATATTTCTTGTACTTTGTCTATATCCACCCCGTTGATTTGTTCATCTCTACCAGCTCTAGTTGATTTCTTATCTGCATCCATTAATAGAACCCCCTATTTCTATTTTACCCTTTTTGTACCTAAACTTTCAAAAGAATTGATTTTACTTTTATGGAAATTCAACTAAATGAGAAATGTGACTTATGTAAACTCAGGACCACAGAATTAATAAATATAAAAAAGAATCTTCAGACGTAGAGTCCTCAGATTTTATCACAAACGAAATTGCAGCTAAACAAAAAAAAGGTGATCATAAAGATCACCTTTTAATTTTAAATTACTCAGTAATACCTACGTTGAAGATGTAGTAGTATGTTCCAACATAAGGCATGATTTGGAATGTTGGATCTTCAGCGATAAGTCTTGGGATTTCAGATACAGGGAAGCTATCGATCAAGTCTAATTCGCCAGCTTCGTATGCAGTAAGAGCAGTTGACTGGTCAACGATCATCATTGCATCGATTCTAGTTAATTTAGTTTTATCTGCTTGCCAGTAGTTAGTGTTAGGAACAAGAACGATTCTATCACCAGTTTTGTATTCTGATAATTTGAAAGGTCCATTGCCGATAGCTGTAGCAGGATTTGAAGACCAACCTTCAGGATCTTTTTCTACCATATCTTGTCTTACAGGCATGAAAGTGTAGAATGTTGTAAGATCTAAGAAGTAAGGTGTTGGAGCAGCAAGAGTAACTTCTAAAGTCTTGTCATCAAGAGCTTTAACCATTACGTCTTCAATATTTCCATTACCTTCATAGTATTCTTGAGCGCCTTTGATGTAGAACATTTGGAAGCCGTATTCAGCAGCAACAGCTGGATCTAAAGCACGTTTCCAAGCATATTCGAAATCTTGAGCTTTAACAGGTTGACCATCAGACCATTTTGCATCTCTGATAGTGAAAGTATAAACTGTACCATCATCAGATACTGTATAGCTTTCAGCCATAGCAGGTTGTAAACCTTCTTCGTTCTTTCTCATAAGACCTTCGAAAGTATTGTTGATTAAGTTACCACCATCAACTGCAGAGTTAAGTGCAGGATCGATAGTTTTTGGCTCTGAGCCAAGGTTCCATTGTAATGTGCCATCATCAGTAGATACTTCACCAAAGTAGAAGTGACCTAAAGAAGAGATGAACCAGTTTTTAACTTCTTCTTTAACAGCTACAGTATGAGTATAGTAGTAGATCGGCATAACGATTAAGTCATCCATAATCATTTGCTCTGCTTCATATAGAAGTTTATCTCTATCTGTACCAGTAGCTAATTTAGATGCTTCGATAACGTCATCGTAAGCTGTTACTTTCCATTGAGCATCGTTGTTACCTGAGTAAGAAGTCCATAAGTCAAGGAATGTCATAGGATCTTCATAGTCACCAATCCAACCAGCACGAGCAACTTGGAAGTTACCTTGATGTCTAGTATCTTGGAATACTGCCCACTCTTGGTTAGCGATTTCTACGTTGATGTTAAGGTTTTGTTTCCACATTTCTTGAATTGCTTCTGCGATTGCTTTGTGACCTTCACTTGTGTTGTAAAGGATTGTCAATGTTGGGAAGCCTTCTCCATTAGGGAAACCTGCATCAGCAAGAAGTTGTTTTGCTTCTTCAATTGCAGATCCATCTTCAGCAATACCGTAATCACCAGCAGTAGCTCTGAAATCAGCACCTGTAGAATCTTTTAATCCCGGTGGTACGAAACCAGTTGCAGGTAATTGGCCAGCTCTTGTGATTTGCTCAACAATCATAGTTCTATCGATTGCAAGTGTAAGCGCTTTTCTTACTTCATAAATCTGTACTACTTCTTCAGCAGTATAAGTTTTTGCAGCCATAGTTGTCTCAGCTGCAGTTGTCTCTTGAGCTTCAGTTGCTGGTTCTTCGTCTTTAGCACATGCAGCTAAAGAAAAAGTAAGCACTAAAACTAACAACAATGCTAATAATTTTTTCATTAATCAAAAACCCCCTTTAATTTTGAATGTCTCTTGCTTTTTAGCATCTATACTTAAGCCTGGGTGGCTTAGTACCTTTGAAAACTATCTTATTTGTTAACAGTGTTTAAATGACATGCAGAAAAATGATTAGGTGATATCTCGATAAACTCTGGTTCTACTTCTTTACATACATCCATCACGTATCTACAACGCGTTCTAAACCGACATCCAGATGGTGGATTGATAGGAGAAGGTACATCGCCTTCAAGTACAATTCTTTGACCGTGCTTTGTAGCATCTGGATCAGGAATTGGAATTGCAGAAAGCAATGCTTGAGAGTAAGGATGATTTGGATTGTCATACAACTCATCTGAGTTAGCCAGCTCAACCAATTTACCAAGGTACATAACACCAATTCTGTCTGAAATATGCTTAACCATTGACAAGTCATGCGCTATAAACAGATAGGTCAATCCCAGCTCTTTTTGTAAATCTTCAAGCATGTTGACAACTTGTGCTTGAATTGAAACATCTAGTGCTGAAATCGGTTCATCACAAATGATGAAATCTGGATTTACAGCAAGTGCTCTTGCAATCCCGATACGTTGTCTTTGTCCACCTGAAAACTCATGTGGGTAACGGTTTGCATGCTCTTTGCTGAGTCCAACTCTTTCAAGTAAGTTCCAAATTATTTTTTGTCTTTCTTCACCTTTTGCAATATTATGAATATCAATTGGTTCTCCAATAATATCACCAACAGTCATCCTTGAGTTCAAAGACGCATATGGATCTTGGAAAATCATTTGAATTTTCTTACGATACTGACGCATTTCACCTTGTGATATTTTACTGATATCTACGCCATCAAAGATAACTTCCCCAGAAGTAACATCATAAAGTCTAATAATGGTTCTACCAGTTGTTGATTTACCACATCCTGATTCACCAACCAAACCTAAAGTTTCACCTCTAAGAATTTTAAAACTTACACCGTCCACCGCTTGAACACGTGTTGTGTGTTGACCGAATAGACCATGTCTACTCACAAAGTGCTTTTTAAGATCTTTTACTTCAAGTAGCACATCGTTTGGATTAAGTTGTTTAGCCATGAGTGCCCCCCCTATTTGATTCTTTTATGAAGTCCTCATGCGCTGGAGCATCTTCATGAAGTCGCCAACACATAGAACGATGACCAGGTGCAATACCAAAATAAGGCGGAACTTGTTCTTTACAGATTTTCATAGCATAATCACATCTTGCATAGAATGGACAGCCAGTTGGTGGCTTTACCAAGTCCGGTGGTGTCCCGTCGATTGGAATTAATCTTTCCTTTTCTTTTTTGTTTACTTTAGGAATAGATTTTAAGAGGCCCATTGTATAAGGATGTTTAGGTGTGTAGAAAACTTGCTCAGCGGTTCCCTCTTCCATGATCAAACCACCGTACATAACGATGATTCTTGAACATAGATCGGCAACAACACCTAAATCATGTGTGATTAAAATAATTGATGTGTTAATTTTCTCTTTTAGTTCTCTCATTAATTCAAGAATTTGAGCTTGAATTGTAACGTCAAGAGCAGTTGTTGGTTCATCAGCAATTAAGAGCTTAGGTTCACAAGAAAGTGCAATAGCAATCATTGCACGTTGTCTCATACCGCCACTGAACTCATGAGGATAATTGTCTATTCTCGATTCAGGTGAAGGTATTCCAACAAGTTCAAGCATTTTAATCGCTTTTTGTCTCGCTTGTTGTTTTGTTACATTTTGATGCTCTAAAATCGCTTCGATAATTTGATTACCGATTGTATATACTGGATTAAGAGAAGTCATCGGATCTTGGAATATCATAGCGATATCATTTCCTCTGATTTTTCTCATTTCTTTTTCTGTTTTAGGTACGACATCAGTTCCTTCAAAAAGGATTTCCCCCTCTTTGATAACGCCTGGATACTGTAACAATTTCATAAGCGACATAGAAGTTACAGACTTTCCACTTCCAGATTCACCTACGATACCAAGTGCCTCACCAACGCCTAATTCGAAGCTTACGCCTCTGACCGCTTGAACTTCACCAACATGCGTAAAGAAAGAGGTCTTAAGATTTTTTACTTCTAATAATTTATCAGCCACTGTCTACACCTCTCCTATTTTCTTAATCTTGGGTCTAATGCATCTCGAAGGCCATCACCTAAGAAGTTGAATGCCAGCATTGTCACTGAGATTGCTAAAGATGGATAGAACAACTGATAAGGATATGATCTTAAACCACCAAGTGCGTCATTTGCAAGTGTACCCCATGAAGCAAGCGGTGCGTTTACACCGAGGCCGATAAAGCTCAAGAAAGCTTCAGTGAAGATAGCACTTGGAATTAACATTGTCATAGAAACAATAATTGGACCCATAGCATTTGGGATAAGGTGTCTAATCATGATTCTCATAGAGCTCGCACCCAAAGTTCTCGCTGCTAATACATATTCTTGTTCTTTTAAGCTAAGTACTTGACCACGTACGATACGTGCCATACTTACCCAATATACCGAACCCAAGGCTATGATGATGGACTTTAAGCCAGATCCGATAATAACTGAGAGCAAAATTACATATAACAGAAGCGGTATAACGTTAATAATATCAACAATACGCATCATTATGTTATCTACTCTACCGCCGAAGTATCCAGAGATACCGCCGTATAATACACCGATAAAAAAGTTTACTACTGTAGCGATAAATGCGATTAATAACGAAATTCTAGCACCATAGATAACCCTAGCAAGCATATCTCTACCAAGACCATCTGTACCGAGAATATAAGCCTTATTACGAACTGTATCGTAGACTTTAAGTTCCTCACCATTCATATATAGCTTAAACTTAACGCCATCTGGATTATCTTCAGCTTTTTTTGAAGCGTAGCTGTAGTCTAATACAATTTCGTTTCCGTCTATGTTATAGACGCGTTTTCTATTGGTTAAATCGTTTTCTGTTTCTTTAATTTTATCAGATAATAAACCATCTGCAGTTACATTAAAGAGTTTGTACTCGCTATGCATATAGAAGTAAGTTGTATCATCTACTTTATAGATATCAAACTTAGGTGGAATATTCGCAAGCTGTAACTGCTGTGTTGAATAATCATGTGAAATAACATATGGTCCGATGATTGCTGTCAATACCATGAAAAAGATGAACAAAAGACCAAGCATTGAAAGCTTGTTTTTCTTTAATCTTCTCCAAGCATCTTGCCAGTAGGTCATACTCGGACGAGAAATCACTTCGGCATCTTTATTTTCCTTGGGAATGTTTTCCCATAGTGCTTTGTTGATTGATTGTTCTGACATGATAGCCCCCTAGTCTTCCATTTTAATTCTTGGATCGATAAAGCTGTATAAAATATCGACGAGAAGAACCATAATTACAAGGAACAACGCATAGAAAATGGTAATCCCCATAAGTACTGTATAATCTCTATTACCGACACTTTCAACGAAGTGCTTACCCATTCCAGGGATCGCAAATACTTTTTCGATAACGAAAGAACCTGTAAGAAGTGACGCTATCATTGGTCCTAAATAAGTTACAACTGGTATTAATGCGTTTTTAAGTGCATGTTTATAAATTACTTTATTGTTAGATAAACCTTTCGCTCTAGCGGTTCTAATGTAGTCTTGCTGTAAGACTTCAAGCATACTAGAACGCGTCAAACGGGCAACAAAAGATAAAGAGAACCCTGATAAAGCGATTACAGGTCCTATCATATGCTTCCAGGAGGTTAATCCGTTGGACGGTAGCCAACCTAGCTTAGCACTGAAAATATAGATAATTCCTGTAGCCATAACAAACGATGGTATAGTAACCCCGATAGTCGCAATAAACATTACGAGTCCATCTTGCCATTTGTTTTGCTTGAGCGCCGATAAAATCCCGAGTGGTATACCCACAATTATAATTACCACTACCGACGCAAGACCAATCTTCAATGTCGCTGGGAAACCTTCTCTGATTAAATCATTAACAGTAACCCCTGCTCTTTGAAACGATGGTCCTAAGTTGAAAGTCAAGACGCCTTTAACATAATCCACAAATTGCTTCCATAACGGGTCATCTAGATGATACTTAGCATTTAAAGCTTGAAGAACTGGCTCTGGCAATGCTTTTTCTCTTGTAAATGGTCCACCTGGAATGGCGTGCATCATGATAAATGTAATCGAAATGATAACGAATAACGTCACGATCATCGTCAGGATCCTTTTAACTAAAAATCTCCCCAATACATTCACCCCTTAAATTTAGTCTGTAATTCCATTAGTGCAACAATATATATAATAATAATCCTATTGTTTGAATTTTGCAATAAATTTCAGACACTTAACATCGTATGAATTAATTTATACGATTAATTTTTAGAAATAAAT